>CALCWC010000069.1 GCA_937905985.1 uncultured Verrucomicrobiales bacterium | reverse complement strand
CGGCTCCGGTTGGATACACGGAGAGGGATTTGAACCCCCGACCAACTGCGTGTAAAACAGCCGCTCTACCACTGAGCTATCCGTGCGTGGTGCAGGGAGTATAGCAGAGAGCATGAGAAAGTCAAGGGAATTTACCCGTCTTCGCGCTGCGCGCTACGCCGAGGCAAGCAATTGACCCGTCTTCGCCAAGGCTACGCCGAGACAGGTGGAATGCGAACCGACCCCGAATCCACCCCGCACAAGGCGGGGTTCCGTTCCGAAACGTCCAACGTGGCTATCCCCACGGTTTTCACCGTGGGCTCGGCGCAAGGCAGCACCCCGCATGCGCGGGGTGCATGGGAAAGAGACGATAATGCCATCAGCAAACCGCGTGATCACGCACATCCCTCTACTCTCCAAACCAATGGATGCCCCCTTGCGTTCATCGCGCATATCTCTGGGCCACAAGAGAGGATTTGCGGCTTCATTTCGGCAGGCAAAATGAATAAACTTGCCAACGGGGAGGAGGCGTGGCAAAATAGAGGGCATGCTAGGGATGCGAAAGATAGCCACTGTGGCAATACTGACGCTGGTGGGATTGCTGGGATGTACGCAGAACCCGTATCTGAAGACACCGCGGGGATACAAGTTCACGCCGGCCACGCAGGCATTGGTGCCGCGCACAATGCAGCGACTGGCGCGCGAGTGCAATATCAAGGTGCGCATGATGTCGCCGAAATCGCGTCCTCGCCGCGCGGCCAAGCGCATGAAGCCCACGTTCATCACCATCCACAGCACGGCGAACCATTCCATGTCGGCCACGGCGCTGCAGCATTCTCGCGCGCTGACGAACGGGTCGATCACCAACCGCAGCTGGCATTTCACGGCGGACCAGTACATGGTGGTGCAGAACCTGCCGCTCAACGAGACGGGTTGGCACGCGGGCTCAGCCGCAGGCAACAACAACTCGATAGGCATTGAAATGTGCGAGGCGGAAAGCCTGGGGCAGAACCACTACCGCACGTGGAACCGCGCAGCGAAGCTGACGGCGGTTCTGATGAAGCGCTACCGCATCAACATGCGCCACGTGGTGCCGCACTACCACTGGACGCGCAAGAACTGCCCGGCGCCGTTGATGACCAACGGGCGCCCCGGCCCCAAGTGGTCGTGGTTCCTCTCGCGCATCGACTACTACTACCGCTGCATCAACAACGGACGCTCCAACCGCTGATATCCCCCGAACGATGAACAGGGCCTTGCAGCCGGACGACGCCTTGGGCACGCTGCCGTGGCTGGCGCCGAGGGAGTTGAAGGCCCTTCAGGCGGCAGGCCTGGAGACAGTGGGTGACGTGCTGATGCGGATGCCGCGGCGCTACGAGGACCGCCGGCGCAGCGGCGACGTGGCGGGAGTGCAGAACGGCGAGACGGTGAGCCTGCAGGTGCACGTGTACACGGCCGGGTGGAAGTTCTCCTACAAGCGGTACTACGAGCTATCCGTGGGAGCGGAGGGCGACCCGCACGGCGCGCGGCTGACGCTGCGCTGGTTCAACATGCCGTACGTGGCGAAACTGCTGGCGGTGGGGATGAACCTGTTCATCTACGGCCGCGTGAAGGAGTACGGCGGCAGGCTCATCATGGTGAACCCGGACTTTGAGCAGATGGAGGAGGAGGACGCCGGGCAACGCCTGATGCAGGCCGCCCTGGGCGGGCCGCACCAGCCCGCGCCGGAAGCGCCGGGCCGGCAAACGCTCATCCACACCGGGCGCCTTGTGCCCATCTACCGCGGCATGTCGGGCATGCCGCCGCGGACATACCGCGCGCTGGTTTGGAAGCTGCTGGAGCAGCTGCCGCAGCAGCTCTCGCCCGCCGGGTACGATGTGGCGCCCAAGTACCCCTACCGCCAGGCGCTGCAGGATATCCACTTTCCCGAGGATGAGGAGCTGCACAAGAAAGCGCGCATGCGCTTTGCGCTGCAGGAGTGCTTTGCCCAGCAGTTCCGCGTGGCGTGGAGGCGACGCCGCGCGCAGGAGACGGGCGGCATGGTGACGGCCACGGACGATGCCTACGTGCAGGAGCTGCTTGCCGCCCTGCCCTTTGCGCCCACGGCGGCGCAAAAACGCTGTCTGGAGGAAATCCGTGCAGACATGGCATCCCCGCGGCGCATGAACCGCCTGCTGCAGGGGGATGTGGGCAGCGGCAAGACCCTGGTGGCGCTATGCGCCATGCTGCACTGCATCGGCAGCGGGTACACGGCCGCGCTCATCGCCCCCACGCAAATCCTGGCGGAGCAGCACTACAAGAACTTCTGCCGCATGCTGGCGCACACGGATATCCGCGTGTCGCTGCGCACCTCCGACCGGGCGGACGACACGGGCAGCCTGCAGCTGGACAACCCAGCGGAGGCGGACCGCACGCCGCGGCTGCTGGTGGGCACGCACGCCCTGCTCTACAAGAAACACCGCCCGCAAAACCTGGGGCTGGCCGTGGTGGACGAGCAGCACAAGTTCGGCGTGGAGCAGAGGGAGAGATTCATTACCTCCGCGGGCACGGCGCCGGATGTGCTGGTGATGACCGCCACGCCCATTCCGCGCACGCTCACCCTCACCCTGTACGGGGATTTGGATGTTTCCGTGATAGACGAGATGCCGTCCGGGCGCGGGGAGATTGTAACCGCCCTGCGCAACCCCGCGCACATGAAGCGCATCATCGCCTTCATGGAATCGGAGCTGAAGGCGGGGCGGCAAATCTACATTGTCTCCCCCCTGGTGGAGGAAAGCGAGAAGCGCGCGCACGCCGCGGCCGTCTCCGAGCTGGAGCGCTGGAAGGCCATCTTCCCCGATGAAAGCATCGGCCTGCTGCACGGCCGCATCCAGGGCGACGAGAAGGAGGCCGTGATGAGCGATTTCCGCGCCAACAAGACGCATATCCTGGTGGCCACCACCGTGGTGGAAGTGGGCGTGGACGTGCCGAACGCCACCATCATGCTCATCAACGATGCGGACAGCTTCGGCCTCTCCCAGCTGCACCAGCTGCGCGGGCGCATAGGCCGCGGCGCGCACAAGAGCTACTGCATCCTGCTCTCCAAGCTCAAGAAGGGAGACGAGAGGCTGGACAAGTTGAACGTGCTGTGCCGCACCGCCAACGGGTTTGAGATTGCGGAGGAGGATTTCCGGATGCGCGGCCCCGGTGATGTGCTGGGCACGGCGCAAAGCGGGCTGGGCGCGGTGTGCTTCCCGGAATGGCTGGCGGACATCCGCCTCATCCACCGCGCCACCAGGGACGCCAACGCCATCCTGGACGCCGACCCCGAGCTCCAGGCTCCGGAACACGCCGCCCTGCGCGATTTGGTGCGGGACGAGGAGCAAACGGCCGTCACCGGTTGATGGACCGTTGGAAGGTTCGCGCGCGTTGGCGCGGGGAATGAAAAAGACCGCCCGATTTGTCATCGGACGGTCTTGCAAGTTGATGGTTGGCAGGCTTAGGGCTTCACCACGGAAGCCAGCACCACCGTGCCGTTGTACGGCGTGGTGACATTGGCGGGAAGCTCCACCTGGGCCATGCGCAGGGACTCTTCCAGCTGCAGGGCGGAGATGTCCGCCTTCACGCAGCAGGGGATGTCCTTCACGGCGCACTTGATGGGCAGATCGTAGATGATCTGGCTCACCTGGCCACCCGTGGCCACACCAACGGGCGTGCCGACGAGCTTCACCAGCACCTTGGTCTTCACCACGGTGTCCGGGGTCACCGCCTGGAAGTCCAGGTGGGTCACGCCGTCCTTGAGCCAGTTGCGCTGAATGTCCTTCACCAGGGCCAGCACGGGGGTGCCGTCCAGGTCCAGGTTCACGAGGATGCTGTCGGTGTCGGCCTCGTTGAGGAGGACGCGCACGTCGGAGGCCTTGGCCTGAACGTTGATGTTCTCCTGGCCGTTGCCGTAAATCACGCCGGGGATGATGTCCTGGGCGCGGAGAGCGTTGAGCTTGCCGGTGCCGACAGCCTCGCGCTTGCTAACCTTGAGGGTATGCTTCGTCATTTTCGAATGTCTTTCTATTTGTTTGAAATGATGGTTTGTTTGGAGTTCATCCGACGTCGGTGAGCGGCTGAGTCTCACCCGCCGGGATAGCACGCCCATGCCAGCGAGACACGGGCGGACCGCCAATGTACCCCTCATTTTGGAAAAGTCAAGGAAAATTTGTTAAAAACGTTTGTTGCGAGTTGAGTTGAAGCACGCGAGCGACCCGAACCGCAACGCGTGCGCGCGCGGTTTTGGCTTGACGCAGCGGGGCGTGTGTGGTGGAATAAAGGGCAAGCACGCATGCCGCACAAGACGTACACCATATCCGATTTGTCAGAGAGGACGGGGTTGTCCATCCACACCCTGCGCTTCTATGAGAAAGAGGGATTACTGAGGCACGTGGAGCGCACCAAGACCGGGCGTCGCATCTACGGGGACGCCAGCATCGGCACGCTCATGGGCATCCTGTGCCTGAAGCGGGCGGGAGTCACGCTGCCGCAGATCAAGGAGTTTTTCGACGAGACGATGCGCGGGCCGGAAACGCTGCCGCACCGCCTGAAGATGCTGGAGAAGGCCAAGGCGAAGCTGCTGGCGGCGCAGGCGGAAATCGAGCACGGGCTGCGCATGGCGGATTTCGGCATCAGCGGCTGCCGCCAGGCCATGGAGGCGCTGGCCCAGGGCAAGGACCCCGACACCGCCGCGCCCTTCCTGACGCGCGAGGGCGTGGTGGAAATACCCTTCATGAAGGACCACGACGGCCGCTGGGTGCCGGACGCCCCACCCCGTATAGACTAACCCCTATCCCCCACACGAAGCCATGACCAAGAGACTTGCACTCGTCATCGCCCTGGGCGGCCTTGCCACGCTGGCGGCAGCTGCCGCCCTCATCGCCCTGCAATCCCGCCGCGATGTACGCGACATCTACGGCATGCTCGACAAGTACGAGTAAAACGCCCTGCCCCGATGCCATGAGCACATTGCATGAGGCGGCCGCTCAAGGCGACCTTGGGGAACTGGTCCGACTCATTGAAGCCGGAGTCGATGTGAACGCCAGGGACAGCGAGGGCACAACCGCGCTCATGCTGGCGCAGAGCGGCGGGCATAGCGGCTGCGCCTCCCTGTTGCGCGCCGCGGGCGCACGAGAGTGAGCATATGGCACCCGATTTGGGGCGCATTGACAAAAAAAGTTAATTTTTCCCAAAATTATGCTTGCCAAATGGGAAAAAGGGTGTATATTTTTTGCACCATGACCCGCAAAGGTGGTATCAACAAGACACGTAAGGCTGTCGCCAAGCGTTTCAAGGTGACCGGCACGGGCAAGGTTCTGCGTCGCAAGCAGGGTAAGCGTCATATTCTCCAGAAGAAGTCGAGCAAGCGCAAGCGCGCGCTTGGGAAGCCGGCTCTGGTGGACGAGACCCAGGTTTGGGCAGTCAAGCAGAACATGCCCTTCGCCTAAAGCCGAGGAACATGGCAACCAAGCCAAGCATCCGTCCGCAAAACGGGCGGCCTTCATGCAGCCTTCCCCCCCGTGGGATAGAGCAAGCGAGACTGCAGGAGGTGAGGAAGAACAGTTTGCTCAAGAACAAATAGAATAGAAAACTATGGCACGTGCTACAAATGGGCCCGCCTCAAGGGCTCGCCGCAAGCGCATCCTGCAGCGCGCCAAGGGCTTCCGCGGCTTCCGCAGCAAGCTCTTCCGCTACGCGAAGGATGCAGTGTACAAGGCATGGCAGTATGAGTACCGCGACCGCAAGAGGAGGAAGGGCCAGTTCCGCCGCCTCTGGACGGCCCGTATCTCCGCCGCCTGCCGCCCCCTGGGCCTGACGTACTCCCGATTCATGGAGGGTCTGAAGGCTGCGAACATCGAGCTTGACCGCAAGGCCCTGGCGGACCTGGCGGTGGCCAACCCGGAGGCCTTCAAGGCGGTCTTCGAGCAGGCCAAGAAGGCCATCGATGCGAAGGAGGGTGCAACGCTCGCGAAGTAACCCACAAACATCAACCAAAACAGTGCCGGGTCGCCCACAAGGCGGCCCGGTCGTTTTTTACCCGCAAACGCGGCGAATTGTCAATTCTCCCCCGCCAGGATAGCCGCGGCCTTGGCGGCACAAAAGGCCACGCAGCGCTCGCAGGGGCGTGCGGCATAGTAGGCGGCGGTTCTCTCCTGCGGGCGCGCGCCCTCCTGTGCATCAGGGGGCAGGTTCAAAAGGTCGCGGCATTGCAGGGAGCCGAACTCCGCGCGGAACTCGTCGGCCAGGCTACGAGTGAGGGCGAAGATGCGTTCCTTGTCGGCGGGTTCACCGGTGAGGTTGCCGTGCTTGAAACCGGCCACCAGGGCAAGCCCTGCGAAGGCGCCACAGGTACCGCGCATGCGGCCCAGGCCCGCACCAAAGGCGGAGGGTAGGCGCAGGGCTGCATCCTCCGGCAGCCCCATCTCCGCAGCAAAAGCGGCAAAGACAGACTGGGCGCAGTTGAACCCTTGGCGGAAATAGTGGCTTGCTTTCTCTTGTGGCATAAATGGAGAGGAACCCGGCGGTTGCCGATTATATCACGCCTGAAACGCAAATTAAAGAAAAAAAAGGCTTGCAAGGGCGCGTTGCTTCCAGTAAAATGCCGCGCGTCGCCGGTTTAGCTCAGTGGTAGAGCTCCCGATTTGTAATCGGATGGTCGTCAGTTCGAATCTGACAACCGGCTTTTGACAGGAAACGCGCGCCGATATCCGGCGCGCGTTTCTTTTATGCTTCTGTCAGCACTTGGTGGAGGATGTTCAGGCCCTCGTCCAGCACCTCCTGCGGAATGTTGAGGGCGGGGATGAGGCGGAGCGTGTCCGGCCCGGCGGGACAAGCCAGCAGGCCGGCCTCTCGGCAAAGGTTGTTGACGTAGGCGGCGGGGGTGGTTCCCTCCGGCAGGGGGTGGCGGAATTTCGTTTTGTCGAAACCGACGCCGCGGAGGAGGCCAAGGCCGCGCACACCCGCCACACAGGGAATGTTCCAGCCCTCCACGGTGGATTTGATGTACTCGCCGAGCTTGCGAGCGCGCTCCGCGAGGTTCTGCTTGAGCAGCTCCTGCACCACGGCGGCGGAAACGGCGGTGGCCAGCGGCGTGCCGCCGAAGGTGGAGCCGTGGGAGCCGGGGTTCATGATGGAGGAGAGCGGCGTGCCCGCATCATCGATGGCGCGGTTGCTCACCCAGAAGCAGCCCATGGGGAAGCCGCCGCCGATGCCCTTGGCGCAGGATACCAAATCCGGCTGCACATCCGGGCAGACAGCCTGCCAGCCCATGTGCGCGCCGCAGCGGCAGAAGCCGCACTGCACCTCGTCAATCATCAGCAGCAGGTCGTGCTCCTTGCAGAGCTCGGCCGCGGCGCGCAGGAACTCCGGCTTCACGGGGTTCACGCCGCCCTCACCCTGGATGGCTTCCAGCATGATGCCGCAGGTGATGGGCGAAATCGCGGCGCGCAGGGCGTCGATATCGTTGAAGTCCACGTATTTGAAACCCACCAGCAGGGGGTCGAACTCAAGCTGGATCTTGGTCTGCCCGGTGGCGGCCATGGAGCCGAGGGTGCGGCCGTGGAAGCTCTTGTTGAAGGTGATGACCTCGTACCTGGGCGAGCCGTCGGCGGCGGGATGGCGGTGGCCGAAACGGCGGGCCACCTTGATGATGCCATCGTTGGACTCCGCACCGCTGTTGGAGAAGAACACGCGGCCGGGAATGCCGATGATGTCTTCCACAATCAGCTTGGCCAGCTTCTCCTGGCCGGGAATGCCGTACAGGTTGGAGCAGTGCATCAGCTTGCCTGCCTGCGTGCACAACGCCTCCACCACCACGGGGTTGGCATGTCCCAGGCAGCACGTGGCGATACCCGCGCAGAAGTCCACATAGCGACGTCCCTCCGTATCAAACAGGTAGGACCCCTCGCCGCGCTCCATATCCATGGGCGCCCGCCCGTACGTTGCCAAAACATGCCCGTATTCCATAACGCGGACAATCTACACCGCGCAAGCCCTGTTGTCAAGGCGGAATGGCGGGAGACAACTTAGGATTGAGGATTTGGGATTTGGGATTTGGGATTTGCCTGGGAGCGCGGGTGGAGGTGGGTGACGAAGTAGACGCCGATGGCGATGAGAACGACAGCGACAACCTTCTGCCAGGTAATGACATCCAGGCCGAGGAGGACACCGGCGGCGGCGGCCACGGCGGGCTGGATGTAGTTGTAGGTGGCCACCACGGGGGGCTTGAGGTGGCGCTGCCCGAAAATGAGCAGGAGGTAGCTGACAAAGGAGCCGAACACCACCACGTAGGCGGCGCCGAGGGCGGCATCCAGCGTGAGCTGGTGCCACGGAGCGGTGGCCATATCGGGAATCACAAAGGGGAAGATGGCGATGGTGGAGATGGTGAAGAGCCACTTCATGAGCGTGACCGGGCGGTACTTCTTCACCATTCGCCCGAAGAACACAAAGTAGCACGCGGCGGAAAACTGGGACACCACGCAAAGGCCATCCCCCAGCGGGTGCCCGCTCATGCCGCCGTGCGCGCCGCTGCCCAGGATGAGCACCAGCGCACCAATGGCGGCAATCGCCACGCCGGCCACCATGCGCCGCGTAACCACCAGGTGCAGCACCAAGATGGACAGGATGAGCGTGAACACGGGCGTGGTGGTGGAAATGACGCACGCGTTGGTGGGCGAGGTGAACTCCAGCCCCCACACGTAGAAGAACTGGTTGATGCCCATGCCGCAGAGCGACATGCCCACCAACATGGGGAAATCGTGCCGCCAGTCGATGCGCTCGCGCGGGAGGAAGAGCGACAGCAGCCAGAAGAGCGCGGCAGCGCCGCCAATGCGCATCATGCCCAGCGAGAGCGCGCCGATGGCACCGTCCTGCATGGCCACCTTGCACATAGGGCTCATCAGCCCGAACAGCACGGCGGCGAGTCCGGCCGCGGCGTGCGCGCGCAGGGGGCGACTCTCCCTGCTCAGCCTAACGCGAATAGAGAACATGGGTGAACCCCTCGAACCGCTCCAGCTCCTGCCTGTGCGGGAAATGGTGCGCGAACTCCGGGAAATAGGTATCCGCCTCAAACTCGCCCTGCACCTCGGAAACGTGGAGGCGTTCCATCCTCCCGAGCATGGCGGCGTACAGCTGCGCGCCGCCTATCACCATCACCTCTGCATCCTGCAGCTCCATGCGCTCCAGCTCCGCGAGGTCGTGGATGACCACCGCGCCCTCCGCGGCATAGCCGGGGGTGCGGGTCAGCACAATGTTCTGGCGCCCCGGCAGCGGGCGGCCCAGGCTCTCCCAGGTCTTGCGCCCCATGAGGATGGGGTGGCCCATGGTGAGCCGCTTGAAGAGCTTCATGTCCTCGCTGAGCTTCCACGGGATTCCCTGTTGGAAGCCGATGGCGCGGTCGGCAGCCATGGCCACCACCCCTGTAAAATGCGGAGTCATACGGAGATGGGGGCCTTGATGTGCGGGTGGGGATCGTAGTTTTCCAGCGAGAAGTCGGGGTAGTCGAACCCGTCAATCTCGGTGACATTCGGGTTGATGCGCATGGTGGGCAGCGGGCGCGGGTCTCGCGAAAGCTGCAGGCGCGCCTGGTCCAGGT
Organism: uncultured Verrucomicrobiales bacterium; assembly: GCA_937905985.1. Taxonomy (GTDB): domain Bacteria; phylum Verrucomicrobiota; class Verrucomicrobiia; order Verrucomicrobiales; family Akkermansiaceae; genus Akkermansia. Next base: position 12,647 of record CALCWC010000069.1, on the reverse strand, counting down.
GGTTGCGGTAGAGGTGCAAATCCCCGAAGGTGTGGACGAATTCGCGCGGCTCGTAGCCGCAGACCTGCGCCACCATCATGAGCAGCAGCGCGTAGCTGGCAATGTTGAACGGCACGCCCAGGAACAAATCGCAGCTGCGCTGGTAAAGCTGCAGGCTCAGGCCGTGCTTCTCCCCTTCCCTCTGCGCGGGGATGACGCAGAACTGGAACAGGCAATGGCAGGGCGGCAGCGCCATGCCGTCCACCTCCGCCACGTTCCACGCGCTCACCAGGTGGCGGCGGCTCCAGGGGTTGTTCTTCAGGCCGTCGATGAGCTTGGCAATCTGGTCGATGCTGCCGCCCTTGCCGTCCGGCCAGGCGCGCCACTGCGAGCCGTACACCGGGCCGAGGTCGCCGTTCTCGTCGGCCCATTCGTCCCAGATGGTGACGCCGTGTTCCTGGAGGTAGCGCACGTTGGTGCCGCCCTTGAGGAACCAGAGCAGTTCATAGATGATGGAGCGCAGGTGCAGCTTCTTGGTGGTGAGGCACGGGAAGCCCTCCCGCAAGTCGAACCGAGCCTGGCGCCCAAACACGCCGATGGTGCCGGTACCGGTGCGGTCCTCGCGGCCCACGCCGTTGTCCAGCACGTCTTGCAGGAGGTCCAGGTATTGCTTCACGGCGTTTGGAGGGAGGAATTAGAGGTTGAGCGCTGCGCGGATCTGCGCGGCGTACTTCTCCGCCTTCTGGGCGAAGGAAAGCTCCGGCTCCTTGTAGAGGATGCCGCGGGAAACGTTGATGGTGGGCGGGGCCGTGCGGGTGCCGCCCGTGAGCGCGGAGAGGTCGCCCCCCTGCGCGCCGAGGCCGGGGATGAGCAGCGGAGCATCCGGCAGCTCGGCCAGGATTTGGCCGTTGGCGTTGGTGAGACCCACCACCATGCCCACCTCCGTGGCCGCATTCTCAGACTTGGCGCGCTCCACCATATCGCCCACCAGCTGGTACACGCGGCGGCCGTTGGCAAGCACCTGCTGCTCCACGTCCGCGGAGCCGGGATTGGTGGTGACCGCCAGCAGGTACACGCCCTTGCCGGGGCGGTCCAGGAACGGAGCCAGAATGTCGTAGCCCATGAACGGGTTGAGCGTCACCGCGTCCACGTCCATGCGGTCAAAATAGGCCTGAGCGTAGTACTTCTGGGTTTCGCCGATGTCGCCGCGCTTGGCGTCCAGGATGACCGGAATGTCCTTGGGCATGTCCGGCAGCAGCTCCTCCAGCACCTTCAGGCCGGGCAGCCCCATGGCCTCGAAATACGCGATATTGGGCTTGTAGGCGGCGGCGTACGGGGCGGTTTCCTCCACCACCTTGCGCAGCCAGTCCGCCAGCTCGTTCATGTTGTCGGTCTGCGGGCGGGGATCCAATCCCACGCAGAGCGCCGAGCGCGTGGCCGCAATGCGGGCAGAAAGTTTTTCTGAGAATTTCATGATGCGGGGATTATACCACACCCCGCCCCAAACGCAAGCCAAGATGCCTGCTGCGCCAACGCATCGGACGTCCGTATGCATCCTCTACCGGCAAAACGCCCCTTTCAACAGAAATATCAACTTGACAAATGGCGCTTCCCGTAATATATGGCGGGTATGTTCAACTCTTCTTCATTCGGAACAGTGACTCCTGCGGAAATGGAGAGATTTCGCGCGTGGATCGAAGTCCGCAAGCGCGAGCTGGAAGAGGCATCTACGAAGAAATCAAATGCGGCTGCCGGCAAGGCACGGTATGGAGAGAGAAGAAAGAGGGGGCAAACAAACGTTTGCCCCCAACGAAAGGTTGTGACCCGTGCCATCGGTTCAGGATTGGTTACCTGATTATATAGTTACCGATGGACTTGGGTCTATTATAAATCCAACCTTCTGACAGCTTTCTATCGTTCCTTGTTCAACTTGTCAATCTTTTTTTCGCTGCCAAGTCTGCAGTGCCAAGTCAACGTCGAAGGAAGTAGAGGCCGGCGTAGATGCGGGCATCAATGAGGACGCCTTCGGCATCCTTTTGGGCGAGCCAGGAATCGATGGAATCCATGGGGACCTCGTGGACGGAGATGTTCTCGCCCTCCACGCCGCCGCCCTGGGAGACGCGGGAGAGGCCTGTTGCGAGGAAGAAGGAGAGCATTTCCGAGGTGAGGCCGGGGGAGCTGGGGCCGGAGAAGAGGAATTGCATGCCGGCGGCGGTGTAGCCCGTCTCTTCCTCCAGCTCGCGGATGGCGGCTGCGGCGGCGGATTCGGGGGCCACATCGCCCACCAACCCGGCGGGGAAACAAAGGCAGCGTGCGCCGACGGGCGGGCGGAATTCCTCCACCAGCAGCACCTTGTTGTCGGGCGTGCAGGCAAAAATCATGGCGGCGCGGGTATCGTTGACGCGCTCGCAGAATTCCCAGCGACCCTCCTTGGCCATGTTGAGGAATTTCCCTTCGTACAAAACTTCTTTCATGGCTTACTGGGCTTGGAATTTGCGGTTGATTTCACTCATGGAGAACGGCAGGAGCGTGGGCTTGCCCGTGGGGGTGCAGTAGGGGATTTCGCAGCGCAGGAGCTCCGCCAGCAGGGGAAGCGGACGCTGCAACAGGGGCTCGATGTCCTCCTGCCGCGCGTATTGGCGTGCCAGCTGCATGGCGAAGGGCTCGAAAGGCGAGCGGGATCGGTTGAGACGCACTTCCCCGCGGGTAAAGAGCTGCAGCAACTCCTGCACAAAGGCGGCCACGCGGCGCAGCGGCAGGAACGCGGGCACGGCCTCCACGCGCAGGGTGTTGCGCCCGAAAAGCGAAATGAGGAAGCCCGCCTGCTCCATCTGGGTCTTCACCTCCAGCGCAATGCCCATGTCGCGCGCGTCCATCTCCAGAATCTCCGGCACCAGGAGGCGCTGGGAGGCCAGCGGATGCTTGTTGCCCGCCAGCAGGCGCTCGAAGATGATGCGCTCCCTTGCGGCGCGCGGCGCGAGCAGCACCAGGCCCTCGCTGTTCTCGAACACGGGGTAGGTGTTCTGCAGCGTGCCGATGTGGCGGAAGCGCGGCAGGTCGGGTTCTTCCTCCTGCGGCGCGGGGGCGGCCTGAGAATCCGCTGGCTGAGCCTGCGGCTTGGGTGCGGGCGGCAGGGGCAGCTCCGCCTGGCTGGGTTCCAGCACGGGACGCAGCTTGAACGGCGTGCGGGGGGCCTCCGCAGGCGGCGTTTGCGGCTGGGGAACGGGGGCCGGGGCCTCGGCATCGCTTTCTCCGCGGGCGTGTGCGGCCAGCGTGGCGGCCACGGCATCCGTGACGGCGAGCGTGATTTCCGACGGCCTGCGGAAGCGCACCTCCCGCTTGGCGGGATGCACGTTCACATCCACCAGCGCGGGGTCCACCTCCAGATACAGGAACAGGCCGGGATGCAGCCCCGTGGGGAAACCTCCGAAGCCTTCCTTCACGGCGCGCATCACGATGGGGTCGTCGATGGGCCTGCCGTTGAGGAAGATGAACTGCATGCGGCGGTTGCGGTTGGCGGCGGCCATCGGCATCAGGAAGCCGTTCACGCGCACGCCGGGCGCTTCCGTGGGGCGCATGCGCATCAGGCGCGCCGCCTGCTCGCGACCGATGAAATCGGCGATGCGGCGGCGCAAATCATGCGTGGCGGGGACATCGAACACGCCCTGCCCCTCCTTGGAGAAAACAAAGCGGATGTTGGGGAACGCGAGGGCGTGTAGCTTCACCTGATGCTCCACATGCCCGGCCTCCGTCTCGTCGCTCTTCAGGAATTTGCGGCGCACGGGGGTGTTGAAGAAGAGGTTGGTGACGCAGATTTCCGTGCCCGGGGCGCAACCTGCACTCATGGGCGGCTCCATCTCGCCGCCGTCGCAGGTGATGCGCGTGCCCTCCAAGTCCACCGCACGGCGCGTGGTGATGTCGATGTGCGCCACGGATGCGATGCTGGGCAGGGCCTCGCCGCGGAAACCGAGGTGGCGGATATCGAACAGCCCCGCCGCATCCAGCAGTTTGCTGGTGGCGTGGCGCAACAGGCACATCTCCGCATCCGCACGGCTCATGCCGCTGCCGTCGTCCGCCACCTTGAGGCGGGAGATGCCGCCGCGGCTGATTTCCACGCGGATGCAGCGCGCCCCGGCGTCGATACTGTTCTCCACCAGTTCCTTGACGACGGAGGCGGGACGCTCCACCACCTCTCCGGCAGCCACCTGGCTTGCCAGCACGTCATCCATCAGGCGGATTTTCTGTTCTGCATCCTCTGCCACGTCTATGCCCCCACCATATCACGGGAACGCGCCGTAGAAAAGAATAAAACGTGCTTGCGGTGCGGGGGAAAATGCATTAGGATATGGCGCGTATGACGACAGCCGGAAAGATAGCAATGAGTGTGCTGGTGGCATGCGGGCTCGTAGCCTGGCAACCGCAAGCGCGTGCCGAGTGGGTATCCCCCATCCCCGAGCAGGCGGAAATTCAGGCCCCGTGCAACCTCCTGCCCTTCCCCCAAAAGGTGGCATGGAAGCAGAGCAACCTGCCCTTCGGCAAGAGCCTGAATGCCCAAGGCGACACCAAGGGGCGCATGGTGCGCACGGCAGTGGCGGGCCTGGGCGGAGATGTGAAAACGCGCGGCGCAGCGGATGCCCCCGCGCTGAAGGTGACTCTCAAAATCGACCCCGCCGCCACTGCTCCAGAGAACGCCGCGGAGGGCTACACCCTGAAGGTAACCGCCAAGGGCGTGCAGATTTCCGCCGCGAAAGAGGCTGGCCTGTTCAACGGCATCCAAACGCTGCGCCAGATGGTGGCAGGCAGCAAGAAGGCGCTGACCTGCTGCGAGATCGAGGACTGGCCCGCGTTCTCCATGCGCGGGTTCATGCACGACTGCGGGCGCAACTTCCAGACCATCGACAGCCTGAAGCATCAGCTCGATTTGGCCGCGAGATTCAAGGTGAACTACTTCCAATGGCACCTCACGGACCACCCGGCGTGGCATGTGCAGTGCAAGTGCCGCCCCGTGCTCAACGACCCCTCCAAGCGCACGCGCGACGTGAACGACACATACTCCTACGAGCAAATCCGCGAGCTCTTCAAGTACGCGGCCGACCGCAACATCCAGATCATCCCGGAGCTGGACATGCCGGGGCACAGCTCGTATTTCGACCGCTGCTTCGGGTTCAAGATGCACACCGAGGAAGGCATGAAGATATTGGAGGAGCTGCTGGATGAATTCTGCAAGGAAGTGCCCAAGGACATGTGCCCCATCGTCCACATAGGCGCGGACGAGGTGCGCATCCCCAACGCCAAGGAATTCGTGAAGCGCATGAGCGACTTCCTCATCGCCCGCGGCCGCGTTCCCGCCCAATGGGGCGGCCCGCGCGACCTGCCCGTGGGTGAAGACTCCATCTGCCAGCGCTGGGGCGAGGGCGGCGAGATGGTGGAGAAGTCCCTGAAGCCGGAAACCATCAAGTGCCACAGCTTCGATTCCACCATGGGCTACACCAACCTGTTCGACCCCGCGCTGCTGGTGCGCCGCTATTTCTTCATGCGCCCGTGCGGCAGCGCGCGCGGCGACGACAAGAAGCTGGGCCCGATGATTTGCAACTGGCCCGACACCCGCGTGGACGACAAGCGCAACATCGCCCGCCACAGCGCCCAGTGGCCCGGCATGCTCGCCATGGCCGAGCGCGCCTGGCTGGGTGGCGATTCCGACGGCGACGCCCTGCCCTGCCGCATGCCCGCCGCAGACAGCCCTCAGGGCAAGGCCTTCCAGCGCTTCGAGAAGCGCATGCTCGGCCTCTCCAAGAGCATCCTCAAGGGGCAACCCTTCCCCTATTGGGCTGACCTGGGCGTGAGCTGGAACGTGGTCGGCCCCGTGCAGTCCGCCGATACGGAAAAGACGCGCCAGGCCGTGCTGGACGGCAAGCTGGAAGGCCTGCAGACCCAGACCGCCACGGGTGCCAACCTGTACTTCCGCACCAAGCCCAACACGGGTGGACTCGGCATTCTCGGCAGCAGCAAGCCCGGCGTCACCGCATGGGCCGTCACCACCATTGATTCCCCCAAGGCGGGCGAGATGCCCTTCATGATGGGATTTGATGCCCCGGCACGCTCGTCCCGCCGCTGGTCGGGCGTTCCGCAGAACGGCGAGTGGTCGCAGTGCAACACACGCGTGTGGGTGAACGGCAAGGAGATCAAGAACCCGCGCCACTACAAGCTGGCGGGTCAACGCCAGAGCAAGGGTGACACTTGGACTTCCCCCGCCAACGAGATGCCCCTGGACGACGAGGAAGTGTGGTGGGCGCAGGATCCCGTGAAGCTGCCGCTCAAGAAAGGAAAGAACACCATTGTCGTCGAACAGCCCTACGTGGGTGAATACCAGTCGTGGGGGGTATCGGTGATTCCGATGTTCTGATGGAGAATTATGAAGGAAAGCCCATCTGGCGTACTGCCAGATGGGCTTTCAAATGGGTTGGATGGAGGCAGTTAGTCCGGTTGGCCGGCACGGAGCTTCTTGGTGATGATTTCGATGACGGGAAGGAGATTGCCGCCAACGAAATTGCCCAGCGAGATGAAGAGGAGGGCCCAGAGGACGGGGCCGGGGTTGGAGTAGATGGCGCCGGAAACGCAGAAGTAGTACAAATCCGCAATGCTGTGCTCGCTTCCGGCGCAGATAAAGCCCATGACGCCGAAGATGATGGCGAGGTACTTGCCGAGTTGGTGGGGGTTGTCGCGGTATCCGTTGACGGCGATGTACATGAAGATGTTGCAGATGATACCGAGGATAAACAGGGAGAGGGGCGCACTGTCGAGCTTGGCCTCGCAGAGCTTCAAGGCGGCGGCGTTGATGCCCGCATCCCCGCAGATGGCGGTCATGTTCTCAATGGCTCCCATGAACATGCAGCCCGCCAGGTTGCCCAGCCAAATCAACAGCAGAAGGGCTGCATAGCGAGGCCCCTTGTACAGCACATAGCACAGCTTGCCCGTGTACAGGGAATAGCTGCGCGTACACACGATAAACAGGCCCACGGCGAACAGGAAGGAACCCACCACGGTGCCGCCGGGAAACGCGTCCTTCACGCGCAGAAACACCGTGCCACCCAGGCTGATGGCTATGCCTGCCATGAAGGAGGAAAACAAACGCGCCAGCAACAGGGCCGACAGGGAGGGAGATTTTTCAACGGCAGCATCGGTATCGCTCATACCTACACTATAGGCTTTCTCCCCTGTGAAGTCAACGGAAATTCCCCACGGGAGCAGGCAGAGGCGGCGCAGGTTTGGCCTTCACGGGCTTTGCCTGCTTTTTCACGGCCTTGGGTTGCGGCTGGGGTGCCGTTTTCGGGAAAGCGGACGGGAAGAATTTCATGGCGCGGGGGAGGGCGGCCTGGATGCCCTCGCGCGAGGCGCGGATGCCCGCATCACCGTCAAAGTTGACGGCGCGGCGGAAGATATTGTGGTCAATCCCAAAGACCATGTAGCGGTGAATGAGGAAGCGGTTCTCCGTGCATCCCACCTTGGCCTCCTCCACGGTGAAGGCTGCCTGGTAGGGAGAGGATGCCAGCGTTTCCAGCATGGGCGGGGTGTTGTAGCCGCCGGGGAAGCAGTATGTGGAGCAGTTGCCGAACAGTTCCACCAGTTTGGCGCGCGAATCCAGGAACTCCACCTGCAGCTGCGTCTTGTACTGGTCGGACTCCATGGCGTAACGCTTCCACTTCTTGGGGTAGAGGTGGTTGACGGAATGGCTGCCGATGGTGGCGCCGCAGCGCATCATGGCCTGCAGCTGGCGCACCGTCATGGAATCCCCCTGCACATCAATATAGGTGGTGTAGAGGAACATGGTGAACGGGTAGCCGTACGCGCGCAGCACGGGGAAGGCGTCTGTGTACACGCTCTTCCAGCCGTCGTCGATGGTGATGAGCACGCAGCGCTCCGGCAGGCGGCGGGTGCCGTTGAGCCATTCCAGGAAATCCTGCATGGTGATGACGCTCAGCCCCGCATCCTTGATATACTGCATCTGCTGGCAGAAATCGGAAGTGTGCATGCGCATTTCCGTGGCGGGCTTGGTGTTGCTGAAATTGTGGTAGCCGAGGACGGCCACCCGCGTGCGCTCCCGCTCCACAAGCGGCGCGGCGAAACGGCTCGTCACCCAATCGCCGTCAGGCGTGCGGCGCCCCAGGTTCTCATACAGGGGCGTAACAGGGGGATAGGCATCCTGAATCTCTTGCGCCGGCTCCACGGCAGGCTCGTCCACCTCTTCCGCCACGTCGTCATCCTCAAAGGCGACGGCAGGCTGCGGTTTCTGCGGCTGCACCGGAATGTCCGTTTCCACGGGCTCCAGCATAGACTCCGCATCCGCCTGCGGCGCGGGTTCGGGCGTACCGGAACAGGCTTGGTTCACGGCACGGTTGAAGGATTCCTCATCTGTCACCATGAAGCGGTGCTGCTTGAAGGCGGGGGTGTCCCTGCGGGAAGCGCCACCCTGCGTGTCAAAAGCCACCTGGATGCCGTACTGCGGCAGGGCGCGGGAGAGGTTGTCCTCCGCAACGCCGCGGGGATAGGAAAAGGCGCGGCAGGGGTGGAACGCAGCGGCGATGCTGCGCGTGGAGTTGCCCAGCTCACGCTCTGCCAGCGCGGCGAATTCGTTGCCGCCGGACATGGCGGCAAACTGCCACTCGTAGCTCTCCGGGCGGTTCATGGTGTGGCTGCCGATTTCCGCACCGTTCATGACCATTTCCTGCAGCTGCGGGAGCGTGGCGTATTCCGCATCTCCCATAGAAAGGTTGTGGCTATCCACAAACACCACATAGGGGAACTTGTGGCGGCGCAAAACGGGGTAGGCCACCTGATACGCGCCCTTGTCCGCCTCATCCAGCGTGATGAGCACGCTGCCCTGCGGCAGGCTGATCCGCCCACCCCGCCAATCCAAATACGCCTGCAGGGAAATCGGGCGCAGGCCATGCGCCTGCAGATAGTCCATCTGGCGCGCAAAGGTTTCTTCATTGATGCCCCCCTGCCCCTCCTGTGCGGAGAAACGGCCATAGCCCAGCACCAGCACCTGTTCTTTCTGCTCGGTCGGCTGCGGCATGGGGATGGTGGCGGGGGGGGCTCCAGGTTCAGGTATGGGTGCAAGCTGTGGCTCTGCCGCAGCCATTAGCGGCAGCATGGTTAAACACGTCTGGAGCAATTTTCCCCTCATGCGCGCTCCATGATACCCCTCTTTTAAAATTGTTCAAGTCAAATGTTAAGAAATATGAAATAATATCCCCCGTTGGGAATCATGAAGGAAATCCGGCGCACGCCCCGGTCCATGAACGTTTGCGGTTGACAGCATACGCGCGCGGCGGTTATATTGACGCGGGAATGAAAAGGGGAATCAGCATCATCCTTTGCAGCCTGGTTGCGCTGGCGGCCGTGCTTTGGTGCATCGTCAACACGGTGTTCATCACCTGCGATGCACCGGGGCGGCCAGCGATGGCCCATGCCGCGCTGGCGCATGAACTGCGCCAATCCGTGGAGGAGCTGTGTGCCGCCCCGCGATACGGGGAAACGCTGCAACAGGCGGAGGACTATATCGCACAGACACTCGCGGATGCGGGATACGAGGTGCGCTTCCAGGAATTCCGCAACGGCGGCACCGCCTACCGCAACATCATTGCCGAACGCAAAGGCTCCCAGCCCGGCAGGTACATCATCGGCGCGCATTACGATGCCTGCGAGCCCGACGACGAGGGGGATTCCAACCCCGGGGCGGACGACAACGCGAGCGCGGTGGCCACGCTGCTGGCGCTCGCCAGACGCCTGCCGCAAACCCCGAAACACACGGTGGAGATGGTGTTCTACGCCTGTGAGGAACCGCCGTGGTTCGACACCGAGGGCATGGGCAGCCACCACCACGCGCAGTCCTGCGATGGGCAGGATACCTTGGGCATGATTTGCCTGGAGATGCTGGGATATTTCAGCAACGACGAGGGTTCCCAGCCATCGTTCTTTCCCGGGCAGAGCCTGCTGGTGCCGGGCAAGGGCGACTTCATCGCCGTGGTGGGCGACATGGACTCGCTCAGCCTGGCGCGCTGCGCGGCAGGCAAACTCGCCAAGCGCATGCGCACGCTGCGCGCCAACGTGCCTTTCGCGCACGACACCGAGCTGTATTTCAGCGACCACCGCAATTACGTTGCGCGCGGCATCCCGTCCATCATGGTGACAGACACCTCCATGCTGCGCAACAAGCGCTACCACGAGGCCACCGACACCCCGGACTCTCTCGATTATGACAACATGGCCCGCATCACAGCCGGCCTGCTGGACACCATCAAACAACTCGCCTGGTAAAAACAATGAAGGAATTTCAAGACAAGGTGGCAGTCATCACGGGCGGTGCGCACGGCATCGGGCTGGAAACCGCTCGCCGCTTCCGTGAGGAGGGCGCGCGCGTGTTCGTGATAGACACAGCCCCCGGCCCGCACTTTGTGGGTGACGTGGCCGACAAGGACACCCTGGAACGCTTCGCTGCGCAGGTGGTGGAAGAATGCGGGCATGTAGACTACATTGTCAACAACGCCCCGCCACCCATGGCGGGCTTGGACACATGCAGCTACGAGGACTTTTCCCGCGCGCTCGCGGTGGGCGTGACCGCTCCGTTCTACCTGTGCAAGCTGCTGGTGCCGCACCTGGCAGCGGGAGCCGCCGTGGTGAACATCTCATCCTCGCGCGACCGCATGAGCCAGGCGCAGACGGAGAGCTACACCGCAGCCAAGGGTGGAATCGCCGCGCTCACGCATGCGCTGGCTGCTTCTCTGGCGGGGCGCGCCCGCGTGAACTCCATCTCCCCCGGCTGGATTGATACCAACGCCCGCACCTACACCGGCCCTGATGCCTCACAGCATCCCGCAGGGCGCGTGGGCGTACCCGCCGACATTGCAGAGATGGTGCTTTTCCTCTGCTCGCCCAAAGCCGCCTTCATCACCGGGGAAAACATCTGCATTGACGGAGGCATGACCCGCCGCATGATCTACCACGGCGACGAAGGTTGGCTCCTCAACCGCGATTAACGCAACACCCCAAAACCTCTCCTAAATCGAAGGCCCGTCTGGCAGCATGCCAGACGGGCCTTGGTAATCTTCGCGGCGCCTTGTCACGCCGAAGCTTTAGCGAAGGCGGAGCCTAACTTATGATTTGTACATTGACTTTGTACATCATCAGTGCTTGCGGCGTCTGCGGGCGGCCAGCGCTGTCGACGCACGGGTTACTGAAACCGCCCTCGGCAGCAGACTTGTCACGGAAGAGTGCATCCCCCTCCATGGAGAGGTAGGATCCGCAGATGTGCGCGTTGGTGGAGTCACCGCTCAGCGGGGCCACACGCGAGAAGCCGCCCACCGTCAGCACAGGACTCTCCACGTACGGGTGGTCCGTCACGGCCGTGTCCTTGATGAGCAGCGTGCCCTCGCGCACCACCAGGGAGCAGAACATGTCCACATCCTGGTCGAGCACCAGGATGCCCTGGCCGTCCTTGGCAATGGCGGTGCGGTTATTGGTCTTCTTGCCAATCTGCTCCTGCGCGAGGTCCACGGTAAAGGAGGCTGCGGAGTTGCTGATGGTCCGGCCTTCTGCCACTGTGATGATTTCCTGCGGCCGCAGGGCATCGTACTTCACATCCGCAAAGACCGGGGTGAAAGACGCCAAAGCTAAAGCCAAAACAAGGGTACGCGTTTTTTTCATGAACAGTATACTATTGTAGGAGGCAAACCACGAACGTCAATAAAATAATCAATTTCATCTTTCTTTGGAAGACATGAGGATGGGGATGAGAGTACCAGGGGCAAAGAAAGCAAGAGCCCATCTGGCGTTGCGCCAGATGGGCTGTAAATTGTGATGGGGAATCGCTTAGGGAACGGCGACCCAAATGGGGGAGTCCTCGTTGAACTTGGGGAACTCCAGGGCGCCCATGCCGCAGTTCTCCTGGTTGATCAGGGCCTGGATATCGGCAGCCGTGGGGCAGGAGAAGTTCGTGCGGAACAGGTCGAACTTCGAGTTGTCGTACTTGTCGCCCTCCTTTTCCTGCATGAGCAGCACGAAACCGAAGGCACCGCCGGGGATTTCGGAAATCATCACCTCGATGGGATAGCTCTTGCCCTCCTGCACGGTGAATTCCTTGCCTGCGGCAAGGCCGCCCAGCGTGCCGCTCCAAGTGGGCATCTCCGGCGTGGGGATATACTCGTAGCCCTTCAGTTCCGGCACTTGGCCGTTGGTCACCGTCTGACGCCAGCCGGCATTGGCACCGCCGGCGTGCACGTTGGTGGAGGGAATGGTCCAGCCAGACTCCAGCACGGTCTGGTTGTTGAAGCGCACGCAGAGCGTATCGTCACCCGTGCCGCAGAAGCGGAAGGTGCCGCTCTTGGGGGCCTTCACCTTGCCGCGGTACACGGCCACCCAGTGAGAGGGCTGGCACTTGTCCTTGCACTGGTAGGCAATGGGGGCGTACTCGGCCTTGCACTTGGGCAGGCAGAAGTTGGAGGCGTACAGCTTGGTGGGGGACTGGTAGAACTTGGACAGGTTGCCCTGGTTCCAGGACTTGACGAACTCGTTGAGCACGCCCACGGTGGTGTTGTTGTCGTGAGCCAGCGGGGACCCCTGGCGGGTCTGCTTCAAGTCGTAGAACGTGCCTTCCAGGGCGGAACCGCCGC
>CALCWC010000068.1 GCA_937905985.1 uncultured Verrucomicrobiales bacterium | reverse complement strand
CTGCGGGCGGTTCTTCATGAACTCCTCGCGCATGGCCTTGCGCTCCTCGTCGGAAAGCTTGCCGTCCTTGTCGGTGTCGAACTTCTCCAGCATCTGCTTCTGGCGTTCGGGGTCCATCATGCCGCGGTGCTGACCCTGCGGGCCCTGTGCACCGGGCTGGCCGGGCATCTGGGGACGCTGCGGGCGGTTCTTCATGAACTCCTCGCGCATGGCCTTGCGCTCCTCGTCGGAAAGCTTGCCGTCCTTGTCGGTGTCGAACTTCTCCAGCATCTGCTTCTGCTGTTCGGGGTTCATCATGCCATGGCGCTGGCCGCGGGGGCCCTGCATGTGGCGGCCGTGGCCGCGGTGCATGCCCTGGCTCTGGGGCTGGGCCTGCTCACCCTGCGGAGCGGGAGCGGGGGCTTCCGGCTGCGGGGCGGGCTCCTGTGCCAGCAGCGGCAGGGAGGATACGATTGCGATGATCAGTGATGTTTTCATAGTATGTGGAATCTTTCTTCCATCTGTATAGAACGCATTCCGCGTTTTTTTTCAACACATGGACGGAACGAAACGCTGGCGGACGGTTTCCGCCATCCCGAGTGGTTATTTCCAAAATGGAAATAACCACTCTCCACCATCCGGTGCAGTGTGTTCCATTTTGGAACATACTGCCACGCCCGTTCACCTACTCCCGTTCGATTTTGTCGAGTTGCTCAATGGCCTCGCGGTATTTCTTGGCGATCTCCAGGCCCTCTTCATCGGTCTCAAAGGAAGCGGGACCCCCTTTCACGTCGGCGTAATGTTCGGCATCCGCCTTGGATTGGTCCACCTTCTGCAGGTCGGAGGCGAGGGTTTCGCGCATCTTGGCGATATCCTCCTTGGTCTGCGCGCCGACGAAGAGGAAGGTGGTCTTGGCCTCGATGAGGGCGAGCTTGAAGTCGTCATCCGTTGCGGTGGCGAGCTCCTTGTCGCAGTACGCGATGATTTCCGGGATGGCTTTTTTAGAGTCCCCCTGCTTCAAGATGGACATGGTGTGCTCCATAAGCTGGTCGTATTTGGCCTGCCGTTCGAGATCGCGGCGCAGGCCGGTCTTGTCCTCCGGGTCGAGCTCCAGGATTTTGGCCTTCAGATCGGAGGCCATGGGCCCCATCTCCTCATCCAGATTGCGGTAGAGCTCGGCCAGGGCCTTGGCCTTGGCTTCGGGCTCCAGCTTCTCGGCATCGGTGATGGTCTTGACGTTCTTGAGCGCGGTGTTGAGGTCCTCCTGCACACCGGCGAAGTCCTGGCTGCCCACGAAGCCGCCAGCCACGGTACCCTGCGGGGTGAGGACGAGCACGGAGGGGAAGCCCTCCACATGCATCTTCTCCGCCAGGTCGTTGTTGGCCTTCTTCTGCTCCTCGCTCATCTTGTTGCCGTGCGGGCAGTCGATTTCCACGGGAATGAACTTGTCGCGCGCATAGGCGGCAAAACGCACCTTATCAAACACCTCCTTATGCAGGGCGATGCAGGCACCGCACCAGTCGGACCCCGTGAACAGCAGCAGGATGGGTTTGTTCTCCTTGGCGGCCTGCTCCTTGGCGGCGGCCAGGTCCGTGCCCCATTCCAGCTTGGTGGCACCTTCCGACTGGAGCTTGGCTTCCTCTGCGGCCTCCCTCTCTGCGGCCTTGGCGGCCTCCGCGCGCTCGTCCATGGATTGGCGGCTCTCCTTGGCGTAGTCGAGGGCCTGCTGGCCGTCCGCGGCAATCTGGGTGATGCGCTGGATGTCCTGCTCAATCTGCTCCGCGTCGTACTTGGCGGGGTCCAGGGCCTTGAGCTCGGCTACCAGGGTGTCGCGCATGCGGTTCAAATCCTCTTGGGTCTCGCAGAGCAGGAACATCATGCTCGTTTTGATTTGGATGGCGGCGTGGCGGTTTTGCTCCATGAGGGAACCCTGCTTGGATTCCAGCAGCGCCAGGGCATCCTTGAGCCCCTTGGAGCCGGCCTCCTGCACGCAGTCCTGCAGCTGCTTCTGCACGTCGCGTATTTCCTCCTCCGCCTGCTTCTGGGTACGCAGGCCGCAGCGGTCGTTGACATCGAGCTTCACCAGGTCGCTGCGCAGCTGCTGGGCGGAGCCGGCCAGCTCGTCGCCGAGCCCCTTCCACACCTTGAACATGGCGTCCACCTTGGCATCGTTGCCCTGCTTTTCGGCATCGGCAATGGCCTTGGCGTTGGCCAGGCCGGTGTCCAGCGCCTTCTGCACTTCCGGCAGGGCGCGGAACCCGCAGAAGCCGCCCACCACATAACCCTGCGGGGTCATGACAAAGATGGACGGGAAGCCGTCCACGTTGTACAGCTCGCTAAGCTCCTCGTTGATTTTCTTCTGTTCCGCGGAAATCTTGTTGCCCTGTGGCAGGTCGATTTCCAGGCACACGAACTTGTCCTTGGCGTAGGCGTCGAACTCCGGGGAATCAAAAACCTCCTTCTTGAGCTTGATGCAGAAGCCGCACCAGTCGGAGCCGGTGAAGTCCACCAGGACGGCCTTGCCCTCCTTGGCGGCCTGCGCCTTGGCGGCGTCGAAATCGGTCACCCAATCCAGCGAAAAGGCGGGCGCGGCAATGGCCGCCGCCAACAGCGAGCAAATCCATGTTTTGCGTTTCATGCCCACAGTATACGCTTATCATTTCCCCATGACAAGTGGTTAAAACAGAGCGGTCACATACTCCTTCAATTTGGCATCGATGCTCTCGCGGATTTCCTTGGCAATCTGCAGCCCCTCTTCCTCATTTGCAAAGGTGGGGGGATCGGCCTTCACATTGTCGTATAATGCGGCCTCCACCTTGGAGCGGTCCACCTTCTGCAGGTCCGCAGCCAGGGTTTCGCGCATCTTGGCGATATCCTCCTTGGATTGCGCCATGATGCCAAGGATGGAGATTTTGACCCCGAATTTGTTGTCATTGTATTGGTGGGATGGTCTTGAGTAAAGGAATTTCACGCTCCTCTACCCCTTATGAGCGGGAATTCACCCTTTTTGTGTAAAAAAAGCAAGCCCACCCGGCGGAAGGCCGGATGGGCTTTGAAAGCGTACGCACGCGTGCGCGTTACATGTTGACTTTGTAGAGGGCCTTGTTGGTGCGGGGGTCCACAATGGCGAAGGCCTCGCGGTGGATGGAGGGGTCGCTGCGGAAGATGAGGCGGCCGGAGCACTGGCGCTCCAGCTCCATCAGGAGGTTGGCGTCCTCGTTCTTGAAACGCGAGAGCACATCGCTGTTGACCACCACAACCATGTCCCCCACCTTCTCGTGGTAGCGCTGGATGGTGGACTTGAGCTGGCGCTGAATCTCCACGCTCATGGTCATCACGCTCTTGATGCGGCCGCGGCCGTGGCAGTACGGGCAGTGGTCGTTCACGAAGTCCAGCAGGGATTCGTTGATGCGCTGGCGCGTCATTTCCATCAGGCCGATGGGCGTGATCTGCATCACCTGGGTCTTGGCCTTGTCACGCTTCAGGGCGTCCTTCATGGCCTTGTAGACGGCCATCTGGTCCTTGCGGTGGCGCATGTCGATGAAGTCCACCACCACGAGACCGCCGATGTTGCGCAGGCGGAGCTGGCGTGCGATTTCACGCGCGGATTCCAGGTTGGTTTCCAGAATGGTCTTGTCCAGGTCCTTGTTGCCCTTGTTGCGGCCGGTGTTGATATCGATGGCGATGAGGGCCTCTGTTTCGTCAATGACGAGATAGCCGCCGCAGGGCAGGAGCACCTGGCGCTGGAAGGCCTCCTTAATCTGCTTCTCCACGCCGAGCTCCTCGAAGATGGGCAGGGTGGTGGGCAGGTACTGGATGCGGCGCTTGGCGCGGCGGGAAATCTTGCCGGCGATTTCCTGCATGCGCTCGGTGGTCTCCTTGTTGTCGCAGACGATGTAGTCCACGTTGTCGGTGAGGAAGTCGCGCGCGGTGCGTTCCACCAGGTCGGGCTCGCGGTACACGCAGGTGGCGGTGGGCTGGGTGTTGAACTTCTCCTCCACGCCGCGCCACTGCTCCAGCAGCATGGCCAGGTCACGCACAAAGTGGCGGAAGCGCTGGCCCTGCGCCACCGTGCGCATGATGATGCCCATGCCTTCCGGCACGTTGAGCTTCTGCACAATCTGGCGCAGGCGCTGGCGCTCCTTCGGGTCGTCTATCTTGCGAGAGATGCCGAACTGGTCCGTGAACGGCATCAGCACGATGTAGCGCCCGGCCAGGGAGATGTTGGTGGTGACGCGCGGCCCCTTGGAGCTGATGGGCCCCTTGGTGACCTGCACCATGATGTCGGAGCCGATGGGGTAGATGTCGGGGATGTCCTTGGAGCTGATTTTCTTCTGCTGCTTGCGTGGGCGGCCCTCCTTCTGGATTTCCTCCAGCGAGGAGTCGAGTGCCAGGGGGAGCGCATCCCAGAAGTGGAGGAATGCGTTTTTCTCATAGCCGATGTCCACGAACATGGCCTTCAGGCCGGGTTCGATGTTCTTGACACGGCCCTTGAAGATACCGCCCACGATGTTGTCTTCACCCTCGCGCTCAATGCTGTATTCCTCGAGCACGCCGTCCTCCAACAGGGCGGCGCGGCGCTCCAGCTTTTCTGCATTGATCACGATGGTGTTTCCCTCCATCGGGTTGCATTGTCCGAACCCGAAGAGGTGCTTCACTGTGTTAATCATCTTTGAAATAATTGACAAGGTTATACTGTTTGGTTTGGTGTTGCACCGTGGGAAAGCGCGCATACCGCCTTGCCGGGGCGGCACGTACTCCTAGCGGCTCAGGTGCCGACCGGGTTTCACCCCGGCGCGGGCAGAGCCCCTCCCTCCGTGCCGGGCTTGCCGAACCCGGCGCGGCTGCAGGTTAGTCGTACGCATCGAACACTGCATCTGATTCCTGCAGGAACTTGCCCGTTCCCTCTGCCACCGCGCTCAGCGGGTCCTCCGCTATCACGATGGGCAGTTGCGTTTCCTCATGCAGCAAATCCGCAATGCCGCGTATCAGCGCGCCGCCACCGGCCACCACGATGCCCCTGTCGTACAGGTCGCTCGCCAGTTCCGGCGGGCAATGGTCCAGCGTCTGCCTCACGGCATTGAGAATGATGTCGAACTTGTCCTTGAGCGCTTCTCGGATTTCCTCGGAGCGCACGGTGACGGTCTTGGGGAGACCGCTACCCCGGTCCCGGCCCTTCACCTCCATCTGCAGCTCTTGCCGCAGGGGATGTGCAGAACCGACCCGTATCTTGATTTCCTCCGCCGTGCGCGGCCCCACAAGCAGGTTGTGGGCGGAGAGCATGTGGCGGGTGATGGAGTCATCCAGTGCATCGCCGCCGCACTTCTCAGATTGGCTGTAGACGATGCCTGAAAGGGAGATGATGGCGACCTCGGTGGTACCACCGCCGATGTCGACAATCATGTTGCCCACAGGTTCGGAGACGGGGAGGCCGACGCCGAGTGCGGCGGCCATGGGCTCCTCCACCAGGCGCACGCGGATGGCGCCGGCGTTGTAGGCGGAAACTTCGATGGCGTGGCGCTCCACCTCGGTGATGCCGGAGGGGTGGGCGATGAGCACGCGCGGCCCGCGCAGGCTGCGCTTGTGGCGTGCCTTGCGGATGAAGTAGTTGAGCATTTGGTGCGCCACCACAAAGTCGGCTATCACGCCTTCCTTGAGGGGGCGGATGGCCACCACGCTGCCCGGCGTGCGACCCACCATGCGCTTGGCCTCTTCACCCACCGCCTTCACCTGGTCGCCCTGCATGGCCACCACGGAAGGCTCCCGCAGCACAATACCCTGGTCCTTGATGTAGACCAGCGTGTTGGCGGTGCCAAGATCAATGCCGATGTCGTAGGTGAACATCTTTGCAAGGTTCTTGAAGAAGCGGAACATGGAGTGAGAATCGGCTGTAAACTTTTCTGCGGGTCGGGCTGCCTGCCGCATGCGCCCATACGCGCCCGCGACAACGCGGGAGCATGCCGCCCGCGCGACACGCACCTGCGCGTATTATAAGCATCTGCGCGCCTCATGTCAACTGATTTTCGCCGATTATGCCGTGTTCCTGCGGCAAAATGCCGCTATATTCGGCGAAAATGCGGGTAGAAGTGAAATTTCATTGATGGAGATTTAAGCGAGAGGCTTGCCAAGAGAAGGGGTTTTGTGTAAAATGCAGGCTTATGGATAAGTTAGCAGGCAAAACGGCGGTAGTTACAGGCGCGGGACGCGGCATAGGGCGGGCGATAGCCCGGCTGTTTGCGGCGGAGGGGGCGCATGTGATACTCATCTCCCGTCGCGCGGAATCGTGCGGGGCCGCGGCAGATGCGATCAACGCCGAATATCCCGGCAGTTGCACGGCCATGGCGTGCGATGTGGCAACCTCGGCAGCCGTGGAGGAATGTGCAAAGAACATTTTGGCAGCGTTCCCGAACATCGACATTCTGGTGAACAATGCCGGCATTACGCGCGACGGCCTGCTGATGCGCATGAAGGAGGAGGACTGGGACACCGTGCTCAACACCAACCTGAAGAGCGTGTTCCTGGCCTGCAAGGCGCTGATGCGCACGCTGATGAAGAGCCCCGCCGGGCGCATCATCAACATCAGCTCCGTGGTGGGGCTGGGCGGCAACGCCGGACAGGCCAACTACGCCGCCTCCAAGGCCGGCATCATTGGTTTCACCAAATCCCTGGCCAAGGAAATTGCCGGGCGCAAGGTGACCGTCAACGCCATTGCCCCCGGCTTTATCGGCACGGAAATGACCCAGTCCATACCCGAAAGTGCACGCGAGGAAATCCTGCGCCGCATTCCGCTGGGCTGCATAGCGGAGCCAGAGGACGTGGCCGAGTGTGCGCTCTTCCTGGCATCGGATGGCGCGCGCTACATCACCGGCCAGGTGCTGGCCTGCGATGGCGGCATGAGCATGTGACGTTGCCGCCGGGGGCGGTTACCTCCGGCAGGCGGGCATGCGCCATTGGCAGAGCTGGCGCGGGAACAGGCATTCTGCACACGGCTGCGCCGCGCAGAAGTCGGCCTCGATTTGCAGTAGGGCCTGGTGCGCGTAGCTCAGGGAGAGCAGGGAGGCCAAATCCCCGCGCTCGCCGAAGAGGCGTTGCGCGGTGCGCGCAATGCGTGATGCGGGCGCGCCGCCCGGCAGGGCGAGGTAGGATGCCCATGCGGCGGGTGAATCATCCTGCGCGTAGACGTGGTTGGTGAGGAAATCCGTGATGCGCTGCTTGCCCACCAGGGCGGATTTGCGGGGCATGGGGGCGGAAGGCAGGGTGCAGTGGGTATCCCAGTACGGATGGGAAATGGCGCCGAGCACCTTGGCGAGCGTCTTGGCCCGCGCCACGTTCAGGTTGGGCTCAATCTGGGACCAGCGCATGGCGCTTTCCGCCAGGGCGGCCACGCGGCGCTGCGGGTGGTTGAGCGGGCGCACGGGCGAGAGCACCCACGGCAGGTTGTGCGGGTCCGCCAGCTCGTACCGCTCGCGCAGGACCCACCAGGAATCCCACACGCGGCGGTGGTATGCGCGCGCATCGGCGGATGTGCGTGCCGGAAGCACGGGCACCAGGAAGCCCGCCGTGCCGAAGAGGATGGATTCCGCCTGCTTGCCGAGCCGGGCGAGCGGTGCGCGCCGCGCGAGCATCTGCATGGCCACCTTGTTGGCGGAGTAGCCCAGCGTTTCCGCCCAGGCCTCGAACCACGTCTGCCGCAGCCCCAGATGCTCCGCCTTGGCGCGGAAGAGGTGCCGCTTGTGCTCCAGCCGGTGCGCGGCCGCCGCCTGCAGCAGGCCGGCAATCTCCGCCGCGTCCATCTGGCGCAGCGGCTCGCGGCAGCGTTCTGTCTCGGGGTTGTCCGCTTGGCGCGGCATGCCTGCGGCGTTCCGCCACACGTCCTCCGCAATGGTGAGGACGGGAACCTCCCTGTGCAGGGAGTTGCGTGTGTACCAGCCGTGCGGCGGCTCCTTGAACACCACGTGCAGCACCACCTTGTTGAAGCCGGGATTGGCGCCGTGGCCGTGGTGTTCCCAGTCCTGCGCGGTGGGGTCCAGCTCAATGTCGCCGCGCCGGCGCACGCCGTTGAGCTCTATCTCCGCGTTCAGGAAATCCGGCCCGGCGCAGCGGTTCCACTCGCCGAAATCCAAGATGCGCACGGTGCCGTGCCCGCGCGTCTCCCCGCCCATGCCCAGCATGCCGGCCCCCCACAGCGCCTGCAGTTCCATTTCCGGCACCTTCGGCGCGGGCTCCGTGTCCTCTCCCGCCGCCATGGCGGGAAACACACGGTGCAGCAGGTCGCCGTAGGCTGCCGCCGCCCTCTGTCTGTCGGCGGGCATGGTGGGTTGTCAATGGTTCTCTTGTTCCTTGCGCTTGAGATCCTCCTCCAGGGTCTCGCAAACGTAGCCAAAGGTCTCGTCGTTTTTCTCGTTCATGCCACGCAGGGTCTGGTGGGCCTCCAGCACGTGGCGGGAGCGGTCCACCTCGCTGAGCGCAGCGGTTTCCCTTTCTCCCGCTGCGGTATCCACCTCCACCAACTGTTCGCGGCGTTCTTGCACATCGTTCTCCCAGAACGGGTGCGGCGGGTCGATTTCCATCAGCATGTCCAGCCCCAGGCTCTCCATGGCGGCGCGCGCCCGCTGCGTGGGGGAGGCCACCATGGCCTTGCCGCCCACCGCCTGCATCTTGTGCGCCAACGCCGCCAGCGTCCCCATGAACGTGGAGTCCACGCCAGGGCATACCTCCAGGTCCACCACCACGCAGGTGCCGCCGTCATTCAGATAGCTTTCCGCCAGGCTCTTGAGCGTGGGGCTGTTCATGAAGCTGCCCCTGTTGGCGCAGCGTATCCAGAGGCAATCGTCGAATCGGTGGTGGGGAAGGGAGGTTTCTGACATGGCAATGAGGTCGTCTGCCATCCTAGCGCAAACGCGCTTCCCTTGCAAGGAAATTTCCCGAATCACGAATCTGAACCCGGCAAAGGGAAACGACATGCCGCCGTGCAGCACTTTAAGCTTGATTCCTCTGCCGTGTTGCGGTTCAATAGGCGAGATATGAAAACGATTGCGTTCATGACGGCCGCCGTGTTGGGAATGGGATTGCTCAGCTCTTGCGGGGAATGCCCGTGCCACGCCAGCCACAGTGATTACCTGCGGGATGTGCCCGTGACAACCAGCAGCTCATTCAATTGATAGATGTCATTCGAGATACGCGAGAAGCCGGACAAGCTGGAGCGTGCCCTGCTGGTGAGCATCGGCATGCCCGGGGAGTCGCGCCGTGAGCGCGAGGCCCTCCTGTCGGAGCTGGAGAACCTGGTGGAGAACCTGGGCATCGGCATTGCCGGAAGCCGCCTGGAGTTCACCCGCGAGGTCCAGGCCAAGTACATCTGCGGCATCGGCAAGGCGGAGGAAATACACGCCTGGGTGGAGGAGATGGACGCGGATGCGCTCATCTTCGACAACCTGCTCAGCCCCTCCCAGCAACGCGAGTGGGAGAAGCTAGTGGGCGTGCCCGTGGCGGACAGGGAGGAGGTCATCCTTGATATCTTCGCCCAGCGTGCCCGCACGCGCGAAGCCGTGATGCAGGTGGATTTGGCGCGCATGCAGTACGCCCTGCCGCGCATGGCCGGCATGTGGAAGCACCTGGACCGCCAGCGCGGAGGCTCCGGCGGCGGCAAGGGCGGCGGTGCCGCCGCACGCGGCGAGGGCGAGAAGCAGATTGAGGTGGACCGCCGCCTGGCGCACGACCGCATCGAGGCTATCCGCAGCGAGCTGGAGAACGTGCGCCGCCAGCGCGCCACCCAGCGCAAGGAGCGCCTGCGCCAAGGCATTCCCACCGCTGCCATCGTGGGCTACACCAACGCCGGCAAGTCCTCCCTGCTCAACATGAGCACGGGCGCGGGCGTGCTTGCCAAGGACATCCTTTTCGCCACGCTGGAAACCACCAGCCGCAAGATTGAGCTGCCGGACGGGCAGCCGCTGGTGCTCACGGACACGGTGGGCTTCATCCGCAACCTGCCCACGCGCCTGGTGGAGGCTTTCAAGTCCACGCTGGAGGAGGCCGTGGTGGCGGATTTCCTGATTCAGGTGGTGGATGCGAGCGACCGCGAGGCGCTGCGCCACTACGAGACCACGTGCGAAGTGCTGGAGAGCCTGGGCGCGCATGACAAGCCCATGATTGTGGTGTGGAACAAGGTGGACCTCATACCGGAGGACCAGCGCGAGTCCCAGCTGGATGCGCTGGCCGCCAAGGTGGACTGCCCCAGCCTGCCCATGAGCGTGGTAAAGGAGCAGGGGCTGGAGACGCTGTACAACGCATGCGTGGGCGTGCTCGCCGAGCGCGTGGAGCGTGCCACCTACCGCATCCCGCAGGCGGAAAGCCGCATCATCGCCATCATGCACCGCGACGGCAAGGTGCTCTCCACCGAGTACGAGGACAACGACGTGATTGTGGAGGCCGTGCTCCCCAAGGAATTTTCATCCAGAATCCAGAGATACAAGATATGAACAAGCGATTTCACCTGACCGCGCTGGCGGCGTTGCTGGCGCTTGCCGTGCTGCCGTGCTGCTCATCCCACAAGGGTATGGGCCCCGGCCACAAGTACCGCACCGCGGATGAGTGGGAGCGCGCCTCCCGCAACCAGACCAAGTCCTACACCTTCGAGGATTTCATCGCCAAGCCGGATTACACGCTCAGCCGCGATATCTGGTGCGGCGCCGCGCTGAAAAACTACGCGCCGGCGGATACCTATGTGGAGGTGCTGCTCAAGGAGCAGCGCGGCCGCCTGTATATCCACGGTGAGGTGGCCATGGACTTCCCGGTGTGCTCCGGCCGCGTGGGCGGCAGGGAGACGCCGCGCGGCACTTTCCGCGTGTCGGAGATGAAGGAGTTCTACCGCTCCCACTCCTACGGCTCGTACATGGACGCCAACAACAACTTTGTGCGCGGCAATGCCGTGGCCGGTGTGCCGGGGCCTCCAGGTACGCATTTCGAGGGCGCTGACATGCCGTACTGGATGCGCTTCAACGGCGGCGTGGGTATGCATGTGGGCAACGTCCACCGCGTCGGCCAGTCGCACGGTTGCGTGCGTGTGCCCAAGGAGGCCTGCCAGATTGTGTACAGCAAGATGGGCATCGGCTCCAAGGTCATCGTGAAGTAGGTTTGCTTCCTTCCCGCCATGGTCACGCGCCTGTACTCCGCCACCGTCCAGGGTATCGAGGGCCTTGAGGTCCGCGTGGAGGTGGATGCGGAACCCGTCAAGGAGATGGGGCGCACCCTTGTGGTCGGCCTGCCGGACACCGCCGTGCGCGAGAGCGTGCAGCGCGTCAACTCCGCTCTGGCCAACAGCTCGTTCTTCAAGCCGGGGGAGATGGCCGTTACCGTCAACCTGGCCCCGGCAGACGTGAAGAAGCAGGGCCCCGGGTTTGATTTGCCCATTGCGCTGGGCGTGGAGATGGCCATTCAGCAGAACTGCCCGAACGTGCCGGATGTGCATCGCCGCCGGGTGCCGCTGCATCTGGATGATTGGTGCCTGGTGGGCGAGCTGGCGCTGGACGGCATGGTGCGCGGGGTTCGCGGCGTGCTGCCGCTGGCCATCGCCGCGCGTGATGCGGGCCGCAAGTACCTGATGGTGTCTCCGGAGAACGCGGAGGAGGCCGCCGTGGTGGAGGGGATTGAGGTGTACGCGGTGGAAAACCTGCTGATGGCGTGGGATGTGCTCAGCCACCGTGAATCGTTTAGCCCCGTGGAGCCGCCGGCTGCGGATGAGGTGGAATGGCGGGATATCGACTTTGATGAAATCAAGGGCCAGCCGTACGCGCGGCGGGCCATGGAGATAGCCGCCGCGGGTGGCCACAATCTCCTGATGTGCGGCAGCCCCGGCAGCGGCAAGAGCATGCTCGCCTCTCGCCTGCCCACCATCCTGCCGCCCCTCACGCATGAGGAATCCCTCTCCGCCAGCAAGATTCATTCCGTCTGCGGGCTGCTGCCGCGCACAGGCGGCCTGCTGCGCCGCAGGCCTTTCCGCGCGCCCCACCACACCATCTCGGATGTGGGCCTCATGGGCGGCGGCACCAACATCACACCCGGCGAAATTTCCCTCGCCCACCACGGCGTGCTTTTCCTGGACGAGCTGCCGGAGTTCAACCGCCGCACCCTGGAAACCCTGCGCCAGCCGCTGGAAAGCGGCATGGTCACCATCTCCCGCGCCAGCGGCAGCATGGATTTCCCCTGCGCGTTCATGCTGGTGGCCGCCATGAACCCGTGCCCCTGCGGCTACCTGGGAGACCCCCGCCATGCGTGCCGCTGCACACCCGGCGATGTGGCGCGCTACCGCAAAAAGATTTCCGGCCCGCTGCTGGACCGCTTCGACATGCTGATTGAGGTGCCGCCGGTGGACCCCGCCAGCCTGCTCCACAAGCCGGACGGCGAGCCCAGCGCCGCCATCCGCGCACGCGTGGTCGCCGCCCGAGAGCGCCAGCTCGCCCGCTATGCCGGAACGGGCGTCACCTGCAACGCGCGCCTCTCCGGAAAACTCCTCCGCAAGTTCTGCCCGCTCTCTCCGCAGCAGCAGGACCTGCTCACCCAAGCCGTCAACCAGTTCGGCCTCTCCGCCCGCGCCTTCGACCGCATCCTGCGCGTGGCGCGCACCATTGCGGATTTGGCCGCGCACGACACCCCAACCGCGGATGACCTGCTGGAGGCCATCCAATTCCGCCAATTCGAATCACAGTTACGCTCATGAACGAACACGCAGATATCCCGCTCAGCATGGTGATGACCTGCTACAACGTGGAGAAGTATGTCAAGGAGGCCATCCTCTCCTGCCTGCAGCAGGACTACCGCGGCCCCATGCAGCTCGTTATTGTCAACGATGCCTCCACCGACAACACCGCCGCCGTGATTGACCAGACCTTGGCGGAACATGCCCAGGGGTGGGATGTGACGGTGTTGAAGCACGACAAGAACAAGGGCGTGGCCGCCGCCACAGACACCGGCTGGGCCGCCGCCAAGCACCCGTGGATCGTCATGGTGGACGGCGATGACATCCAGTACCCGGACCGCTGCTCCAAGACCGCGCGCATTGTGGCGGAGCACCCGGAGCTGCTCATGATTGTGATGTGCGCGCAGAAGTTCAGCGACGAGAACCCGGACATGGGAATCCTGCCGTACTGCGTGGACAACTACAAGGGAGAAATCCCGGAGCTGCACAAGCTGGATTCTGCACATGACCGTGCCAGAAACTACCTGCACCGCGGCTGCAATCCCCGCCTCAACGGATTCGGCTGCTCCATGGCCTTCTCACGCTCGCTCTACGAGAAATGGGGCAACCTCCGCCGCGATTGGGAGGATGACGGCCACTATGCGCAGGATCCCGCCTGGGAGGTGCGCGCCTACCTTTCCGGTCCCGTCTGCGGCAGCCGTGAGCTCGCCTGCAAATACCGCATCCACGAGACCAACATCTTCAGCCGAAAGGAAAGCTACGATTATCTGGGCATCCTTGCCCAGGAGCATGCCAAGGTCAAGTACGCCGCCTTCCGCGAGCTCACCAACATCCACATGCTGGAGGATGTGGACCGCGCGCGCCACGATGGCCTCACCGATTGGACCGCCGAGGACCTCCGCGAGCTGGAATCCTTCCTCATGCGCAAGCTCCACGGCACGCAGGTGCGCGCCAACTGGTGGAGCGCCTCCCTGCCGGAGAAAATCCACCGCATCCGCATCCACAAGGGCAAGGCGGATTTTCTGGTGCGAGACTGGGCCGTCCCGCGCCTCCTGCCCCTCCACCTGTTCGCCGCCTGGCGCTGGTGGCGCGAACGCGGCAAGCGCAAGGGATAGCGGAGCCGCCCCGCCGCCATGCGGCCGCCTTCGCTACGCTTCCGTCTCCGCGTGGCTCTGCGCGCCACTGCAGCGCCGTGCCATATGAAAGGATGCCTTCAAACACGCGCCGGCGCATGCCCCGCAGGGCGGGGCTTGCGGTCGGAACGCCCCTTCCATTGCTCCAGTTCCTGTATCGCGTAGCGCTTCATTTTCTCCTTGAAACGCTAAGTGCCACATTTACAGTGGTGTGTCAATAGCCAATCGCGTTTTTCGGACGACTTTTTGGGGTTGCTCACACGTTTTTCGGACGACTTTTTGCCTCTCCTTACACGTTTTTCGGATAACTTTTCACTAATTCGTGCTGTTTCAGCGGAGTTTGCGGCGCAGGGAGAGGGCGCTGAGGAGGGCGGTGAAGTACGAGTAGTCGTGCTCGCGGTCGCCGGATTCCAGGACGAATTCGTATTCTCCCATGCGGGCGTCCTCCTGTGCGGCGTTGTGGAGGCGCAGTTGGATGGTGGCCTCGTCGTCGGTCTTGCGGCCGCGGAGACGGGCCTCCAGCTCGGCGGCGGGCAGGTAGATGTACACATCCGCGAAGGCGCGGCGGATGACGGGATCATCGCAAGCGCGGATGCTGGCGGCGCCCTGCACGTCGATATCCATCACCACGTTCTTGCCGGCCTGCAGGAGCTCCACGATGTGGGAGCGGAGGGTACCGTAGGAGTTGCCGTGCACGGTGGCGTGTTCCAGGAACTCGCCGGCGGCCACCTTGGCGGCGAAGTCCGCTTGCGAGAGGAAGTGGTAGTCCACGCCGTCCTGCTCGCCGGGTCTCGGCTCGCGGGTGGTGCAGGAGATGGAGTAGGCGGTGAGGCCGTCCGCTTCCGCGCGGCGGCAGAGGGTGGTCTTGCCGCAGCCGGAGGGACCGGAGACGATGAGAAGTGTTCCAAGCATATGGTTCAAAGCGTTATTCGATGTTCTGCACTTGTTCGCGGACCTTTTCCAGCTCGGTCTTGGCATCCACCACAAGCTGGGCGAGGGTGGCGTCGTTGGCCTTGGAGCCGGTGGTGTTGAGCTCGCGGAAGATCTCCTGGCAGAGGAAGTCCAGCGTGCGGCCCACGGGTTCGCTGCGCCCGCAAATCTTCTCGAACTGGTCCAGGTGGGAGGAGAGGCGCGTCATCTCCTCCGTCACGTCGCAGCGGTCTGCAAAGAGCGCGATCTCCTTCACCAGGCGCTCGTCCTCCAGGGGCAGGGGGAGCCCGCATTCCTCCAGGCGCTTCATCAGGTTCTCTCGGTAGCGCGCGGGCACACCCGCGGCGCGCTCCGCCAGCTTCTCTCGGTAGCCGCGCAGGGTTTGAATGCGTGCCAGCAAATCCCGCTTCATGTTCTCGCCCTCCTGGGCGCGCAGGGTGAGGAAGGCTTGCAGGGCCTGCTGCAGCGCGGTGTTCACGGCGGGTGCGGCGTCTTCCGCGGGGATGTCGGATTCTGTCTGCTCACCGATGATGCCGAGGCGCACCATGGCATCCAGCGAGGGCTCCATGTCCTCCTGGAAGTTGTCGATAAGCTCGTTCATGCACTTCTTGAAGGCGGTGAGCTTGTCCTTGTTGACGGTGATGGGTGCGGGAGCGCCGGCAGCGCGTGCAAGGCTGATGCTGACGTTGACGCGGCCGCGTGAGACGGCGGCTGCCACGGTTTCGCGGAGGGACGTTTCCAGCTCCGCCCAGGCGCGGGGGAGGGCAACGGCGATTTCCGCCTGCTTGCGGTTCACGCCGCCGATTTCCACGCGGACGGCGGTGTTTCCAAGGGGAGCGGTTGCCGCTCCGAATCCGGTCATGCTGTTCATAAGGGGGTGGTTCCGATGATGTCGACGAGGCGCGCATCCAGCGCGAGCTGGTCGTACACGTTGAAATTGAGGTCGGTGCGCAGGGCTTCCAGCACGCGCATGCGGCGCAGGAGATCCTCCACGGGGAGCGCGGCGGCCAGCTGCGCCACCTCCGGGGTGACGGGCTGCACATCCGGCGCGTGGCTGGCCACCAGCACCGCCTGCCCGAAGCACAGGGAGAGCAGCTCCAGCATCTGTTCCCGCTCGCTCAGGTATTCTGTCTCGATGAGTGCGGCGGTGGCATCCTTCTGGCGTGCCTCCCAGTCCTTGATGTCGGTTCCGGCGGCAATCTCCTTGGCCTCTGCCTTGAGTACGGCGTTCAGGTGGTCGGAGATGACCTCCTTGCGCTCCGCCAGCAGGGAAACGAAATCCGCGCGCAGGGCGAGCGCCGCCACGTCCGAGCCCACATGGCGGAGGGCGGCGGCCACGGCCGGCAGGAAAAGCTGCTGCACCTCGCTGAGATGGAGCTGGGAGCCGGCTTCCCGCAGGTTGAGGCGCACGCAGCGGGAAAGGATGGTGATGAGCAGGCGGCTGGGTTGCTCCGTCACCAGGATGATGAGGGTTTGCGGCGGCGGTTCCTCCAGCGTTTTCAGGAAGGCGTTGGCTGCCTCCTCCATCATGCGGTCCGCCTCCAGCATCACCACCAGCTTGGTGTCCCCCGGTTCCGCCTTGAGCGCCAGGAACGGCTCGATGCCGCGCACGTCCTCAATCAGGATGCGGCGGGTCTTGGAGCTGGGCCGCAGCACGCGGCACATGGGGTGGCGCAGGCTTTCCACGCTCTCCGCCACCGCGCCGTTGAGCTCGCGCGCCAGCTTGAGCACCAGCTTGTGCGTGCCCGCCGCCGGCGTGCCGGTGAACAGCAGCGCGTGCGGCATGCGCCCGCTGCGGATGGATTGCAGCAGCACGCTTTCGGCTTGTTGGTAGGTGAACGACATGCGGTTGGAAAATCATTTTTCCGGGTAGGAGCCCAGCACCTTGAACATCGGGCACTGGCGGCGAAGCTCCGCCAGGCAGTCCGCCAGCGGGCTCACACTCTCATGCCCCTCCACCACCACGTAGAACAGGTACTCCCACGGGGTGTCCCGCGTGGGCCGCGAGTCCAGGCTCAGGATGTTGATGCCGTGCGCCTTGAAATGCTGCAGCACCTCCACCAGCCCGCCCGCCACGTGCGGCACGGTGAAGCAGATGGTGGTGCGGTCCTTCCCGGTGGGGCGGGTTTTCTGGTGGCCGATGACGGCGAAGCGTGTGGCGTTGGTGGCCTTGTCCTGGATGTTGCGCTCCAGCACCTGCAGCCCGGTGTATTCCGCGGCCACGGGGCAGCCCAGCGCCGCCGCGCCGTCGGCCGCCTTCTCTGCGGCCACCTGTGCCGCCGCCGTGGTGGACACGGTGGGCACCTGTGCCGCGTGCGGGAAATTCTTCAGCAGCCAGTTGCGGCACTGTCCCAGCACCTGCGGGTGGGAGTAGATGACCTTGATGTCTTCCCGCGCGGCGTTGGCCATCAGGCAGTTCTGCACGGGCTGCTCCATCTGCGCGCAGATGTACAGGTTTGTGTGGGCAAAATGGTCCACGGCCTGGGAGACGGAGCCATCGGTGCTGTTCTCGAAGGGGATGACGCCGTAGTCCACCTCGCCGCGCTCCACGGCGGAGAAGATGTTGGCGAAGTTGGAGAAGGGGATGAGGGTGACGCAGTCCCCGAACCGGGTGAGCGCGGCCTGGTGGCTCCAAGTGCCTTCCGGTCCCAGGTAGCCCACGCGCATACCGCCCTCCATCTGGCATGAGCAGCTTACAATCTGCCGCCAGATGGCCTCCACGCCCTTTTCCGGCAGCACGCCGGCGTTCAGCTCCATCAGCCGCGCCATCAGCACGCTTTCACGCTCCGGAGAGAAGACGGGCGCGTTCTCCACACGCTTGATTTCCCCCACCTGGTGCACGCAGGCGGCGCGCGCCTTGAGCTGCTCCATGATGGTGGCGTCTATGCGGTTGATTTCCTCTCTGAGCTCCTGCAGATCCATGCGTGGCCATTCTACCACGCCCGCCCCGTGCGTTCAACCTCCATTTTCACCCGCCGCACCGCGGCGCGCATGTGTCCCAAAGAAATGTGGGATGAACGCAATTGGTGTGCAATGATTGGAGGTAACGAGCGTGGTTGGTATGCGGTCGTTGGCGCTAATCCACACCGCCATTCGGCGGCGTTCCGTGGATTGATACGCATG
>CALCWC010000067.1 GCA_937905985.1 uncultured Verrucomicrobiales bacterium | reverse complement strand
TTGTATTTTCATGATATGAGTATATGGTAAAGTGGTTTCAAGTGAAAGTTAAGGCAGCCGAGTTCTATTCTGCCAGCGGGGGCATGTTGTAGGAGGCGCGCCAGCGCTCGATGGAGGCTTTTCTGCGCTCCGGGGATGGTTCTGCCTTCTCGATGAACTGCACATACCACTTGTATGCGGTTTCGAGGTTTTGCTCCACGCCGTGGCCGTTTGCATAGCATGTGCTGAGGTAGCGGGCGTCCTGCTCGTTTTTCTCGGCCTTGTCCTCGATGAGCTGCACGCCCTTGCGGGCCAGCTCGGCCCGTTTCTCTGCCGGCAGCTCCTTGACGCCGTTGAGCTGCATGGCCAAATCGAGCATGGCGTAGGGACAGCCGTCCTCCGCAGCCTTCTGGAACCAGAAATTCTCCAGCTCGAGCGCGTCATCGCTGCCGTTGACGTGGGTGAAGATCATGAGCATCAGCCCACCCAGTTTCCATTCGGACTCGGGGTCGCCTTTTTTCGCGCCGGCCAGGATATCCTGGATCATCTCCTGATTGATGTTGTCCTTCTGGTCCGCCAAGATTTCCCTGGTGTCGGAAATCCGATCATCGATGCTGGGTGCGTCCTTTGAACAGCTGCAAAGCATGAGCGCGCACAGGCACCATGTCAGTCGTTTCGTTTTCATATTTATCATTCTTTGCTTGTTTTCGAGGGTTGTGCAGATTTCGGCAGGCTGCTTGCCCAAGGTTATTCACCCAACTCTCTATACTCTATTAAGCCTCCAGAAGGCGAAATGCACAACTCAAAATGCATTTTTTTGAAAAAAAAACATAGCACGTTCATAAAGTACTAAATATCAATGCTCAAGAAGCAAAGATTTTTTGCAGGGAGGATACGCGGTCGGCTTACCTGGCTTCCGGCAAATGGTCCCAGCTGGTGGTGTAGGGCTGGGTAACGTAGGCCTTGTTCCAGAAGGTGCGGTCGGAGTGGTTGGCGAAATGCACGTTGTGGCCCTGCTGCTGGAGGGAGTCCAGCACCTGCATGAGCGGGGAGGGTGCGGCATCGGGGGCGTCGAAGGTGGGCTGCACGCTGTCGGCGGATTGGAGGTTGGCGAGCATCACGCCCACCTTGCGGTAGGGGTAGCCGGGGCGGTAGATTTGCTGCAGCAGCTCACCCGCGACGTGGGAGAACACGCGTGTGTCGTCCGTGGGGGCGGGGAGGTTGCAGCCGGCCTCGTTGGCGTACAGGCTGCCGGCGTCCTCGTAGCGCGAGGTGCGCAGGATGACATAGAGCGACGACGCCATCAGCCCCTCCGAGCGCAGGATGCGCCCTGCTTTCTCCACGAAACGGCAGAGGGAGTCCCGCAGCGGCTCAAGCTCTTGAATGCCCTCCTGCAGCGTGCGCGTCACCATCACTTGGGTGCGGTTTTCCTCCGCGCCCTCCGCGGTGTCCAGGCAGGAGATGCCGCGCAGCTCCAGCGCCAGGCGCTCCCCGTGGACACCGAAGGCCGCGCGCAGGCGGGCCAAATCCGCCTGCGCCAGCTGGGCGGCGGTGATAATGCCCAAGGCCTTCATGCGCGGCGTCAGGCGGCGCCCCACGCCCCACACCTCGCCCACGGGCGTTTTTTGCAGCAGTGGCTGCCAGGCATCCGGCTCGGTGAGAGCCAGCACGCCGTTGTGGCGGGCATCGTGCTTGGCGGTCTCGTTGGCCAGCTTGGCGAGCGTGCGGGTGGGGGCAATGCCGGTGCTGACGGTGAGCCCGGTCCAGCGGAGGATGCGGCGGCGCACCTCCTTGCAAAGCGGTAGCCAGTCGTGCCCGTCGTCGCCGAAGCTGAAGGCCTCGTCGATGCTGTACTGCTCCACGTTGGGAAGGCTTTCCTCCAGGATGGAAATCATGCGCGCGGAGAGATCGCCGTAGAGGGCGAAGTTGGCGGAGCACACCACGGCGCGTGCCCGTTCCAGCCGCTCCCGGCACTTGAAATACGGCTCGCCCATTTGGATGCCCATGGCTTTGGCCTCCGGGCTGCGCGAAATCACGCAGCCGTCGTTGTTGGAAAGCACCACCAGCGGCCTGCGCCGCCAGTCCGGCCGGAACACCTGCTCACAGCTGGCGAAAAAGTTGTTGCAGTCGAAAAGGAGGTACATAGGGCAGGGAAGGAGGGCTCAGCGCTTGCGGCGCGATGCGGCCTTTTTGGCCTTGGGCGGCCGCGGCTTGCTCTCCGAGGAATCGTGGTGTACAAACACCGGCATGCCGACCGCGCAGTTCTTGAACAGGTGCTGCGCCGTGGCGGCGCTCAGGCGGATGCAGCCGTGCGATGCGGGATAGCCCATGAGCGGCCCCTGGTGCATGCCCACGCCGTCCAGCGTGAGCCGCAGGTAGAACGGCATCTTGGCGGAGTTGTACAGGTTGGACTTGTGGTCCTTGTCCTTCTCAATGATGTGGTAGTGGCCCTGCGGTGTGGGGGTGGATTTCTTGCCGCTGCACACGGAGAAGTTCATCAGCTCCTTGGTGCCGTCCATGTAGAACCCGTGCTGGATGGCCAGGTTCACGCGGATGTACTTCCCGCGCTTGTCGATGCGCTCCAGCTGCTCTGCATACTTTTTGTTGAAGGCCTTGGCGGCCTTGTAGCACTCCCAGCATGCCGTGTCCATGGCGCTGCGGCGTGCGCGCCGCATCAGGTAGCGCTGGTTCTCCGTGAGTGCGGAGCCGTCCGCCTTCTGTTCCTCCGTGGGCAGCAAATCCTCCGGGTAGTAATAGCCCTTGCCGTTCTTGCGCGGGCGCGGCAGCTGCATGGCCGTCACCATCTGCGCGGGCGTGAGCTTCCAGGATTTCTGGATGGTGATTTCAACCGGCATGTAGCGGCGGTGGAACATGGCGTTCGACGGTTCGCGGAACACAATGGGATAGCCCTCCGGCGTGAACTCCGGCGAGGGTGTCACTTCCTCAGCCTCCACTTCCTCCGCCGTGTCGTCGTCCTGCAATACGGGCATGGCCTCCTGTGCGTACACGCACGGCAGCATTGCCACCGCCGCTATCACACACGCTATCTCCCGTACGCACACCATTCTATAAAAACTTCGCGGCGGTACTTTATCAACATTTCCAAAATATTGCAAGTCAAACCCGCTAACCGTTGGTGCGAAGTTGGCGCGAACCCACCCCGCAGGACGCGGGGTGGGGGATTCTCTCCGTTTTACTGCGGGCTGCAGGCGTTGTAGATGGCCAGGGCGGCGGCGGCATCGATGGGGTGGACGCCGCCGAGCGCGGTGCCACCGTGGACGCAGACGGCGGCGTTCGCCATGGCTTTGAAGTCTGCATCATGCGGGATGCCGAGCTCTTCCATGGTCTGGGGCAGGCCGAGTTCCCTGTACCAGCAGCGCAAGCGGCGGATACCCTCGCGGATGACGCCTTCCGTGTCGCGGTTGGGGGTGACTCCCATCACGTTGGTGGCCCATTGGTAGAAAATGCCGGGGTTGTGCGGGAAGACGGACTCGAAATAGGCCGGCACAATCACCGCCAGGCCGCCGCCGTGGGCAACATCGTACACGGCGCTCAGCTCATGCTCCAGCGCGTGGCAGGCCCAGCTCTGCTCTCGGCCCACGCCCAAGAGGTTGTTGTGAGCCAGGGTTCCCGCAAGGGCAAGCTGCCCCCAGGCCGTCACGTTTTTCGGGGCGCGGCGCAGGATGGAGGCCTGTTTGAGGATGGTGCGCATGGTGGCCTCGCAGAGCTCGTCGGAGAGGTCGGTGTCTGGCGTGTTGGTGAAGTAGCGCTCAAAGATGTGGCAGAGCATGTCGCACGCGCCGTAGGACATCTGGATGGGCGGCAGCGTGAGGAAGAGGGTGGGGTCCACCACGGAAACGACCGGGCGCAGGGCCTCTGCGCCGTAGCCGAGCTTGCGGCACGCGGCCTCGTTGGTGAGCACGGTGTTGGGGCTGTTCTCGCTGCCGGCGGCGGGCAGGGTCAGGATGGTGGCAACGGGCAGGGGCTCGGCGGTGGCCTTTTCCTCGCGCGTGTAGAGTTTCCACACATCGCCCGAGTGCGTCACGCCCAGGGCAATGCCCTTGGCGGAGTCGATGACGCTGCCGCCGCCCACGGCCAGGATGAAGCCGATACCCTGTTCACGGCAAATCTCGATACCCTGGCGGACCAGCTGCACGGAGGGGTTGGCCTTCACGCCTCCCAGCTCGGTGTAGGCGATGCCGGCCTCTGTGAGCGATTGCACCACGGCATCGAACACGCCCGTGCGCTTCACGCTGCCGCTGCCATAGTGCAGCAACACGCGGTCTGTGTGGGGCTTGAGCAACGCGCCGATGTTCTTGTGTTCGCCTTCGCCGAAGACGTAACGTGTCTTGTTGTAATAGTTGAAACTTTCCATGCTACCATTGTACACCCTTTGGCCCCCGCGACAAGCCGGAAGTGCTGCATGGAAAAAACAGGTGGGGCAGGCGGCCATGGAGGGCCATTCACGCCATGACGGCGTGGCCTTCCACCTTGCGTATCGGCAGGCCGCAGTCCTTCACCCAGTCTGCGGAGGTGGTGGTGATGAACACCTGGGAGCTCTCCGGCAGCAGGGCCAGCAGGGATTGCCGCCGCGTGGCGTCGAGCTCGCCGAAAATGTCGTCTATCAACAGCACGGGGGAGAGCCCGGTCTCCGTTTGCAGGAGGTCGGACTGCGCCATCTGCATGGCGGTGGCCAGCGTGCGCTGCTGGCCCTCCGATGCGTAGTCCGCCGCGGCGGCACCGTCGATTTCCAGCAGGAAGTCGTCGCGGTGGGGGCCCACGGTGGTGCATCCGGCGCGCTCGTCGGCCTCGGTGGCCGCCTCAATGGCATTGAGGAGGTCGGCGGGCGCGGAAGGCGCGTAGGCCAGCCCCACGGGCTCGTTCCCGCCGGAAATGCTGCGGTGGTTGTGGCTGATGTGGGGCAGCAGGAGCTGCAGCAGGCGCTCCCGCAGCTGCATGAGCACGGTGCCGTGCTGCGCCAGCACCTCTGCATAGCTGTGCAGGGCGGCGGCGTTGCGGCGCGGGTTGCGCAGCAGGGCGTTGCGGGATTTCAGGGCCTTGTTGTAGGCCTGCAGGGCGCTGCGGTAGCCGGGATGCCACTGCGCGCCTAGGAAATTCAGGTATTTGCGGCGTTCCTCAGCCGCGCCGCGCACCAGCATGATATCCCCGTTGCCCAGCCACGCTACCGGCGGGGAGTCCGCCAGGAAATCACCGTAGTCCGCGCAGTCCGCGCCGTTGAGGCGCAGGGACACCCGCTTGCCGCGCTCCCACACCAGGCGGCGCGTGGCATCCGCCCCCTCCAGGGAGATGCCGAAGCTGTCCTCGCCGTGCTGGGCCAGGCGGTCCAGGCGCGATGCGCGCGGGGAGTGCAGGGTGAGCGCCAGGCACACGGCCTCCAGCAGGCTGGTCTTGCCCTGCGCGTTGCCGCCCACCAGCACCGCGCCCTCGGCGGGTATCTCCCAATCCAGGCTGCCGTAGCAGCGGAAGCGGCTGAGACGCAGGCGCGTGAGCATGGGGCGGCAATCAAACGGTGGTGGGCAGCGCGCGGATGGCATCCATGATTTTGGTGCCGAGCGCGCGCTGGGCCTCACGCCCGTGCACGTTGAAATCCTGCTCCGTCAGGGGGATGGGATCGCCCACGGAAACGGTGATGGGGCGCAGGCGCAGCTTGTTGCTGTGGATGGGCAGGCAATCGTACGCACCCTCGATGCGCAGCGGCTGCACGGGTATGCCCGCCCCCAGGCGGCTCAGGATGAGCCCTATGCCCGGCATGGCGTCCTTGATTTCTCCGTCGGGCGTGCGGGAGCCCTCCGGGAAGATGAGCACGCGCTTGCCCTGCCGCACCTCGCGGATGAAGCG
This sequence comes from uncultured Verrucomicrobiales bacterium, assembly GCA_937905985.1. GTDB lineage: Bacteria > Verrucomicrobiota > Verrucomicrobiia > Verrucomicrobiales > Akkermansiaceae > Akkermansia. Next base: position 12,024 of record CALCWC010000067.1, on the reverse strand, counting down.
GATGATGGCGGTGGGGTCCGGCCTTGCCTGGTCCACGGTGATGACGTTGATGTGCGGGAACGCCCAACGCAGGAAGGCGGACTTGGTGAGGCTCTTGCGGGCGAGGAAATGGATGGGGTTGGAGTAGAGCGCGCCGATGAGCGGCGGGTCCAGGAAGCTCTGGTGGTTGCACACCAGCACCGCCGGGCCTTCCTCAATAAGCTTCTCACGGTTGATGACCGTGACGTCGAACGCGCCGCGGAACACGCCGCGCGCCAGCGAATGGCCGAAAAGGTATACGAAGGAGCAGTCCATGGCTACAATCGGGGTTAGGCCAGCTTTTTGCGGATGTCCGCTATCACGAACGCCACCACCTGCTCAATGCTCATGTCGGACGTGTCCACCAGCAGGGCGTCCGCGGCCTGAACAAGCGGGGAGGCACTGCGTTCGGAGTCCTTGCGGTCGCGCTCCGTGATGGATTCCGTGATGCCCTCCGCAGCGCGGCGCGCGGCGCGCACCTCCTCGGATGCCGTCACGAAATACTTGAACGGCGTGTGGGGGAACACCACCGTGCCGATGTCGCGCCCCTCCATCACCACGGCCTCGCGCGTGTTGTACTCGCGCTGCTTCTCCACCAGCAGAGCGCGCACCTCCGGGATGGCCGCCACGGTGGACACGTTCGCGTTCACCTCCGGCGTGCGCAGTTCGTCCGCGAGCACGCGCCCCTCGTACACCACGCTGGACATGCTGCCGTCCTTGCCGAACGAGAGCGGAATGCCCGGCAGCGCGGCGCACACGTCGGCGGTATCCGCTGTGTTCACGCCCTGTTGCAGCAGGTACCACGTGACCGCTCGGTACATGGCCCCCGTGTTGATGAAGGTGTAGCCCAGTTCCTTGGCTATCAGCTTGGCAACCGTGGATTTGCCGGATGCCGCCGGTCCGTCGATGGCGATGGCTGGTGGATTCATACTCCCCCCATCCTACCACCTACAGCACGCCATGTCCAGCCCATACCTGCGCGCCGAATTTTCAAAATAGTACATAGTCCGTAGTCCCTAGTACATCCTTTTCTCTTGCCTTGCCCCGTCTTTCCCCCTATACTGGCATGCATGGAATGGAACGACCTGTTTATGGCCCTTTTCCGGGATTCGGTGAACCGCTATCTCTCGAATCCCGGTACGGACGTGGGGCGCTTCTTCCTGCCCAACGAGGTGAAGTACCTCCAATCCATCGGCCACCAGCCCGGTGAATTCTTCGCGTATGTGCGGGATTACGCCACAAACGGCGTGCCCTCTCCCGGCACGCTCATGCTCATTGCCGCCGTGCGCCGCTCTTTCTTCCTCACCACCCAGCGCGGCATCTACGGCAACGCCAAGCCCGTCATGGCCCACGATCTTCCCCCTGAGTCCGAGGAATACCATGAAATCCCCTACCTGCCGCGCATCATCCGCAAGGCGGAGGCCAAGCTCTTCGGCACCCTGGTGCCGGATGTGAGCTACGGCGATGTGAAGGACCTGGAATTCCTGCGCACCCACGGCAACATCCACCCCGCGGACTTCCTCTACATTGTCTGGAACGCACGCGGCGACCGCCAGCGCGTCATCACCGCCGTGTTGAACGCCATGGAACCGCCGGGATCCAATCCCAGACCCACCAGTGAGGCGCGCCCGCAGGGCGAGCTGCGTTTCCGCTAACCCCCATCATTCCGAATCATGCCCGACGTTCCAGAGATTACCGAGGTACCCGAAGTCTCCACCGAGGCCCAGCGGCAGGCGCTGGACACCATGTCGGAGGAACTGGTGCAGAAGCTCAACCGCATGATAGAGGAGCAGGATGCCCGCGTGAAGGAGTTTGCCGTGCAGAACCCCTCCCTCTCGTCGCTCCCCGTCACGCCGGATCCCATTGTGCTGCCGCATCCGGCCATGCAACCGCAGCAGCCGAGCGTTCCCAAGCCCGCCGCCATAGCAGCGGAACAGCTGCCGGAGGAATACCAGCGCCCGCAGGCGAAGGAGAGGCGTGTGGAGATGCCTGAGAAGCCGCGTCAAACGCCGCCCGTCCCCGATCTCAACCGCCCCAAGCCCAAACGCCAGCGCCAAGTGGCTCCCAACCAGAAGGAAAAGCAGTCCTCCGGCATAGGCTCCTGGATTTTCTTCATCGTGGTTGTCCTCATCATCCTGCGCTCGTGCACGGAGTGACGGGGATTATGCGTGCGCTTCCAGGAAGCGCGCCGTTACCGCTGCAATAGTATCCTTTGCGCTTGGCATGGGGATGCCCAAGCCGCGCAGGCGCGAGTTGTCCATGGCGGTGTGCCGTGGGCGCGGCTCGCGGAAAAATGTGGCGTCCGCCAGCTTTTGCTGCACCATTTCCGGCAGGCAGGGCAGGGCACCCAGCCGCACGGCCTCCTGTAGGGCCATCCGAGCGCAATCCCACCAGGAAAGGGGAACTTCCCCCTCCGCTCCGCTGCACATGTGGATGATGCCGCGGTAGTCCGTCTCCGCCAGCATCAGCACGGCGCGGGCGATGTCGCGCGCATCCGTGGGCATGGAAAACTTGTCCGCAATGGCAGCGAGCGGCTGGCCGTTCCGCGCCTTGGCGAGCATCTGCTCCACAAAGGCGGGGCGCTGTGCGTTGCCGCATATCCAGGAAACGCGCGCCACCACGGCGGAGGGCATGGCCTCCAGCACCTCCTGCTCGCCCTCCCTCTTGCTCTGCGCGTACCAGCCGTCGGGGCGGCAATGCGCCTCTTCCGCCTTGAATCCGGCTTTGCGGCCGTCCAGCACGTAGTCTGTGGAAAGATGGATGAACCTTGCGCCCGTGTGGCGGCATGCCAGAGCCATGGCGGCGGGGGACATGGAGTTGATGCGGTGCGCGCGCAGCGGGTCGTCGGCACATGCCTCCAGCCCGCTGATGGCGGCGCAGTTCACCACTATGTCCGCCGGGTGCTCCAGCACATAGTCCGCCACGCTGTCGGGGCGTTCCAAATCACACTCGGCGTGGCCGGGAGACAGCAATTCCCAGCCGCGCCCGCGCGCGGCATCCGCCACGCATGCGCCCGTCCTTCCCGTTCCTCCGAACAGCAACGCCTTCATACCCGCATTCTATATGGCGCGGCGTGGGGTGTCAATGAACAATCATGTTGACTCGCACGCGCGCGGGTGGTAGAGTGGGGGGTAGTATTTATTGCCATGGCCGAAGAAGTAGAACAACCCGCACAGAAGGAAGAGGACCGCGATATGCTGGTGACGGTGAAGCCCCGCAGCCGCATGGAAAACTGGCAGTTCAAGCTGCTTGATTTGTCGCTGCGCAACAACTTGCTCAACGCCAAGGTAGACGGATTGCGCCAAATACGTTTGGGGCTTCCGAACGTGGGTGCGCTGGAGGATGCCCTTTCGGATGGCAAGGGGTTCCGCATTGTCCCCACAGAGGACCCCGCCGCGCCGCCTGACGCCGCCGCGCTCTTCAAATCCCAGAAACTCGTCAGCTCCAAGAACGAGGCGGATTTGCGCCGCAGCCTGCAGACGCTCTACAAGAACGCGCGCACCGAGTTGGAGGAAAGCGGCGCCAACACGCTCTACCTGGCCTGCGGCTTCCTGCGCTGGTTCCGCAAGGACATGCCGGACAAGCCGCTTCTGGCGCCCATTCTGCTGATCCCGGCATCGCTGGCGCGTGCAAGCGTGAAAGACGGCTTCACGCTGCGCGGGTTCGACGAGGACACGCGCATCAACCTGACGCTGCTGCAGTTCATGAAGACCGAGTACGGCATGCGCATACCGGAGCTGGAGGGCGATTTGCCCGCGGATGCCTCCGGTGTGGACGTGCCGGCGGTGTTCGCCATCATGCGGCGCGCGGTGGAGGGTCTGGACCGCTGGGAGGTGCTGGAGGATTGCTCGCTGGGCTGCTATTCCTTCACCAAATACCTGATGTGGAAGGACCTGGTGGACCGCCAGCAGGATTTGCTCCGCAACCCCGTGGTGGCGCAGATCGCCAACTCGCAGCGCGGCCGCTTCCCGGAGCAGGTGCCGTTCCCGCCGCCCGCCACGCTGGACGCCGTCGACCCCTCGCGCGTGCTCGTCCCCATGTCGTCGGACTCGTCCCAGCTCTCCGCCATCATGGCGGCGGAGCAGGGCAAGAGCTTCGTGCTCATCGGGCCTCCCGGTACGGGCAAGAGCCAGAGCATCACCAACCTGATTGCGCACTGCCTGGGGCACGGCAAGACCGTGTTGTTCGTGGCGGAGAAGGCCGCCGCTCTCAACGTGGTGTTCAAGCGCCTCAAGAAGGTGGGCCTGGGCAGCTTCTGCATGCAGCTCCACTCCGGCAAGGCCAACAAGAAGGAGGCTTTCCTCCAAATCAAGGCCGCCATGGCCGCCGCCAACTCCACCCCGGAGCAGCAGCCCTGGGGCGACACCGTCCGCGCCATGCAGGACGTGCGGAACATCCTCAACGACATCCCGCACACCTTGGGCAGCCCGCAGGCGGACGGCGGCACGCTGTACGGCGATATCGACCTGCTGGCGCAGCACGCGGCAATCGCGGACATTGCATACCCTGCGGAAAAGGCGGCGGCGCTCACGCCGGAGGAACGGCGCGCCATGCTGGATTCCGCGCATGAACTTTCCCTGCGTTTCAAACTGGTGGCGGATGCCTATCCCGGTCCCGCGCAGGATCTCCGTTCCGCGGAATACGATACCCGCCGCGAGGAACAGCTGGCCGACACCCTGCAGCGCTTCGCCGCCGGCGATGCCGCCTGGGAACAGGCGTTCCACTCCCTCGCACAACAGCTGGAATGCCCGGCGGACGATAACGTGCGGGCATCCCTGCGCACCGCCGCCGTGTGCGCGCTCCGCACGCCCGCGGTGGACAACACAACCCTTCTGCCCACGCGCGCTTGGAAGACGCTCCAGACACTGGGGCAGATGCTGCCGCACGCGGAGGCCTACCGCGCGGGGCGCGAGAAGCTGAGCGCGCCGTATGCCAAGGCCGCCATGCTGGATACGGAGCTGCCGGGGCTGCTGGAGCGCTGCCGCCGCGCCCAAGACAGCAACGGCCTGGTGCGCTGGTGGGTGCAGTTCACCACGCGCCGCCACCTGAAAAAACTCATCCCGGGCGGCGGCAAGCCGGACTGCCTGAACGACCTTGCGGTGTTGGTGCAGATGCAGCCGGAATACGCCGCCCTGCAGGACGGCGTGGACACCCTGCCGCCGCACTTGCGCGCCACCACGGATCTCACCGCCGAACAGTTGGCCGCTGCGGAGCGCACCGCGCGTGCCTTGCAGGGAATCGGCCCCATGGAGGAGAACGCCGCCTTGCTCATGCAGGGAAGCGCTCCGCATGCATGCGGCCCCGCGCTGTCCGACCTGCAGCGCCAGATGCAGCTGCGCGATGCCCTGCTGGGCGAGCTTTCCCCCTTGCTTGGGACGGATGCCAAGGCCAAGGATTTTTCTCATGCGGGAGAGGCCGCGGAATGGGCGAACGCCCTCCTGGCGCTGCGCTCGCGCTGGCGCGATCTGGCCGGCTGGAACGCAGAGGCCGCCAAGGCCCGCGCCATGGGCAATGCGCCTCTGGTGGACGCTCTGGAGGGCGGCTCCGTCTCCTCGGAGAATGCAGAGACCGCCCTGCTGGTCAACCTGGCGCGTGCGCGCATGCGCCTGATGGCGGATACCACGCCGCAGCTCAATTCGTTCTCGCCGCGCCTGCACGACGCGCGCATCGACGACTTCTGCCAGAAGGACGAAGCCCTGATGTCCTGCGCCAAGGCGCATGTGTGCGAGCTGCTGACCAAGCGCGCCGCCACCTATGCGGAGGATGCCGCGGAGCTTTCCATCCTGCAGCACGAGATGAACAAGCAGCGCGGGCAGATGCCGCTGCGCCGCCTGCTGCTGCAGGTGCCCGGCATTATGCGCAAGCTCAAGCCCTGCTGGCTCATGAGCCCGCTCTCTGTGGCCCAGTACCTCAGCACGGAGACCGAACCGTTTGATTTGGTGGTGTTCGACGAGGCTTCCCAGATTCCCGTGTGGGATGCCATCGGCGTCATCGGCCGCGGCAAGAACGCCGTCATTGTGGGCGATCCCCGCCAGATGCCCCCCACCAGCTTCTTCAGCCGCAGCCGAGAGGACGACTTCGACGAGGAGGCCGCCGAACAGGACCTGGAGAGCATCCTCGACGAGTGCCGCGCCTGCGGCATCCCGGAGATGAAGCTCGCCTGGCACTTCCGCAGCAAGTCGGAGAGCCTGATCGCCTTCTCCAACATGAAGTACTACGACGGCGAGCTCACCACGTTCCCCGCACCTGTCACGGGCGACACCGCCCTGCAGTACCACTTCACCGGCGGCACGTACATCCCCGGTTCCCGCAAGCGCATCAACCCCACGGAGGCCCGCGCCCTCGTGGACCATGTGCTGCAAACCCTGCGCGCCCCAGGCTTCCGATATACGGAGAACTCCAGCATCGGCATTGTCACCTTCAATATGCAGCAGCAGGCCTACATTGAGAACCTGCTGGACGAGGAGCGCGCCAAGGACCCCTCGCTGGAGCCGTTCTTTGCCGACACCAACCCGGAGGCCATCTTCATCAAGAACCTGGAGAACGTGCAGGGCGACGAGCGCGGCGTCATCTACTTCTCCACCACCTACGGCCCGGACGAGGAGGGCAAGATGTCCATGAACTTCGGCCCGCTCAACCTGGCGGGCGGCGAGCGCCGCCTCAACGTGGCGGTTACCCGCGCTCGCTGCGGTCTGCACGTGTTCACGTCCATGGCACCGGAGGACATCGACCTGTCGCGCACCGCCGCCCGCGGAGCCGCGGATTTGCGGGACTTCCTGGATTACGCCAAGCGCGGCGCGGCCGCCTACATGGCTTCCAAGGCCCCTGCCGGCAGCGGGGTCTCCGGGCTCACGCTCGCCGTGGCCCACGCTTTGGAGGAACTGGGCTGGAAGTGCTACCCGAACGTCGGCATATCCTCCTTCCACATCAGCCTGGGCGTGGAGGACCCGCGCACTCCGGGCTCCATGCTGGCGGGCATCATGCTGGACGGCACGGAGTACGCCTCCGCCAACACCGCGCGCGACCGCGACGTGCTGCGTCCCTCCGTGCTGGAGGGGCTGGGCTGGCACATTCTGCACGCGTGGGCGCTGGATTGGTGGCGGGAGCCGCAGGAGTGCATCCGCACGCTGGATTCCCAGCTGCGCGACCTCGCGCAGCGCGAACCCGAACCGCCCGCGGAGCTGCCCTCGCTCATCGACAGCGTGCAGGCGGACACCCCGGCCGCCGCGCCGCAGCAGGAGGTCTCCCGCGACCAACTGCTCAAGGTCCCCTACATGGAGTACGAGCCGCAAGAGGCCTTCCCGAACCCGGAAACGGCATCCGACTTCACGCTGCGGCAGTTCGTGGTGCCTCTGGTGCAGCGGGAGGCACCGCTTACGCAGGATTTCCTCTGCAAGCGCATCTGCCAGCTCATCGGTGCCAATAAATTGAACAAGGACGCCACGGAACGCGTCACAGAACTCGTGAAAGCATGCTGCAAGGAGGGTGACTTTGTCGCCAAGCGCGAGAAGAGCGCGGACGGCACCCTGCACACCCTGCTCATTCCCGCCGGGGAGGATGCTCCCAAGGTGCTCATCCGCGCCCGCGGGCCGCGCCATTGGAAGGATATCCCCACCTCCGAGTACAAGGAGCTCGCCAAGCACCTGCTCAAGGACCTGAAGGCGGAGAAGGGCACCAAGGAGCACCTGGACGCCATTGCCGCCTTCTATGACGTCACCCCCGCGGAGCGCCGCGGCTTCGACCCCTTCATCCGACAGTTCATCTGATGACCCCATACTACACAGCAGAGCTTGGCGGCGAGCGCCAAGGCCCGTTCACCGCCGAACAGGTGGCGGACATGGTGCGCTCCGGCCGCATCACCGCCAACACCATCTTCTGGAGCCCCGGCATGCCGGAGTGGCAGCGCATCGCCGCCTTCCCCATGCCCTCGCAGGGCTACAACATCGTGAACGCCACCAAGGCGGGGCTGCGGCGCGTTGTACGCTTCTCCGGCCGCTCCAGCCGCGCGGAGTTCTGGTTCTTCGTGCTCGCCGTGTTCATCTTCTTCATCGCGCTCGTCATCATCAACAGCTGCATTGCCAACAGCGCCTATTTCGCCATGCAGGAAAACGTCTACAAGGTTTCTTTCCTGTTCATGGCCTACTGCGCGTTGGCGTTGCTGGCAGCGGCCACCCGCCGCCTGCATGATGCCGGGCTAACCTCCCTGCTGCTGCTGTTCCTGCTCGTTCCCCTGTTCGGGCCGCTCGGCTTGGCACCCTTCCTCCTCTTCCCCCCGCAAAACACCGCCAACCCGTCCGGCTCGGGTCCCCTCTCCCCGGAGGAATAGCCTGCGCTGCCAACGGGGGGGGGGCGAGCCTTCCTGCGCTTACAGAATCAGCATGCAGTCTCCATAGGAGAAGAAGCGGTAGCGCTGCTCCACCGCCTGGCGGTACGCCTCCATGATGAGGTCCTTGCCCGCAAACGCGCACACCAGCATGATGAGTGTGCTCTGCGGCAGGTGAAAGTTGGTGAGCAGGGCATCCGTCACCTTGTACTGGAAACCGGGGTAGATGAAGATGTTGGTTTCCCCGGGGCCGGCGGGCAGGGGTCGCCCGTGGCGCTCGGCCAGGGTCTCAATGACGCGCACGCTGGTGGTGCCCACGGCGACAACGCGCTTGGCGGCCTCGATGGCGTCTGCGGTTTCCTGCGGCATGTAGAAGACCTCCGTATGCATGTGGTGTTCCTCCACATTGTCCACCTTGACGGGGCGGAAGGTTCCCACGCCCACATGGAGGGTGACAAAGCTGTGCGGCACGGAGGCCAGGATTTCCGGGGTGAAATGCAGGCCGGCGGTGGGTGCGGCGATAGCACCCTCGTGCGCGGCGTAGACGGTCTGGTAGCGTTCCCGGTCCTCGGGGTCGCTCTCGCGGTTCATGTAGTGGGGCAGGGCGAGGCGGCCGTATTCGTCGCCCACCTGCTTGTCCCAGTGGATGTAGCGGTAACCCTCCTCGTCGATGAGCTCCACGCGGCCGGTGGAGTCGCCCACTTGCACGGTGGCGCCAAGGCGCATCTTCTTGCCGGGGCGAACCAGGCACTTCCACACCAATTCGTCGGAGATTCCGGCGCGCACCAGCTCTATCTTGCCATCGTTGCTGAAATAGCGGGCCGGCACCACGCGCGTGTCGTTCATCACGAAATGGTCGCCCGGCTGCACATATTCCAAGATGTCCGCAAAGTGGCGGTGCTCAATGAGCCCGGTATCGCGGTGCACCACCAGCATGCGCGACGCCGCGCGGTTCGGCAGCGGGCGCGATGCTATCAGCTCCTCAGGCAGCGGATAATCGAAATCGATGGTGCGCATGGTGCGAATGGGATGTATCGTTCTCAGCAGGGGAAAACGCTGATGCGGCGCAGCACCTCGTCGCGCCCGAGCACCTGCATGATGACATCGATGCCGGGGCCGGCGTGCGTGCCGGTAAGGGCTATGCGCAGCGGGAACATCATGGTGCCCACCTTGAGCCCGCGCTCCTTGGTCATGGGCTTCACCAGTTGCATGGCGGCCTCGCCGTTCCACTCCGGCAGCGCGGCTGCGGCCTCTGCAAAGAGGTTGAGCATCTCTCGCGCGTTCTCCTGGAGCTTCTGCATCGGCTCATCCTCGTACTCCAGCACCTGCACCCACTTCACCCACGCGGGCACCTCGCTGAGAAGCTGCACCTTGGTCTGCACGCTGGGGATGGCCTCCCGCAGCTGCGGCGTGTCCTGCAGGCCAGCCTTCACGCAGAACGGCAAGGCCAGTTCCGTGAACTTGGCGGGGTCCAGGCGCATGATGTGCTGCTGGTTCATCCAGCGGCACTTGGTGATGTCGAACTTGGCGGCGTGGCGGTTCACGTTCTCCATGGAGAAGGCCTCTATCAGCTGCTCCTTGGTGAACACCTCGTCCTCCGTCTTGGGGCTCCAGCCCAGCAGGGCGATGAAGTTGATGACCGCGTCCGGCAGGAAGCCGTCCGACGGGTAGTTGCCCAGCTGTGCGCCCACGTCGCGCTTGCTCATCTTGGAGCCGTCCGGGTTCTGGATGAGCGGGATGTGTGCGTACACCGGCGGCTCCACCCCGAAGGCATCGAAGAGCTGCAGGTGTTTGAAGGTGTTCATCACATGGTCCTCTCCGCGGATGACGTGCGTGATCTTCATCTCGATGTCGTCCACCACGTTCACCAGGTGGAAGATGTAGGAGCCGTCCGTGCGCTTCACCACCATGTCCGGCGTGTTCTCCACGTTGTTGTAGTCCACGGAGATGTCGCCGCACACCAGGTCGTGCAGGGTCATCACGCCCTCGCGCTTGAAGCGGAAGCGCCACACCGTGCCCTCGCTCGTGCCGGGGATTTCGTCGCCGTTCTTGTCGCGCTTGTTGGGGGCGGGGCACTCGTACACGCGGCCCATCTCCACCAGCTTCTGGAAGTAGCGGTCGTATATCTCGCCGCGCTGGCTCTGGTAGTACGGCTCGTACGGGCCGCCCTTGCCCTCACCCTCGTCCCAGTCCAGCCCCAGCCAGCTCATGCCGGTGAAGATGGCCTTCATGGCGTCCTCCACGTGGCGTTCCTGGTCCGTGTCCTCGATGCGCAGCACAAACGTGCCGCCCATCTTGCGGGCAAACAGGTAGTTGAACAGGGCGGTGCGGGCACCGCCAATGTGGAGGTACCCGGTGGGAGATGGCGCAAAGCGTGTGCGTACGGACGTGTTCATGCGCGCCCTTATACACCCGCGCGGCCGAATGTTCAAGCGCAAAGCGGGCGTGCCGGCAAAAATCGGTTGCCCGGCAGCGTTATCTCTTGGGTTTCACCAGGGCGAATGTCGCCATAAAGCCTGGGGCATACCGCTTGAGTAACGTGAACAGCGCCAGGCATATCGCGGCAATTACAAACGGCCCGGCGTAGGTCACCAAATGGTGCCATGCCGGGGTGTTGTGACTGGGCAGGAATACCTTCTCCAGGTATTCAACCATGATGCAATGCGTGACGTACACGAAGAAGGCTCCCTCCCCAAAGCTCGCTATGAATCGGAAAATCCTGGGGAAGATCATCTCGCACAAGGGACCCAGGCTTAATATGGTAAGGACGGAGAGTATGACCAGCACGCTGCTCCGGCAGGGTGGCATGAATCCCAAAATCCTAACCATGGGAAAAAGGAGCATTGAGAGCAACAGCGGCAACCACGCGTTGCGTGTGACAAACCCCGTGAACTCTTCCAAGCTGAAGTGGCGCTTGATGATAATGCCGATGCAGTAGAATCCCAAAGCCATCACCGTTTCAAAAGACCGGGCGGGTACCATGGCAATGGCGAGGTCTCGCGTGTGATCCCATACGTCGTCGGTTATGAGAATATCGCTGCATGCCAGGCATCCAACCGAAAGCACGATGAGGCATCGAGTCGAAAGCCGGACGAGCAGCGGAGAGATGAGAGCCAATAGCATCAAGACTTTCAAGAACCACAGAGGGATGTTTAGCGGAAAGTTATGCGGCCAGGCCGGATAAAGGCCCATTCCTCTCAATACGCTCTTGAATGAGAGGCATGACCAATCACCCGCGCACAGCGCATCAAGGTGAATCATGGGGAAAATCAAGATGAAGCCAACGAACGCCCAAAATAGGTAAAGCTTGAGCAGTGTCATGAAGCGCTTCGTGTCCAATAGAACTTTGTTTTCCAGTAATCTCCTTGCGTGGATAAAATAGCCGGACAGGAAGAAAAACACGAAGATAAGTCCTCTGTAGTTGAATAAATCCACTAAAAAGGCAAAGTCGCCATACTCTTTGGGAATGTGTCTAACTATCACGAAAAACGCAGCATATATCCTGGCAAAGTCAATCCATAGCACTCGGGAGTTGGAGCCGGGTTGTATGAGACTCGTAGGTGCTTGGGAGGGAAGAATATCGGACATACGGAAACGGATTGCGAGATGTGCAGAAATAGTATACGGTTTGCTAATGGGTAGTCAAGCCCTTTTTTCAGGGAGTACGCTCCGTTAAGAAAAGG
>CALCWC010000066.1 GCA_937905985.1 uncultured Verrucomicrobiales bacterium | reverse complement strand
GCCCGCCCAGCAGCAGGAACAGGAGGCCTGCAGCCGTGGAGGATAATTTGTTGCGTGCAGCCGCCTTCTTGAGCTCGGCTTCCGCCTCTTCTGTCATTTGGATGTGGAGTGCCATAACGGTGATGAAAATAGCACCCGCCGCCGCGCGCTTCAAGCAAGAAATGCGCAAGAAGTGTTACAATTGTGTAACAGGATTTCAGAAATAGTTGTATGCATTCAAAATAAAGTTGCCCTAGGGGCTGGGTGTGGTAGAATACGCGCATCATGAAGATACACCACGTTGTTGCCACACTACTCACAGGCGCGGGGGCCGCGGTTGCCGCGGTGGACTACCCCGGGCAGGAGCCGGGGGCCGCAAAGGCCTCGCCCGCCAACACGGCTTCATCCAATTACCATGTCCACTACGTTGTCTCCAACAACCTGTTCACCGCAGAGTTCTCGGAATCGTCCGGCGGCAGCCTCTCCTTTGAGAGCATGAAGCTGGCGGACGGCACAGAGCTGGTGCAGGAAGGCGGCCCGGTGTTCACCGTGAACCTACAGGGAGGCAAGACGCTTGACTCCAACAGCATGAAGAAGGGCAAGGTGAGCGTGGAGGAGCTGAAGGCGGACCCCAAGCACCCGCAGCTGGCGCGCCGCTTCCCCGGCAAGGCAATCAAGGCGGTGTTCACCGCTCCGGATGATTCGTTCAGCGTGGTGTGGCGCGCGGTGCTGCGCGACGGCTCCCACTACCTGCGCCAGGAGTACACCATCAAGGCCAAGAAGGACACGGCCTTCGTGAGCATCACGCCCATGCAGTTCGAGCTGGCGCCGCACGGCAAGGCCAGCATCTCCGGCAACACGGAGCGCGGCACCGTGGTGGTGAACGACCTCGTGTTCGCCGGATTGGAAACGCCCATGTCCATCATGACCGTGGGCAACCAGGGCGGCAGCGCCGGGGCCGCATGGAACCCCGCCGGCTGGCAGGAGCAGAGCTTCGGCAGCGCCTTCAACATCCCGGAAAGCTTCAAACAGAAATACGGCGACAAGTACAGCGCCCAGGACGGCCCCACGCTCAAGCACCTGGCCGTGGCGGAAGGCCCCGCCACGTTCAGCCAGGCAGGCAAGTGTGATGTGACCTTCCGCTACAAGGGCGGCTCCCACCGCCTGAACATGGTGGGCGTGCAGCTGGTGGATGCCTCCGGCTCCGTGGTGGCGGAGGATGTGCACGAGGGCCACACGGGCGAGAAATCCGATGCCAACACGTACTCGCTGAACGTGCCCAAGGCGGGCGACTACAGCCTGCGCTACTGGGTGGAGACCAAGACGGAAAGCGTGGCCAGCAAGGGTGAGATTGCCTTCTCCACCCCCGTTGCCCTGCCCTCCGCCAAGAGCGCCGGCAGCGCGCAGGACAACGCGGTGCGCGGCACCTGGAGCCGCAAGACCACCCTGCCCGCCGGGCAATCCTGGAAGGTCGGCAGCGTCATCGGCATCTTTGCCCCGCAGCAGCAGCGCCGCTCCTTCCTGGCCTACAGCGAGCGAGAGAAGGCCGCCGCCTACCGCACCTTCATCCACTACAACGACTGGTATGAAATCGGCATCCGCCTGCACGACAACAAGGACCCCATGAAGCGCACCACGGAGCCCATGTGGCTGGAGCTGCTGGACACCTGGAACCGCGAGCTCTTCACCAAGCGCAAGACCTATATCGACGCCTTCGTCATCGATGACGGCTGGGACGACTTCAACAGCCTGTGGGATTTCCACAAGGGCTTCCCGAACGGCTTTGCCAAGATGAACGAGAAGGCCACCGCCATGAAGGCCGGCATGGGCGCCTGGCTCGGCCCCGTGGGCGGATACGGCTCCTCCAAGAGCCAGCGCATCAGCTACTGGAACAGCACACACCCCAACAACCAAATCGGCAACTTCCAGCTCTCCAACAAGGAGTACTTCGATGCCTTTGTGGGCCGCTGCAAGTTCATGATCGAGCACTACGACATGCGCTACTTCAAGTTCGACGGCATCTCCACCCACTTCCACGCCAAGGGGCCGGGCAACGAGGAGGACGCAGAGGGCATCATCGCCGTGGAACGCGAGCTCCGCAAGGCTCGCCCGGATATCTTCCTCAACACCACCGTGGGCACCTGGGCCAGCCCCTTCTGGTTCCACTTCGCAGATTCCATCTGGCGCCAGGAGAACGACTTCGGACAGGCCGGAAACGTGGGCGACGACCGCGACAAGTGGATCACCTACCGAGACCGCCTGGTGCACGAGGTGTTTGTGGAGGGCGCGCCCCTCTTCCCCATCAACTCCATCATGACCCACGGCCTCATGATCACCAAGAACGGCCCGCCACACGTCATGAGCCGCGAGCCCAAGAACTGCATCAAGGAGATGCGCTGCGCCTTCGGCAGCGGCTCCGCACTGCAGGAGCTCTATGTGGACCAGGACCTCATGAACCAGGAGAACGGCATCCTCTGGGACGAGCTGGCAGCCTGCATCAAGTGGATGCGCCGAAACGCCGATGTGCTCCCCGATGCTCACTGGGTCGGCGGAAACCCCTGGGACGGCAAGGACGGCGACATCTACGGCTGGGCCGCCTGGAACAAGAAGAAGTGCACCCTCACCCTCCGAAATTCTTCCGACAAGGAGAAGACCCTGCACACCACCCTGCGAAAGGTGCTGGACGTGCCGCCCTCCGTCAAGGGCTGCGTCACCCTCAAGAGCTCCTTTGCAGACCAGCGCACCCTGCCCGGCCTGATGGACAAGGCCGTGGACGTGGACAAGGAAATCGACATCACCCTCCAGCCCTTCGAGGTCATCGTGATGGAGGGCACGAACAAATAACCCCATGCACCCCGCCCAGGCGGGGTGCACAAAGGCAAATGGAAAGGGCTGCCCGGATTGTTCCGGGCAGCCCTTTTTCAACAAGCTCAAACAGGCTTACTTCCTGCGGCGGCGGGCGGCAAGCCCAGCCAGCGCAAGCAGGCTCAGCGTGCCCGTGGCAGGCTCGGGAACGTTAGAATCCACGAGAGGAGTAATCCTAATGGCGCTGTACCCGCTAAAATAGTCAAAGACATCCTCGTTGACATAGCCATTGTACCATAACTTGCCATTCTCGTCAGCCACATCGCTCTTCATGGAAAATACAGCGACGTTACCCTCAGCCCAATTGAATTCTTCTACTGTCGCCGGAGGATTCAAGTAATCTTCCTTGCTAATTCCGTAGGTGGTCATATCCTCTATGGGTGCACAGCTCACGGAAAAGAGCCCCATATCCGTCCCAAAGGAGGTGGCATCGTCGGAATCGGTCAGCCACATGCGAGCCAGATAGCCCTCATCGTCCACCTCCACACCCATAAGGGTGAGCGCATGACTGTATGAGCCGATTTCCCCTTCTTTATCGAGGTACATTCCATCGGCTGATATGCCCACGGAATAGCCATTCAGAATGCAGTCGACAAGATTATCCGTCCACTGTTTGTACAAGTCGTTTCCTTCAATGCTGTACACTGATGAGTCCCAAATGGCGAAACCGCCCTCGGGATCGGGAGTCCATCCGGAATTTTCCTGGAACATGGGATCGCCGTAGACAGTCTCGTAGGAGACCAAACCCTGGTAGTACCCGCCGTCCTTGTTTTGGGCCGCGGGCTTGAATCCCAAGCCATGCTGCTTCTCGCCGGTGAAGTACCAGGACGTGGCATTGCTGGTTTCTCCGCTGCTGTGCTCAAAGGTGTGGATAAATTCATCAAACACCGCTTCGGCGCTCTTGGGGGCGCGCTCCTGAGTGGTCAACACAAATTCCTTGTTCTTGTTCTCCCACTGGGCAACGATGTTGGCGGCGGTTGCGGCCCAACAATAATGCCCGTCCAGGCAATCACCAGAGGTGGGAGTGCCCGTCAGTTGGTTATTTGCTTTGTCGACATCGTACCAAGTGGATGGATCATCCAAGCTGAAGCCGGGTACCCAGTAGCAGAGATCAGTGTTGATGGGATCCACCCAGTACTTAGTGTCTTCGGCTAAGACGGCCATAGGAGCCAAGGCGAGAAGAGTAAGAAGTGTTTTCTTCATTACTAATGTTTTCTATTGGTTTTGTTTGGTTTTCTTTTAGATTATATTTTAGGATTTTATCACTTTCTGCGGCGGCGGGCGGCAAGGCCGGCCAAGGCCAGCAGGGAGAGCGTGCCTGTGGTGGGCTCGGGAAGGCGCTCGATCGCAAAGGTGACGTTGTCCCTGGAAAGCGCCACCGACACTTGGGAATCCTGACTAGAGCGCAGAACAATACCAAGCTCTTGCTCTGCATCATTGTAGGCAGAACTGATATCGAACGTCATGCTTTTCAAATCGGTTTCCGTCAAGCCATCCACAATAAACTCCACATGACTAAAGGAGTAGTTACCAGTGAGCATCTTGGTTAAATCCACGGCACCACTTGCCGTTGTCTCCGCCATGCTCAAATCCAACACCACCGTATCCATCGTCACATCACCCATACTGGTGGAGACAATGGAGTCCGTCGTGTTCATGGTCAAATTACTGATGGCGAGCGGACCGTTCGTTTGAATCAGAGCTTCAGTCACGCTACTCTCAGCTCCAAGCCCGGCTATTTCGTCAACATTCACTGACACGTTAGTCAGCAGAGCGGGGAGGGTGTATTCACGCGTTGCAGAAAGGTATAACACCCCTTCATACTCATATTCTATCATCACATCTTTCGCTCCGCCAACCTCATGGCGAGAGGATAGAGAAAGCTTCTTATTCTTGTTTGCATCGTAGAAATTAACTGAACCACTGGCATCAGTAGTCCGGCCACTGACATCCATGCCGATAGCCGTATCGCCTTCAGAGCGAAGTGTAGAATCGACGAAATCTATGCTCTTACCAGTTTCAGCGCTCATGCAGAGATAGCCTTCGTTCAGCACGGCTACCGACTTGTTCTGCCCTTCAAAGCGAACATTCTCATTGTCTGCAATATTCACCACAGCGTTTGCACTATTGTAAATATCATTTCCACCGTTTTCGGTAGTGGCACTATTGCCTTTGAATACCACTTCCTGGTTACCGCGGATGGACACTGTGGTATAGTTGGGTTCCTCGTCGCCATAGTACCATGCGGTTTGGTATGCTTCGCCTCGCACCCAGCGATGAAGTCTGTCTATTTTCTCAGGAACGGACTTGGAGTTGACGTTGCTGATAGCACCGCCCTTGCCAGAGGCCTCATTGTTCTCAAAGGATATTTTCCCACCGTTGCTGATTTCAACGTAGGAAGTGTTGGCAATGCCGCCGCCATCGCCGGTCTTCTCGTTGTGGGAAACGGTGACATCGCCATCATGCAGATAGAGGCGTCCCGTGGCATCCACGCCACCGCCCGCGAAATTTTCAACACTGAGGCCTTTCAAGGAAACTGTTCCGCCTTCAGCAATCTTCAAACCTGTTTCCTCGGATTTTTCGCCAGACGCACTTCCGTCCAAAGCCAAATTTACACGGACATCATCTGTCAACGCAGCAGTTGAGGTCATAACAACTGCGTTCTTGGCTTTGTCATCCTGATCCAAGTCACCAACAACGATGCCATGGCCTACAATTGTCGTATAGTTGCTCAGAGAGGTGTTCTTGTCTATCCGCTTTTGCTCTGCTCCAAGCTCGGTGTTCAACACCGGCGGATTCTCGATAAGCTTAGCGCCCTCCGGCGTTTGCAACGCACTGGCTGCTGTTACCCAAGTCCAATCATGCCCGTAGTAGCCAGCCGCTTCATCTGTGACAAGGGAGACCTGATTTATATATCCCATCAAGTCACCATCACCGTACATATCGGAAAAGCAATCCCTTACTTCCACGCCAACGCGGAAGATGGCAAAGCGTTGGTCATCAGAACAGGACAAGAGCAAGGAAGAGAGCTGCTTATTTTCATCGAGCTCGTATCCCCAACACGAAATAGCGTGGCTGGCCGTACCAGCGATAGTAAGAGAAACCGCCTGCCCGTCCTTTGCGAAAGCTTCCGTGATGAATGCTGTCAATTCGTCCAAAGTCGGACCAGTCTGATTACTCGGTCCAGCAACGGTCTGTGACACAGGGACTCCGCTAAAGAGCCCACTGTAATACGCCGGCTTTTCTCGAAGAATTGTAATAGTTCCATCGGGGTCGGTAACCTGTGTCCCGTTGACCCACCATTCGTAAAAACTGGTAGGATCAGCAGTTTCGTCATTCTCACTATATTTCAAGGCTTCCTGATAAACGCTAATATAGGTAGTACCAGTAGGCTGGCCGTATACGCCATCCCGTGCAAGACCGTTGGGCACATTTGCATCTTTGTCTATATTTTCCTTTACATAATAAAAATCTTGCCAGTACTGGACGGTATTGGATGCTGAAGCAGCCCAGCAATACGAACCGTCACCATTTGCATGGCCTTCTACTGGCCATTGTTTCTGCGGATCCTTGCTGTAGTCATACTTGCCCACATCGTAGAAGACACCACCACCGATGACATCAGCCGAAGCCGTCATTGTCAGGTGAAGAGAGAGGATACCACTCAGGAGAAAAAGAGGGAGACGAAGTTTCATGCGAGGAGATTTTACACGTTCCAGACAAAGAAAGCAAGCCGTTTTCCGGCGATTTTTCGCGAAGTTTCGTGCAAGGCTCTCTTTCAAGGAGATACGGATTCTGCAATCGGAGGCTCAAAAAAGGTCCATCCGGCAAGATGCCGGATGGACCATGGTAATCTTGGTGGCTACTCCGTCGGGGCTTCCGCGATATTCCCCCCAATTACTTGCGGCGCCTGCGGGCGGCAAGCGCAGCGAGGGCCAGCAGGCTGAGCGTGGATGTAGCGGGCTCCGGCACGTTTCCGGAGAGGTGGAAGTACACGAATTCATGATTCATGGCGGCTTCCTCGGCCGCAGCCTGCACCTCCACGTCTTCCAAGGTGTACACGCCATGCACGCTATGCTGCCCCGTTGCATCCTCGTACTGCAGGGTCACGTTCAAGCCGTCCGAGAACTGACCCTTCAGCTCATTCTCACCAAGGCCAAGACGCATCCATTCCTTGCCGCTGAGGCTCTGGGCGCTGTCGCCCACCATGCGCACCACCAAGCCCGAATCCTTGCCATAGATGAGCACATTGTCAATATTGGAAAGGGTGAAGCTCACCATGTCTGCCGGCTCATCCACGGTGGAGGCTGCGGCATCCCCATAGGTGAGCGGCTGCAGGTTGGTGCGTATGTCCGCATCCACAGTCAGCCCGTTGGCCACCAGAACGGCGGTATCATCCGTGATGCGGGAACTGGTGCACAAAACAACATTCGCCATTTCCAGGCGCGTACCGGCGGCCAAGTCGATGATGGAGTTCTCAATACGGGTGCCATCTGCACCGGTGATGAGAGCGGAACCGGGCGCTCCGCTGGCAAACTTCACGCCGCCCGTGACTAGGGTTACGCCATCAGATGTGGCCGTTATGGTCACATCCTGCGCCAGGTTGAGCTGGCCGCCGTATTCCGCGCCCTTGGTGAGCTCCAGGGATTTTCCCTGGGCAATGTTCACCACGCCATCTCCGAGCGCGGATTCCAAGCGCTGGATGCTGTTGGAAGCGTTCACGTTCACCGAGCCGTTGCCAGCCACCTTCGATTCAAACTTCAGGTTGTCCGCCAGGCCTTCCTCGCTGTTCACGTTCACGGTGGTGGTTTTGCCGCCGCTCAGGCGCACCACCATGTTGGCCAGGCCCTCCGTCTTCATCCCCTCTGCCAGGGTATAGGTCTGGGCGGGCTCGCTACTGTGATGGCCGCCGAAGGTCAGCGTGGCGTTGTCTCCCTCGCCCTTGATGTCGGCATTGAAGGCAATGTTCGCCGTGCCGGATACCATAGCGTTGCCGGCAATGGTCACGGAGCCGTTGAAGTTCGACACACCGCGCACGGCACCAAAGCCCTCACCCTTCCACGAGCTGCCCGCGGAGGATGCACTGTCTCCCTTGAGCACCATGTTGGCTTGCACCGTGGCATCTCCGTTGCCGGCCCAGTACTGGGCCTTCTCTTCCACCACAATCGTGGCTTCTGCGCCGAGGCCGGTCACATTGGTGGAGCGGAAGCGGAACTCGTTCTTGCCGTCGCCCAGCTGAAGCGTTCCCGTAAAGGCAGATGCGCCCACAATGCCGCCCGTGACAGCGTGATCTCCCAAGTCCACCAGATTCTTACCGGCAACCAACACCACCGTGCCCTTGCCTTCCAGGTTGGACACCAAACCAGAGGTTTTGTAATCCCCTATAGAGGTCTCCAACCTGCCGCCCTCGTCCACAATAGCCTTGTGTGCGTAGTGCTCTTCCTGGGAATCGTTGCTGAAGACAGCGCCGTTCTTCACATGCAGGATATTCATCTGCGCGCCCTGCTCGGTCATATCCACGGAACCGGATTGCACCTCCAGGGTGCCAATGCTCTTGAAGTTCAGGGAGTGCTTCTCCGTATCGCTCCAGTTCACTTGAATCGTGCCATCCCCGGAAATTCCACCGGTAACAGCCTGATAATCCCGAACCACCACGGTGCCGCCCTCCGCCACCTGAACGTCCTTCACCGAGCTGCCCACGCCCAGGTTCAGTGTAGCGGATTCCGCAACTGCGACATCCTCCTTCACCGAGCTGCCGCGCACCAGACTGAGGGTTCCGGCTTCCACCGCCGCATTCTCCACAGAAATGCCGTTCATCAGCGTGGTGCTGCCCTCGCCCACCTGCCGCAGGGTCGTCGCCGTCACTCCGGCGTTGGCACCGGCAATCAAGCCGTAGTTGTTCGCATCGTTGTCGAACACCATCTCCTTTACCGCCACCTCAGAGTTTACGGACACATTGGTAAAAGCGGCTTTATCGTTGAACACAGCCGTCATATTCTCATTGAGCCTGCTTTCCTCTTTGCCGAATTCATCCGAGGTCCAACTGCTCTTGTCCGTCACACCATCCCATATCTGGATATCCTCGCGGTCGGCAAAGGTGACGGCCAATTGGGAATTGGTGGCCTCAAACTCGGCCTTGTAATAGATGAGATTAACCGAGTTCAGAGATCCACTGAGCTTGCTCCAGTCACCTGATGCCAGTGTGTAGGTTTTATTCTCAATGCGGGCTTCATCTGAGAAACCGACAGACACCCCGGAAACGCCTTCTGCCAGCAAGGCAGCACCGCTAAGTGCAAGCACCGGGTTTTCCGTTGAAATGGCTCCCCCTGCAAATTCCATTCCGCCACCAGAGAACAGAAGGCTGCCCGTGAAGGTTGCAGCAGAACCGGAATCCTCCAATTCCGAAACCCGGAACACCTGGCCGGTACGCATTTCCAGAGGCTTACCGCCTACAATCAACTTGGCTCCTTGCTTGAGGTTGACATCTCCGTGAACATTAACGCCGGCAGCTCCCGTAAAACCGAGCACGCCTTCATTCACGGTCACGTTACCAACGTCAACAGCACTGCCGGTAAAATACTGACTGCCTGCGCCATCCTTCACCAAACTTACCGCCTTTTCATCGGAACTGCTTACCCCACCGGCAAACGTATAGGAAGCATCCGCAGCCGTGTTGATTCGCAGGGTGGCATTCTGTGTAGTGGCCTCATCACCGGTGGATCCTGCGTACAACAGAGTGCTGCTATCATCAGAAATAAGCCCCTTGATATTAACCTGGGAAGTTCCCAACGACAAGCGACCAGAGTCGGTCAATTTCACACATGCCTGGCCAAGCGCATTTTCGTGAGCCAACTGCAGGGTTCCCTGCATCATGATAAAGTCCTTGCTGAAATCGCCATCTCCATCAATGCGCACAAAATGCTTGTTGTCTAGGTAGGCGGTCAGAGAGCCGGTAGAGCCATCAAGATGATCGATAATCCAGTCTGCGCCACTGGCAAGGTGCTCCTTCCTCTGGTTTGTCTGGTAGAATTGCGCATCATTGGTGTCAATGACCAGTCTATTAAAGCTCTTCACACCTTTATCTGCAGATATCTGGGTGGTCTTGAAATGATTACCGTTCACAAGCTCCACGACACCGCCAAAATTCTGGTTCTCACCCTGGAGGCGCAAATCGTTTGTATGCACCACCAGCTTGCCGGTGCTTTCTATGAGTTTGCCGTCTTCATCCGTCTTCTGAACCGCGTTGAATTCTGCCGAGCTGATGGTAAACCACGTCCATATTTCCATGAAGGGGATCGAGAAATATCCCTCCATGAGCTTGATGGCCGCGCCATCAGCAATTTCCACGGTACCGCCTATTCCAACACCGCCCTCTCGCTGGGAATCACCGCTAATGGTGGTCGTGCCGCCTTGAATCAGCGTATAGCCGTTCAGATTGAACGCGTGGCCGGTGATAGAGCCGCCATCGCTCACCAAGGTGGAGGCTGCAGTCATGTTTCCACCCTCCTTGAACTCCATCGTGCCGCCTTGCTGAAGGGTCACCACACCGGAAAAAGAGTTGCCGGAAACATTGGCCGTCACCTTGCCGCCGGACTCCACCACGATGTTTCCCTCCGTGCTCTTGCCATTTGTATTGAGCACAGCGCCGCTCTGCACGTAAGTAGTGCCCAACGCGCTCAGGGCATTGTCCTTGCCAAGCATAACCGTCATCCCCTTCCCTATCTGCATGGTATCATATGAGGCGGAACCTCCCAGATTAAGCTGATTGGACGCATTGACGGTATTCACCACTATTTCCCGCGCCGTGAGGCTGCCGTTCCAACTCTGGTTTTCTGAAAGGGATACGTTGAGCACGCCGTCCCCGTTTTCCGAGGAGTCGATAACGGAAGAGCCAACGGCCACAGAGAGGTTGTTGATAGTCTGGGTTGTACCATGCAGATCCATGCAGCCGCCCTGAAGCAAGGTGACTGAGCTTGTCTTGCTGATAGCGTTGTTGGTGCCCAACCCCAGCGTGATGTCGCCCACCTCTTCGATCTCTTGGGTAGCTTGGGACTTGTCAAAGCCTCGCACCACCACGGTGCCGTTGATGTCTGAGGCAGACTTGAGCAGAATCTCTCCGCCGCTAAATGTCTGCCCATCCAGGAGCAAATCGTTTTTTCCATTGGCTTCCAAGGCATTCTCCACGGTGAGCACCCCGGTGGAGCCGCCGAAACGATAGGCCGCATCCTCTGCGACATGGATAGAGCCTTTGAAAATGGAGTCCTTGTTTGTCCCAAGATACAAATCCTTGTAATTCGTAAGGTTCAGATTGGCGTCAGCCTGACGGTCCAGGAGCAAAACGCCTTTGGATTCCATCTTTATGTTTTGAACCCCGTTTGGCGTATCCACGCGATTGGTATAGTTCAAGAGGAACGAGGCACCGCCCACTGCACGGTCATCATCATATTTCAGGGAAACGCCGCCCTGGAAAATAACGTCTCCGTTGAAACTGTTGTTGGTGTTCTTCAGATACACGGATCCCTTGGCGTATGATGCCCCTAGGATAAGGTCACAAGATCTACCGTCATCCAGATTGGATAGAATGGATTCCACAACCAGCTCGCCACCGCCACCGCCGAGGTGCCAGTAGCCGCCGCGACCGTCTGCGTACTCTTGAGCCGTGAGCTGAGCGTCCTTGTTGCCGTAATGGACGGGCTCATCTCCATAGGCGCCAATAATCAGATTCTTGTGGTGAGTCAGGTCGTACTCGTTTTCCGTGTCCGCAGTCAAAGCGAGAATGCCATCCGCATCACTGTGGATGTATTCCAGCAATCCCTCTTGCGTGGTATCGGAAAAAGCCTGGTCCACCACCAGGTAGCCGGAATTGGTGAGATACCACTTGCCATCAGCTGCGGAAGTATCGCCCAGAGCCTTCACATCCGTCACCTTCATGCCGCCGTACTGAAGCATCTTATGACCAGTATGCTGCATGTTGTCACCTGAGAGGGTGACCAAGCCTCCATGTTCGCCCGGATTCACTGTCAGGCTGCCCTCACCGCTAATCTTGTAGCCGTACACCAAATTGGAGTCCACCTTCTCGTTGAACTCTATCCGCATGGCTGAATTGCTACCTTGCAGCACCACATCGCCGTGCAAGCCGAAGAATTTGCGGTAGTCATCCGTGTTCTTGATTTCATAGCCACCCTCCAGATACTCGTACTGGTGGGTCACGCCTTCCCGCATCACAAAAGTGCCGCCATCCTGCACGGTCACCGTGCCAGTCAGGCGGGCGTGGTTACCCAGTTCAAAGGTGCCGCCACTCTTCACGGTCACCGGGGTGGTCATGTCTGCGTAATGCCAGTCATCATTATTGACAAGCTTGGCATTGGAGAACTGGGCCCCCGAGGAACCCGGGGCATGCTGCGTCACCGTGCCCTGCAAGGCCAGGGTTCCCCTCTGCACAGTGATACCGCTGCCAGTGTTGTGCAAATCTGTGTAGATGCTGTGCAGCACAAGGCGGCCATCCTGCCCACCATCATAGATGAACTGCAGCGATGCGCCTTCCACCGTATCAACAAAAGAGCCAAGGTATTCCTGCGTGCCGCCCTGGGTCCAGGTCAGCGTGGTGGTGGTACCAGAGGCGGCATTGGTAATCCGGGCCTCGTCCGTGAGGGCATGGATGGTGAAGCCTTCTAAGGCTGCGCCATTGCCATTGTTCCATGTCATGGACTGGCCGTTCATATCCAACGTGGCGCCGCCAAAACCAAAAGTGAAATCACGGTAAATCTGCTGCGTGTCGTCTATCACCACACGGGTGCCGTTATTGGCCAGCACGTTGTACGCGGCATAGCCTTCCGTGCGCTGCAAATAGGTGGTGCCGCTGCCGCCAAGGTTGAGCAAGATGTCGTTGTTGTTTCCGGTTCCCTCAATGTAGAGGTTGCCCTCGCCAATCTTGCGCCACTCGCGGGCGAAGCCAGACTCTCCGGTAAGCTTGAGGTGCAAATCCACCCCCTTGTCAACAATGAAACCCGATGTGTTGAGCTGGAATGCCGCCTGCTGACCGGTCACGGTGAAAGAAGCATGCTCCACTTCCTCAGCCTTCATAAAACGGGCGTAGCCCAGGCCGGTATCCACCGTCGCATCCAGCCGGATATCGTAGTTCTCCCCGTTGAGCGCCTTGAACAGCAGGTTTTCCGTATAGAAAAGATCCGCATATGTCAACTTCGCGGCCTCGGTCTTGTCGGCATTGTTCGACGTCAGGTAATTGGTACCGTAGTTAAACCAGTCGACTTTGTCTTTGAGGCTGTTCAAGTTTCCCCATGTGTTCACACCCGACTGCACCCCCAGGAAGCGAGTGATTTCCTCTCCGCCCTCAGTCAGCACCGCGCCGGACCACGGGCGGGATGTCACATTGTTGATGGCATCATAGCGGGCCAGATCAGGCTCCTGCCTATTAACAGCCCCGATACGCACTATCTGGCGTCCCTCCAGGTTCACCTCCTTGTTGAAAAACTCCTCCGTGTCCTTGGCCCACTGTCCAGCGTAGCGCGCCTGGGAAAGGGTGGAGCCGTTTGCAGACTGCATGGCACCGGAATAAAGGTAGGTCTTGGTTTCCGGGTCGTATATCCAAGTGGGGCTGCCGGAGTCGCCCGCCTGAATGGCAAAGGGCAAAGGCTGCTGCCTGATTGTGCCGGCTATGTCTGATGGCAGCCACCAACGGTAAGTGGTCAGCACGCTACCGCTGGTGTCCATGATTCCACGGTAATCGGGGATTGTCCCGTAGTTGGGATAATCGCTGGAATCAGAGATTGTCATCAGGCCGCCCACATTGTAGGAGTATGCGCCGCCCCAGCGCACGTTTTGGCCATCCTCACCAGTGTGGTACATGGAACCGGAACCGGAGCGGTACCACATCTCCCCCTTGTAGGTGGAAGCGTGGTTCGTGTTGAAATCATAGGTGGAGACATCCGTGACAATCTTGCTCAAGCGGGTAATCTTGAAATCCGTTTGCGGCACCAGGCGGAAGATGTTCATCTCTTCAAACGGGGCCTTCTCTGCCGTGGAGCCGGACTTGCGGTACTCGATGCCCGCATAATGGATGGCATTACTGTCCCCAATCTTGGTGGCGGTAAAGGTGGGGTTCTGCACGCCGTTGTGCTCCACTGTGGCCAGGATGTTGTAGCTCACCGCAGCCGCGGGGCCGCTGTCCTGACGGCTTTCAAAGCTGATGAGCGGCTGATCTGGCGACTGAAGAATGTTGTATGCGGAAATGCCGGTATCCTCGCTGTAGTAGATGAAAGTACCGCCCTCTTCCCCACGCAGGAACGAGAGCAAATCATTCACGCCATGCACGGAATACAAGCCGGCGTTGTCGCCAAAGTCGGCATACACGGCTTGGGAAACATAGGAGCTCATGCTGGAGGCCATGGCGTTTTGCGCCGTGGCAGCGGCAAAGAGCGCGAACAGCGCATTTCGGAGAGAGGACGGAAGGTGGAGTTTCATGATACTAAACTATTGGCTTGGCTTTTACCCTTTTTGCCGCCGTGCGTCAAGCAGGAAACATCCCCCATGCAAAAAAAGTTGGCATGCATTACCCTCGCGTGCGCGGGCAGGCGCAAGAAAAATGAGGTTGCCAAGGCGGCAGGATTTGGTACAATGCCGCGTATCATGAAACTTGTACGCAGCATAGCGCTTCTTGTAGCAGCCGCCGGAGCGGCTGCGGCCACCGTGGATTTCCCCGGGGCAAAACCCGGCTCCGCCAAGGCGGAGGTGACCGCCAAGGGCGCCACCCTGGGCAACAAGATGTTCACGGCCACCTTCAACCAGCGCGCCAAGGGCATCACCTTCGGCGGGCTGAAACTGGCGGACGGCACAGAGGTGGCCGCCGCGGGCTCAGAGCTTTTCACCATCACCCTGGAGGGCGGCAAGGTGCTGCCCGCCAGCAAAATGAAGGCGGAGGCCATCACGCTCAAGGAGCTGAAATCTGATTCCAAGGCGGAGCAGCTGGGCCGCCACCATGCAGGCAAGGAGCTTTCCGCCACCTTCACCGCACCGGATGGTTCCTTCACCGTGAAATGGCATGCCGTGCTGCGCAACGGCTCCCACTACCTGCGCCAGGAGTTTGACATTACCGCCCAAAAGGACACCACCTTCGTCTCCCTGCAGCCGCTGGAGTACCGCATCAAGCCGCAGGGCGCGCTCTCCATCTCCGGCAACACCACCCACGGCCGCGTGGTGGTGGACGATGCCGTGTTCATCGGCCTGGAAACTCCCATGTCGCTCATGGAAATCAAAGACGGCAACACGGTGACGGGTACCTGGGAGCGCAAGGCCACCCTGCCCGCCGGGGATTCCTGGAACGTGTCCTCCGTGCTGGGGTTCTTCGCCCCGCAGCAGCAGCGCCGCTCCTTCCTGGCATACAGCGAGCGAGAGAGGGCCGTGCCCTACCACCTGTTCGTCCATTACAACGACTGGTACGAGGTGGGCATCCGCCTGCACGACAACAAGGATCCCCTGCAGCGCACCACGGAGAAGATTTCCCTGGACACCGTGCAGAAGTGGAAGAAGGAGATGTTTGACAAGCGCGGGGTGAGCATGGACGCCTTCGTCATCGACGACGGCTGGGACGAGTTCGACAGCCTGTGGGATTTCCACAAGGGCTTCCCGAACGGCTTTTCCAAGGTGAGCGAGGCCGCCAAGGCCCAGGGCTCCGGCATCGGCACCTGGCTCGGCCCCGTGGGCGGTTACGGAACCGGCCGCAACATGCGCATCAAGCACTGGAACGATACCCACCCCGGAAACCAGATCCAGAACTTCCAGTTCTCCAACAAGGAGTACTTCAACGCCTTCACCGGCCGCTGCAAGCAGATGATCAGGGACTATGACATGTGCTACTTCAAGTTCGACGGCCTCTCCAACCCCGGGTTCCACTCCAAGGGACCCCGCCAGATGGAGGACACGGAGGGCATCATCAACGTCATCCGCGAGCTGCGAAAGGCCCGCAAGAACCTCTTTGTCAACACCACCTGCGGCTCCTGGCCAAGCCCCTTCTGGTTCCATTTCTCAGATGCCCTGTGGCGGCAGGAGGACGACTTCAACCAGAAGGGCAACATGGGAGACGACCGCGACCGCTGGCTCACCTTCCGAGACCGCCTGGTGCATGAGGTGTTTGTGGAGGGCGCGCCCCTCTGCCCCATCAACTCCATCATGGTCCACGGCACCATCATCACCAAGAACGGCCCGCCACACGTCATGAGCAGGGAGCCCGCCAATTGCATCAAGGAGATGCGCTGCTCCTTCGGCAGCGGCTCCGCACTGCAGGAGGTCTATGTGGACGCCGACCTCATGGACCAGGAGAACGGCCGCCTGTGGGACGAACTGGCGGAATGCATCAAGTGGGCGCGCCGCAATGCCGATGTGCTGGCCGACATCCACTGGGTGGGCGGAAACCCATGGAACGGCAAGGACGGCGACATCTACGGATGGGCCGCCTGGAACAAGCAGAAGTGCACCCTCACCCTCCGAAACTCATCCGACAAGGAGAAGACCCTGCACACCACCCTGCGAAAGGTGCTGGACGTGCCGC
>CALCWC010000065.1 GCA_937905985.1 uncultured Verrucomicrobiales bacterium | reverse complement strand
GGCGCAGTTCCGCCCGTGGACAAAGGAGACCTTCCCCGCCATGCCGCACCTTTCGGCGTTCTCACGGGCGAGCGAAAGCGCAGCCACCTCGCAGTCGACGGCCACGACCTCGCACCCGGGGCGCTCGAAGGCAAGGCTCAAGGCGATTGCGCCCGTTCCCGTGCCGACATCGTAGATTTTCGGGCGCGGCGTCCGCCACAAGGACTTCTCGCCCAGAACGAGTTCGACAAGCTGTTCGGTCTCGGGGCGCGGAATGAGCGCGCGGCGATCACACTTCAAGGTCAGCGAACGGAAATCCCATTCACCGAGCACATACTGAAGCGGTTCACCTTTGACGAGGAACACTTTTACGTGGATCTCGTCTTCTACAACCGCCTGCTGCAGTGCTACTGCCTCATCGATTTGAAAACCGACAAGCTCACCCACCAGGATTTGGGGCAGATGCAGATGTACGTGAACTATTTCGACCGGCACGTGCGCCAGCCGTTCGAGAAACCCACCATCGGCATCCTGCTCTGCAAGGAGAAGAACGATGCCCTTGTGGAACTCACCCTTCCCGAAGACGCCAACATCTACGCTTCCTCCTACGAGCTTTACCTGCCGGACAAAGCTCTCCTGCAAGCCAAGGTGCGAGAATGGATTGCCGAATTCGAGAGCAACGAGGCCGGAAATTGATTTGCGATTGATACAGCAGGGCGCGGTTTATTCCCGGTTTTCCCTTTCCTGCAACCGGCGTTGCCTCTCATCCTCGAACTCCTGGGCTTTCTTGATGTGGACGGCCCAGGGCAGTCCCTCTTCCAAGCCCTTTTTGAGCATGGCGTCGGCAATAGCCTTGCGCCCGGTCTCCATGTACACGAGCCACAGGCCGCCGGGCGCGGACTGATCGCCCGCCGCCTCCGCTTTATTGAACCATTGCTCCGCCAGCGCCAAATCCTTCTCCACGCCCTCCCCGAGCCTGTACATCGAGGCGACCTGGTACATGCAGTACGCATGGCCGCGCAGGGCGGCTTCCCTGTACCAATGGAAGGCACTCAGCTGCATTTGCCTCCGCGCCGTCTTGTCGTCGGGGCGACTGTAGTCGTAGAATCGCGCCAGGGTCTCCATGTGCTTCGGGCTGCCCTGCCGCGCGGCCGCCAGCAGCCACTTCTCGCTCTTGGGACCCCTGTCCTTGATGGAGGAATAGCGGTTGGGGCGATACGGGGGATACGTATCCAGCTCGCGCCCCAGATAGCTCTGTGCGTCCGCATTCCCCTTCTGCGCCGCCACCAGCCACAGCATATCAGACAAGGTGTCATCCGCGCGGCCCAGCGTGCGCGCGTACGCCAGGCAATCCTCCGCCGTTCGCTCTTCCTCCGCCAGGTAAATCTCCGCGGCGCGGTATTGCCGCAGCTCGTCGCGCATGCCGTTGTTTTGATACAGAAGGATGAGGGACAGCACGGCCAGGGAGATGATTCCGGCCTTCTTGATGGTGGTTGCTTTCATGGCGCTCTCTATACCCTATAATACACCACCCGCCCAAATGCTGAAAGAAAAATGAAAAAAATGTGAAAAAAGCGTCAGGCCCCGTCACCGGCCCCGCTGCCGCCATTTCACGATTCCTCCGGTGGCAGCATGAAGAACAAGCGGTCGATGCCGTGGCGCGTCACCTCGTCCCACAGCGCTTTCTCCATGGAGGACAGGCGGGCGCTGCGCTCCTCGGGGTCCATGGCGTCCACGGCCTCGGCGCCAATGCTTTCCGCGAGGCTTTGGGAGGCCATGCGGGCCACCAGCTCCTCCCAGAACGTGGCATCGCGCGCCTCGTCCAGCACATCGGAGTAGAACGCGCGGTCCACATACGCGTGCTTGAAGAACCAGTAGCCGCAGTCCGGGTTCATCTCCATGTCCCGCGCAATGCCGGGCACGGAGTGCGCCGCTTTCAAGATATCCACCAGCAGGCGGTGCCAGGCGTCCACCTTCGGGTGGCGTGATTCCGCCATGGCGTGCCCCAGGATGGTGAGGGTCATGGCGCTGACCTCCGCCAGGTCGCGCAGTTCCTCCTCGCTCAGCTCGATGGTAAGCTTACCCATGGTGGTGTGTTGGTTAAATGTATCCCAGCTGCATGCGGGCCTCCTCGCTCATCATGTCCTGGTTCCAGGGAGGGTCCCACACAAACTCGATGTCCACGTTCTTCACGCCTTCCAGCGCGGCGATGCCCAGCTCCGCCTCCGCCATGATGTGCGGCCCCATGCCGCAGCCCGGCGCCGTCAGCGTCATCTGCACGTTCACCTGTGCGCCGCCCTCCTGCTGCGGTATCACCTCCACTCCGTACACCAGCCCCAGGTTCACGATGTCCACGGGGATTTCCGGGTCGTAGATGCCCTTGAGCACGTTCCACACCCGCTCCTCCAGCGACAGGTTCTCGTCACCGGCGGGCTTGGCTTCCTCCGGCGGGATGATGCCGGCGCGGGCGGCCTCCTCGCGCGTGATGCGCACCAGGCCGATATCCGTGGCGGCGGTGATGGAATTGCCAAGGCTTTGGGTGATGTAGATGCGCGAACCCTCCGGCAGGATAACGGCGTTACCCCCGGGTATCTGAATGGCGGCTGTCTCCGCCTCTGTGATGATTTCCTGGTTGAGCATAGTGCGGCTGGCGCGCCGGGCATTATCGCAGAAAACCCCGCGGATGCAAGGCTAATCTTGACAATGCCGCGACAGCACGTGCACAAAGCCGCGCGCAAATCCCCTTTGCCCGTGTTGGCATTTTTGTTGGCGTTTTTTTGCTTTTTACTTGACTTTGGCTTCCCATGAAGATAAATTCGCGCCAGACGTGTCATGAACGTCTGGAATTAATTCTTCTGACAACAAACGAAACAAATATGAAAACGAGATTACCCAAAATGCTCCTGACCGCCCTCCTGGCGGCTATGACCTCCGCGTACGCCCTTCCGACGTACGTGACCCTCGAAGGTGTCCACCAGCACTACAAAGGCGGCACTGCCGGCGACCCCATCGTCATCACCAATGCCGATGAATTCGGCTCCGGCATCAGCGACAGCCCCTACAGCACCGTCAGCATCGGCTACGGCGACGATGGCGGCGCTGCATACGATGCCTGCTTCACGCTGAGCGGCGGCGACTTTTCCACGCCCAACGCGCTCTTCATCGGCGGTCCCGGCAGCCCCCACTTCATTCACGAGGGCTACGGGGCGTCCAAAGGCACCCTCACCATCGACGACGCCACGCTGACGGTTGGCACGAATATTCTCATGGGCACCTGCACGGGCGCAGAGTCCTACCTCTATATCCAGGGCGGCAGCGAGGTCTATGCCGGCCACATGCAGGTTTCCAACGGCGGCGGCAAGGCTCAGGTCTTTGTGGGCGAGGAAAGCGGCGCCACCACCGGCTTCCTCCGTCTGGACGGTAACCTCGCCATCGGCGTCAACAACGTGACCGGAGCAGACATAAACAACCAGATGAACATCTACGACGGCAGCCGTGTTGACGTGTTGAACGGCTCCACCTCCATCGGCTACGCCGGCGTGGATTCCGAAGGAACCCCCTTTACCGGCGGCCAAGGCACGCTGAACATATACGGTGGCGGCACATTGAACACGCGACTCCTGGAAATGGGCATCGGCACGATTGCCGCAGGCGTTCCGTCCGTCGGCACCGTGAACGTGGCCGGCACGCTCAATGTCACCGCCTCTGAGCAGGATAGGCAGGATAATCACGAAACCATCATCGGCCTCAACGGCGGTTCCGGAATGCTCCGGATCGTTGACGGCGGCACAGTCAACCTGGGCAGGGTCGATGTGCGCCTGGGCTCCACCACCGAGTACAACGACACCACGAATGCCAATCTTGTAGTGGAAGATGGCGGCACCCTCAACCACAGCGCCGGCACCATCTACGTGGGCGACACGGGCACCTTGAACGAGGAGACCGGCAATCCCAACTACGGCGTGGGTCTGCTGTCCATCGCCGAAGGCGCCACCGCCAATCTCAAGAAGGTGGAGGTCTCCACGGGCTCCAAGATTTACGTGGACGGCACGCTCACGGTGGACGAGACCCCGGATAAAGACGGCATCCAGGGCGTGCGCCTGTACCGTGGAGCCATTCTGGGTGGCACTCCGGACAACGGCGAGCTTGGCAAGCTCACCTTCTCTGTTGTTCCCGAGAACAACCTCCGCACGGATATCGTCATCGACAACTTCACCCTGACGTCTGGCACCACGCTCAAGACGTGCTGCGACGCCCACCTCATCGTGGGCGACCGCTCCACCCTCACCTTCGGCGACGGCACGCTGTGGCTGACGGACGGCATCGCCTACATCAACGAGAAGGCCCCGTACAACGCCGGCACCATCACCACCACCGCCGGCTCGGGCAACATCAGCGTGGCGGGCAACGATGAGCTCAACTACTTCCTGAACATCATGGACAGCGAGAAGAGCGGCAGCCAGGACAAGGTGGCCCTGATTGATGTCGGTACCTTCCTTGAGAATGGGGGCATCGTCACCTCTGATCTCCTTGCAGACGGCACGCTGAAGATGGACCGCTCCGGCTTTGAGGTGCGCTTCACCGATGAAGCCGTGACCACGCTGAACGAGGGCGACGGCTTCCGTGGCTTCTACGTGGCGAAGACATCCCACCCGGCAGAGGATGCGCTTCCCTACCTGGACCGCAACGAGACCGAGGTCTACCACATCATCAAGAGGTTGGAAGAGGACGGCTTCCCCATTCCCGGCGACCTGGAGGGAATCATCCAGGAAGTGCTGAATATCGACGGCAAGAAGGATCCCGGCAAGGTTGCAACGGCTCTGGATTTCCTGGGCGCCGTGAACTACGCCGTGATGATGCACAACCAGATTGAGGGCAACCTGAGCCACCAGCGCATGCTGCGCAACCGCAGCATGGTCGGCCGCAACCTGCGCCACGGCAAGGGCTGCACGGACCTGTACGCCGCCGGTTTCTACAACAACCAGCGCCTCAAGTACAAGTCCAGCCATGGTGAAGGCTACCGCCGCAGCGAGTGGGGCGGCATGATCGGTGGCGACACCTGCATCAACGAGAACCTGCGTCTGGGTGCCGACATCGCCCTGGGCTGGTCCAACATCTCCCCGACGCACAACATGAAGCTCAAGCAGCGCTCCCTGTACTGGGATGTGTACGCACAGTTCCGCAAGGGCAACTGGCGCAGCCTGACCTCCCTGGGCATGGGTATCCACAACTTCAAGCTGAAGCGCAGCTTGGGCGACCTCTGCGCCAGCAAGAACAACGTGCGCGGCCTCTCCCTCAACATCTCCGAGGAGGTGACCTACGACTGGAAGATCAACGAGAAGACCACCATCCAGCCGTTTGCCGCGGTTGACCTGAACTGGAACCGCATCAACTCCTTCACGGACGGTGACATCGGCAGCGCCAACATGCACGTGGACCGCCAGACGGCCTTCATGGCCGAGTTCACGCTCGGCGGCCGCTACATCCGCGATTTCGCCTGCGTGACGGATGCCCCGGACGCCACCTGGTACTTCCAGCTGGGTGTTGCCGTGGCCGTCGGCCAGCTTGACAGCGACATGCACTGCTACTTTGTGGGTGCTCCGGACTATCCCTTCACCATCCAGGCTGAAGAGCGCGACCGCGTGGGTCTGGACCTGGGAACCGGCATCACAATCCCCGTGGCGCAGCACTGGTCCGTGTACGGCAATGCGGAAGTCATCTTCCGCGGTGACTCCCACCACCTGAACGCCCAGATCGGCGTGCAGTACGCGTTCTAATAGCTGAACAGCGCATCATTTCAAGCGCCGCACCCTCCATGGGGTGCGGCGCTTTTGCGGATACTAAGAAACGCTGCCAACCGCTGGCGGATTATGATTAGGACCGAGAAAATCGGCCGTATGTGTTTCAAAGAAATTTTGGTACTCCGCCAGATTTTATGATTCAGCGCGGCCTTTGAGTATGCAATGGT
>CALCWC010000064.1 GCA_937905985.1 uncultured Verrucomicrobiales bacterium | reverse complement strand
TCCTGAGAAAAGAGGTTTACTTCCTGCGGCGGCGGGCGCAGAGGCCTGCCAGAGCAAGCAGGGAAAGGGAACCCGTGGCGGGTTCGGGGACGGACATACTCATCAGCAGAACCTGCCCTACGTTTGCGCCGCCGTTGTAAGCTCCCGTGTAAGTGATAATGTATTTGCCTGTCTCCAGGTTGGTGAAGTAGGCACTGGCATCCACCGCGTTTGCTGCGGTGATAGACGTGGTTACGTCTGTGTAGGTTGAGCCGAGCGTAAAGGAATCCACCCCGTTGAACAGGTGGTACACGCCATCTGCAGCCATGCTGCTCACGGCAATTGCGTCTGCTTCAGATAGTGTCATGCCCAGATTGAAGGTTAGCGCACTGCCCAGGTTGATGCCTGCGTTATTGGTGCGGAAAACATCCAGCTCAGAGCCTCTCATCATCGTCAGGTTTGCGTTTACCGTGGAATTGGTGAACCCCACCAGACGGCCTTGGATGAAAAGGTTGGTCTCGCTGTCTTCGGTGGTTTCTGAGCCCATGTACACGCCGAGGGAAAGCCCGGTACCGATGATGGCTTCTTCAAGGTGCATGCCCCCCGTTCCCTTGTTGAGGAAATTGATGTTCCCCGAGACGGCTTCTGCGCTGATTTTGCCGAAGTCGCCGCCCTGGTTCAATGCGTTGTCCTCCGCGAGCGTGCCGGTGCCGTTGTTGATGATTTTGACATTCGAAAGTCGGTTGGACAGCGTGCCGGAATCGTTGGAAATATGGGAAATTGACGCGTTTTCTATCTGAATGGCGGTATTGCCCATGGCGTACGTCTGGTCTCCGTTGGTGGAGTTGATGCCGGCCGCTGTATCGCTGGCCAACGCCCGAATGACAACCTCTCCGTTGATGTCCAGAGAGGCATTCTGCCCCATAAGCAGCTTGCCACTGCCAACACTCAGTTCCGCCGCAGTAACCGCCACCCCGGTGAAAAATGCTGTTTTTTCGCCGCTCTTAACCAGTTTCTCCGTGTTCAGCGTGGTGTTATCCGTTCCGGTGAATGTGTATGCCGTACTGTTGTTGTCAATGGTGACCTTGGGTGCGGAAAGGGCTCCTTCCAGCCCAACCTCCCCGCTTGCGGAGTGGTCGTTGAACAGTACGGGGCGTTCCTTATAGTAGTAGCTGCGGTAGTAGTCTGTTCCTGCACACACGTCCCAGCCGTCTGTTTCCTCCGGCAGGCGTTCCAGTGTGGCCGTTCCCGAGTCGTTCTCGCTCCATGTCGCTTTTTGGCCGTTCCAGGTCAGCGGGTTCTCTTGATTCGTGTATTTGGCATACAGATCCTTAAGCTCTTCGGAGGTCTTCACGGCGGAAAAATCGTGTACATACCAACTGGGGTCGACAAAAGACCAGAGATTCTCGCATGCCTCATCGGTGTAGAGATGAAAATGCCCATCGTTTGTTTCTTTGACGAAAAGCTCGAAGGTGGTGTACTCGGAATCATCGGAATTGGCCACACGGAAAGATTTGATGAGACCGTTGTCGTCTAGTGTGAAACCATAGCAGGTTAGCGCATGTCCGCTTCCTGCGTCGGATATGATACCCAGAGACATGATTTGCCCCGCAGTAACGCAAGTGATTGTATTGTTGCTGTATTTGCAGCCCATGGCCGTGAGCACGTCTTCCGTAAACCACTCAAGAGAATATTTCCCCAAGTCTTCGTTCACGAATCCCTGATAATAAGATGAGCGGACGTCTGGAAAGTATTCCTTAAAGTAGCCGCCGGGGTTGCTTCCAACTTTTTGGGCCCAACCCTCATATTGGGGAACATCATCGGTGGTGCCGCTCAGGTACCAGTCTGCAGCCATGAAAAAGTCACCACCCTTGTTTTCCCAATTGTCGTAGAAGGTCAGTTCCATGCGCAGGGACTGGGTGCCACCTGTAGCTTGGGCAATGGACTGGTTGTAGTTGTGGCCGTATGGCAGGGGGACGTCTCCCGTGTAAAACACACCGTAGTAGGTCTCCCAGTACTGCAGCACGTTGCAGGATGCATTGTACCAGCATGTGTTGCTGTCAGCTGTCAGGTGGTTGAAGGTGGAGTAGTAGTCCAGATTGTGAATGTTATCTATCCGTTT
>CALCWC010000063.1 GCA_937905985.1 uncultured Verrucomicrobiales bacterium | reverse complement strand
GCAACCATGCGGGTTAGCGCTCCGCTACCGGAGCGCTATGGGACGGCAGTGATTGTAGATTGTCAATTCTTAGACTGGCAGTGCATCGGCGCCGCCGTCCTTGCCCTCGAACCAGCGGATGAACGCCTGGTTCACGGCCGTGTAGCCGCCGGGGGTCGGATAGTCGCCGCTGAAGTACCAGTCGCCGCAGGGGCCGGCGATGGCCTCGTGCAGGCCTTCCATGCTCTGGTAGATGACCTCCACGGGGCAGGGGCTGTCATCCGGCGTGACCATGCGGGAGACCTCCTCGGTAATTTCATCATCGGTGAAGAGCTCGTAGATGCGCTTGACGGGGTTGGTGCGTGCCGGAGCGGGCAGGGTGAGCTGGTGCTTGCAGTCCTCGTACACCTTGTTGATGAGCTCGTACATGCCGCGCTTTTTGAGCAGGGCAATGGCGGCGTGGAAGGCGATGAACTTGCCCAGCTCGCTCATGTCGATGCCGTAGCAGTCCGGGTAGCGCACCTGCGGCGCGGAGGACACGATGACAATCTTGCGGGGCTTGGAGCGCGCCAGCAGGCGCAGCAGGTTCTTCTTGAGCGTGGTGCCGCGCACGATGGAATCGTCGATGGCCACCAGCACCTCGCCCTCGCGCAGGGCGTCGAACGTGAGGTCGTACACCTGGCTGGCAAGCTGGCCGCGGCTGTTCTCCGGGGTGATGAAGGTGCGGAGCTTGATGTCCTTGTGGACGATTTTTTCCGCGCGGGGCCAGCGGCGCAGGATGAGCTCGTCAATGAGCTCGTCGCTGATGGTGCCGTTGGCAAGGGCTTCCTTCATGGTCTTGGTGACGTAGTTGCGGCGATAGGCGCGCAGGCCCTCCAGAAGGCCGTAGTAGGAGATTTCCGCGGTGTTGGGGATGAAGGAGATGGCGGCGCGGGAGACGTCACCCTCCAGGCTGCGCACCACCTTGTCGGAGAGCAGGGCGCCGAGCTTCTTGCGCTGGCGGTAGATGATGGGGTCGTTGCCGCGGGAGAAGTAGATGCTCTCAAAGCAGCAGGGCTTGTGCTCCAGGGGCTCGGTGTACTCGCGCACCTCGAACTGGCCGTCGTGCTTGAGGACCAGCATGTTGGCCGGCGGCAGGATCTTCACCTGCTCCTGCTCCACCTCCATCACGCTCATCAGCGGCACTTCCTCGCTGGCAATGGCCAGGTACTCGTCCGTGAGCACATAGTGGCAGGGGCGGATGCCGTGCGGGTCGCGCAGGCAGAACAGATCGCCGTTGCCGATGGCTCCCAGGGCGGTGAAGCCGCCGTCCCAGTTCTTGGTGGCCTTGCCCACGATGTCGTAGAGGTCGATGCGCTCGGAGATTTCCTGCTGTAGCTCCTGGCCGGAGAACTTGTCGCGCAGGGAGCGGTAGAGCTCGTTGTGGGCCTCGTCCAGATAGTAGCCAATCTCCTCCATGATGGTCTGGGTATCGGAATCCAAGACGGGGTGCTGGCCGCGCTCGATGAGGGTCTGGGCGAGCTCGTGGGCATTCGTGATGCCGAAGTTGCCCAGCAGCATGAGGGTGCGGGTAATCCAGTTGGTGCGGCGCGTGAAGGGGTGGCAGATGCCTTCGTCGAAGCGCGCGGAGCTGGCTCCGTAGCGCATGTGCCCCACCAGCAGCTCGCCGCCGTAGTTGAAGCGCGACTTGATTTGGTCGGGGTCCTCGTTCTGGATGTCGCCGCGCTCGCAGAGGGTGCGGTAGTTGCGCTGCTCTGCGGAGAAGATGTTGGAGAGGGCGTTGCCGGTGGCATCGCGGTGGCGGAACATGTAGGGCTCGCCCAGGGGCATGTTCAGCTTGATGCAGCCGATGCCGGCACCGTCCTGCCCGCGGTTGTGCTGCTTCTCCATCAGGAGGAACAGCTTGTTGAACGCCCACAGCGGGTTGCCGTATTTTTCTGCGTAGTAGGAAAGCGGTTTGAGCAAGCGGATAGCTGCCACCGCACATTCATGATGTAAGGGGTCTGACATAAGGGAAATGTGGTGTTAGGGGTTATTTGCGGACGGAGACGTGAATGCCCTGTCCTTGGCGGATGGTGCCGATGGGCGTGCCGCCCGGGCCTGCGGTGCAGGCTTTCTCCACCTCATCCGGTTTGACAATGGCAACCCAGCCGATGCCCATGTTGAAGGTGTGGAAGCGGTCTTCCGCGTCCACGAATTCAAGCACCTTCTGCGCGGCGGGATTGTCCCAGTAGGGTATTTCAAGGTCGGAGCCCTTGTCGCCAAGGAAACGCTCCAGGTTCTCCGGAAGGCCGCCGCCCGTGATGTGCGCGTATGCCTTGGGAGTGACACCCAGCTTGCGCATGTCGTACACCACATCGTGGTACAGGCGCGTGGGCGCCAGGATGCCGCGCAGCTCCTGCTCGCTGAGCAGGTCCGGGGTCTGTTTCAAAATTCGGCGGATAAGGCTCCAGCCGTTGGCGTGGAAGCCATCGCTCGGATAGCCCACCAGCACATCCCCCACCTCCACGGTGGCGGGCTGGATCATCTCGCTCTTTTCCACACAGCCGATGCTGAAGCCGGCCATCTCCACCAAATCTTCCGGTACCACGCCCGGCATTTCGGCGGTCTCGCCGCCGGCCAGGATGCAGTTGCAGCTCTCAAGGTAGTCGCACATGCCCGCAACCAGGCGAGTGATGCGCGGCTGCTCCTTCTGCAGGTTGGAGATGCCCAGGTAGTCTAGGAACACCAGCGGATCCCCGCCCGTGGTCAGAATGTCGTTCACGTTCATCGCCACAAGGTCCTTGCCCGCCGTCTCCAGCATGTCCAGCTCAAACAGAATTTCCGTCTTTGTGCCAACCCCGTCCGTTCCCGTCACTATCACCGGCTCCTTGTAGGAGGAGAGGTCGTACGCCGCGGCAAACAGCCCGAAGGCGTTGCACAGCTGCCGATTCTTTTGCGTGCGCTTCACGTGAGCGCTGATGTCGTGTACAAAGGATTGCGCCTGGATGGTATCCACGCCCGACTGCTTGTAGGTGAGGTTGCCTGACATAGGAGAAATGCTCTCGCGGAGTGCGGGGCGATTATACCCTCCCCGCCGCCAATTGGCAAGGCAATTCCGTTGCACCACCCTGCCTTTTTCTACCAGACAGCGCTACGACGGGAAATTTCAAGAAAAATGGAATAATTCTAAAAAAGTGCTTGACGGGCAGAGGAAAAGCGGCTAGAATGGGGGCGCAGCCCTCTAAGGGCGCTTTAACAACCTAACATAGAAAGAGACCAAATATGAAAAAGTACCGTTGCACCGTTTGCGGTGAGATCATTGAGAGCGAGGAAGTCCCCACCGTGTGCCCCGTGTGCCGTGCTGCCACCTTTGAAGAAGTGGTGGAGGGCAACAAGGAGTACGCCGACGAGCACCGCGTGGGCGTGGCCAAGGGGTTGGACGAGGAAGTGCTCAAGGGGCTGCGCGACCACTTTAACGGCGAGTGCTGCGAGGTTGGCATGTACCTTGCCATGAGCCGCCAGGCCGAGCGCGAGGGGTATCCCGAGGTGGCGGAAGCCTTCAAGCGCTACGCGTTTGAGGAGGCCGAGCACGCCGCCAAGTTCGCCGAGCTGCTGGGCGAGGTGCTCACCGACAGCACCAAGAAGAACGTGGAGCTGCGCGCCGCCGCCGAACACGGCGCCTGCGCCGGCAAGCTTGCCATCGCCAAGCGCGCCAAGGAGCTCGGCTACGACGCCATCCACGACACCGTGCACGAGATGTGCAAGGACGAGGCACGCCACGGCAAGGGCTTCGACGGCCTGCTGAAGCGCTACTTCGCCTAAGCACGGCAGCACATACATGATCAACCAAGCCCCTGCGGCCATTCCGGCTGCAGGGGCTTGCTGATACGACCGACGCTGACGTCCTTGGGAAAAGCATTCATGCAAATTTGCCATAGTGTGGCAGAAAATCTGCCACACTATGGCAAATTTGCATAAAACAGACTTGACGCGGCATCGGGTTTCAGGTACAAGTTGTGGTATATGGCAAGGAGCGGATACATCAAGCGCGGCGCTATGGAGACGCTGAAGAAATATTCGGCGGCATACCCCTGCGTGCTGTTGACGGGAGCACGCCAAGTGGGGAAGTCCACCCTGCTGCGCAAGATGATGCCCAAGGGAATGGATTATGTGACACTAGACGACTACGGCGAGCTGGCATCCGCGCAGAGCGACCCGGCTGCGTTCCTGGAGACGCATCCCGCCCCGCTGCTGATAGACGAGGTGCAGTATGCCCCGCAGCTGTTCAGGGCCATTAAAAAGAAAGTGGATGAAAACCGGCAGCCGGGAATGTACTGGATGACGGGTTCCCAGAGGTTCAGCCTTATGCAGAACGTATCGGAGAGCCTGGCGGGGCGCGTGGGCGTGGTGGAACTTTGCACTCTCTCCCAGCGGGAAACGCTGCGCGCCGCAGAGACGCAGGTATTCAACCCCGCCAAGCCGATGGAGGCTTTCGCCGCCAAACGTACCTGCAGCTTGGCCAAACTTTACGAGCGCATCTGGATGGGCGGGTTCCCGGAGATGTTCAGCAATCCTGCCATGACGCGCGACGTGTTCTTCCCCTCATACGTGCAAACCTACATTGAACGAGATGTGAGCACGCTCACCCAGGTGGGCGACAAGAGCGCGTTCTACAAACTGCTGCGCTCTGCAGCCGCTCACACCGGGCAGTTGCTCTCTTACAGCGATTTGGCGCGCGACGCCGCCGTTTCCGTGCAAACCGCAAAGCGATGGATATCCATTTTGTCAACATCAGGCCTCATCCACCTGCTGGAGCCGTACGCGGTCAAGACCACTCAGAGGCTTGTCAAAAGCCCGGTGCTGCATTTTATGGACACAGGGCTGTGCGCGTGGCTGTTGGATATCGAATCTCCGCAAGCGCTGATGACCCACAACATGTGCGGACATTTCCTGGAAACCTGGGTGTTCGGGCAGATTTGGCGCAGCTTTACCAACGCAGGCCTAGTGCCCAGACTCAACTTTTTCCGCAACTCCAACGGGGCGGAAATCGACCTCCTGCTGGAGCGCGGCGGTGTGCTCTACCCCATGGAGGTGAAGCGCAGTCTCAACCCCAAGCTGGCAGACCTCAAGGCCATGCATTCCATTCCCTCATCGTCAGCGGCCCTGGGCAAGGGCATTGTCTTCTGCCCCATTGCCTCCCCGCTGCCGCTGGGTGACGGGCACCTGGCCTTCCCCGTCTCCGCTCTCTAAAACCTGTCCTTGCCAAGTTCGCGGGTCCAGCGTATAATGCCGCGCGTTATGCTGGAGACCATCATATGGGGCGGATTGAGCGTGTCTGCGTGGATTACCGTGGCAATTGTGCTGGGTATGTTCGCGCTGTTGCTGTTCACCAAGCTGGAGGCGGACATAGTGTTCCTAGGCGGCATGATGCTGCTGATGGTGACGGGCGTGCTTGCGCCGGAGGAGGCGCTGAGCGGATTCAGCTCGTCGTCCGTGGTGGTGGTGGGCGTGTTGTTCGTGGTGGTGGCCGGGTTGGTGCACACAGGCGTGCTGCAGTGGATAGTGCGGTATGTGCTGGGCAGCCCCAAGGGCTACTGCCGCGCCATTGTGCGCCTGATGCTGCCCGTGGCCATGCTGAGCTCCATCCTGAGCAACACCACAGTGGTGGCGCTCTTTATCGATGTGGTGAAGATGTGGAGCCGCAAGCTGGGCATCTCCCCGTCCCGCCT
Organism: uncultured Verrucomicrobiales bacterium; assembly: GCA_937905985.1. Taxonomy (GTDB): domain Bacteria; phylum Verrucomicrobiota; class Verrucomicrobiia; order Verrucomicrobiales; family Akkermansiaceae; genus Akkermansia. Next base: position 5,904 of record CALCWC010000063.1, on the reverse strand, counting down.
GCTCATCCCGCTGAGCTACGCCTCCGGCATGGGCGGCATCTGCACCCTCATCGGCACCCCGCCCAACCTCATCATCTCCTCCTTCTACGCCAAGGAGACCGGCGTGCAGCTCAACATCTTCACCCCCACCGGCGTGGGGCTCTTCTGCCTCGCTGTCGGCATCGTCTCCGTCATCGCCCTGCAGAAACTGCTGCCGGACCGCAAGACCCCGGAAAAATCTTTCGCCAACATCTCCGACTACACGGTGGAGCTCATGGTCCCGTCCGACAACCCCATGGTGGGCAAGACCGTGAAGGAATGCGGGCTGGACCGCGTGAAGGGCGGCCACTTGATTGAAATCATGCGCTTCGACCGCGTGATCATCTGCCCCGTGGACAACAACGAGTTCATCATGGGCGGCGACCGCCTTGTGTTCACCGGGCGCATCGATGACCTGCTGGAGCTGCGCGACTCCCATAAACTGGTGAACGCGCTGCACCACGTGTACAGCGTGGAGGACGTGGGCAGGCACCGCTCGCTGCACACCGCGTACGTCACCTTCCGCTCCTCCCTGATTGGCGAGAAGCTGGCGGAGACCGAGTTTGAGGCGGAGACCGGCATGACCCTGGTGGCGGTGGCGCGCCAGGGCGAGCGCCTCAACGAGCTGCCGCGAGAGGTGGTGCTGGATGCGGGCGACACCCTGCTGCTGGAGAGCACGGCGGGTTCCCTGCCGAAGACCAGCGACATCCACTTCTTCGATTCCGAGGCCACGCACCAGATCAGCCGCAAGACGATTGTCTCCTCGCTCATCATGCTTGCGATGATATTGCTTTCCGCGTTCAAGGTGCTGCCGCTGGTGGGGGCGTGCTTCCTGGCGGCGTTCGCCATGCTGCTCACACGCTGCTGCACCGTGAAGCAGGCCCGCAAGAGCATCAACTGGAACGTGCTGATGGTATTCGCCGGCTCCGTCTGCCTGGGGCTCGCCATCGAGCGCACCGGGCTCGCCCAGATGCTCGCCTCCGCCCTGCTCGGCATCAGCGGCACCAATCCCTACATCGTCCTTTTCGTCATCTGCATCGTCAGCACCTTTGTTACCGAATTCGTCAGCAACACCGCCGCCGGTGCCATGTTCTTCCCCATTGCCTACACCGCCGCGGAAAGCATTGGAGCCAACCCGCTCACCTTCTGCGTGGCCCTCATGGTGGCTGTCTCCTCCAGCTTCGCCACACCCATCGGCTCTCCCACCCACATGATGATCTACGGCCCCGGCGGCTATAGATTCTCGGATTTCCTCAAAATAGGCATCCCCATGAACTTCATCATCGTGTTCGCAGATGTCTTCATCTCCTGCATGCTCTTCCCCCTGTAGGGCGCACGCAGAAGCGGGGTGATGGGCGTACTGTATCTTCAGCGCCTCGTGCAGTCGTCCTGCACGATGAATACCGGGCGGTGCTTGGTCTCGCGCATCACCTTGCCCACATACAGCCCTATGATTCCCAAGAACAGGAACTGCATGCTGCTGAACACGCTTATCACCATCAGCAGGGAGGTCCAACCGGGAATGGTGGCTCCAACATACCAGCGCCAAACCGCCCACGACGCCAGCACCAGACTGAGCACAATTCCCGCCATGCCGACAATGACGCACAGCATGAGCGGAGCCTCTGAGAAATTCACAAGGCCGTTCCACGCCAGCGCCAGCATCTTGCGCAGCGGGTACTTGGAGTCTCCCTGCTGCCGTGCCTTGCGGGCATAGTGCACCTTGGCGGAGGGGAAACCCAGCAGGGGGATGATGCCGCGGATAAACAGGTTCACCTCCCCAAACTGCTTGAGCGCCCCCACCGCGCGCCGGCTCATCAACCGGTAGTCCGCGTGGTTGGGGATGGTGTAGCACCCGGCCCACTCCCTCAGCCTGTAGAACAGCTCTGCCGTGGTGCGCTTGAACCACGTGTCCGTCTCCCGGTTGTCACGGCAGCCGTACACAATATCCTTGCCCTCCCGGTACAGCCGCACCATGTCGCGGATCTTCTCCTCATCGTCCTGCAAATCCGCGTCAATGCTCACGTATGCATCCGCTTCCGCCGTGAACAAACCTGCCAGAAGCGCCCCCTGGTGCCCGAAATTGCGGGAGAGGTTCACCCCGCGGAACGCCCGGCTCTGCCCCATCAGCCCCTCTATCACCTGCCAGGTCTTGTCCCCGCTGCCATCATTCACAAAGCATATGTAGCTCTCCGGGGTCACCTCCCCGGCCTGCACCATCTCCCCCAGGAGGGAATAGAGCGTGCGGGCTGTTGCAGCAAGGGCTTCCTCCTCATTGTAGCAGGGAACCACAATGCAGAGGCTAGGTGGGGGACTGTCTTTATCCATTACAGAAGAAATCTACCAATGATTTGGCGGTAGTGCAAGCTTTTCTAAAACAATTCCACGTATGTCCCAAAGAAATTTATCCGTGGGCTGAAGTGCCGATGGTAGCTGCATTTGTGCGAATGGCCTCTTGATGTGCTGGGGGATGAGGATGGCTATCATGGCGATCCATATTTGCCGCATGTCCGCGTTCTTGTTTGTTCCCACGAAGAATTTGGGAGCTGGTTCTGCTTGACGAGCTTGAAAAAGCTCTCTTTCTACTGGCTCGCCGTGTAGAGGGCGCTGATGGTTTCGGCATCCCCATGTGTCGTTGTAGGTCGCCAGCTAGGTGGTGTGCTCGGGCGGCGGCTCGTCCAGCCCGCGTTTCTCGCCCGCCTTGCGGCGCGTGGAGTCGTATGGGCGGTATACGACCATGCGACCGGTGCGGCCCCTAGAAGCCGCCCATCCCGGATCTGTCATGGGGAGGGATGACCTATCACGCAAAGCCATTGGTAGTGGAAAGAGCAGATTCAGTGGGGCGTGTGGAACGCCGCCACAATCCGCTGGATCAATAGGGCACCGCCCATGACGGCTGCAGTGGTGATGCCGGTCGCCAGTAGGTACCATGTTGCCATTTGCCAATCAGGTGTGCCTGAGGTTTTCGCAGCCATGCCGCCGCCGGGAAGGCGCACATGCCGATGCCCATGGCCGAAAGCGCGCGTACGTTGCCGATACATACACCATGAACGCATGTGTAGGGATTGGATATATTGTCAACAGCATACAATCCTGCAAACAGGGCTATGCCCGCCAACATGAGCAAGATGTCTGCCCCCCCACCCCCTGAATTTGTGGTATAGGTACAGCGGTACGGTTGCCAACATCATGGATGACAAGTACCATGCCGGGTCATTCAACCCGCGCATGGGAGAAAACAGTATTCCCTCCATTTTCAGTAGGAGCGCATCATTCGCAAACAGTGTTAGGCAGGGATACTATTTCCCTTCATCCAAGAGCGATACAAGATTGCGAAAGCATAGCGCAATGACAAGGGAGATGAGCAATTCCGGGTAGAACACCTTGACTTTTTTTGTCAAAAACGTTCGAGTGGGGATAGTCCCCCTCCGCTATGCCAGAAAAGGGTAGGATTCGGAAAAGTTTTCATGCCGCAGCAATAACTTTTCGCTTTTGGCTCGGCGGACAGGCGCTTCACCGGCCTGCCGGCTCATTTGCTGTGGTGCAGAAGGCGGTTCAATCCCTTGCGGATTTTGCCGCCAGCGCAGGCCCACAGCGAGCCGCCGCGGATGGGCTTGCCCACGGTGTAGCGGTTGTCTGCCGCGGGGTGGCACAGGCTTTGGCACAGGGTGATCCGCTGCCGGGTGCCGCGCGGCAGCGGCGTGCGGGCCGCCAGGTGCGGGAGGTAGCGGCGGCCCAGGTAGCGCAGCGCGGGCCGGGCCGGGGAGATGCCCGCCATGTCAGCAGCTTCCAGGCACATTTTCGCCAAGTGAGCCAGGGCATCCGGTATGGCGCGCCCCTGCTTTTCCTGCCAACCCAGTAGATTGGCGCAGTGGTCGCAGAGCACGGCCCGTATCATGCTGCGGTACTCGCGGTCCCGCCGGCACCTCTCTTTCACTGGTTCCCAGTTGCGCCACAGGATTTCCACATACTCGTCGAGGTAGCGCAGCTGGCTGTCTTGGGACATTCCCCCGGTATCATAGTGCACCACCTTGCAATCGGAGATGAGCGGCTCGCCGTGCGCGTTGTACATTTTGGCCATGAACTCTGCATCTGCGCTGCACTTGAAGTGCCGTGCATCATAGCCGCCCAGTTCACGGTAGGCGCGCGCGGAGGCGAAGAACGCCTGGTGGCAGCATGGCGTGTGGAAGATGTGCTGCCGGTAGTCCGGCTTGTGGAAGGGGAAGGTGGGGTGGTTTTCGTAATACGCCACTGCCGCCACGCTTTCCGTTTCCCCGCGGCATATCGGCAGCACGCTCTCCGCCAAATCCACATCGTCCGCGTACAGGTCCCCCGCGTTCAGGAATGCCAGCACCTCCCCGCCCGCCAGGTTGATACCCTTGTTCATGGCATCGTATATCCCGCGGTCAGGCTCGCTCACATAGCGCTCTATCTTCCCCGCGGCCAGCTGTTCCGCCAGCCACTCCGGCGTGCCGTCCGTGGAGGAGCCGTCCACCACCAAGTGTTCAATGCTGATGCTGCCCTTGGCCTTCTGCCGCAGCACGCTCTCCACCGTGGGCTTCAAATCCGCCAGCGCGTTCCAGCACACCGTCACCACCGTGAGCTGGAACTCCGGCTCCGGGGCAGTCCTTTGCACTTCGGTGTATGGGGTGTCTGCTTTCATGGTGGTTCAAGCGTGTTTTTCTCCCCTCAGGATGCTGCACAGTTTTCCCCAAATGGAAATGCTACGCTCGTATTGGAAGTGGGGGTAGAGCCTCCTTATCACAGGGATGCCGAATACGTGGAATGTTTCCACTTGGAGCCGGCGGCGCACGAAACATTTCTCCCACCACCGGGGGCGGTCCAGAAAGCGGAGTATGTAGCTGCCGCGCAGTTTATCCAAAAATCCCCATCGGAGCAGAAAGTTGTGATTCTGCCTGCGCACCCGCCTCAATTGCCGCATGCTGAAATCGTCATACCATCGGTTGAGCTGGTCGCTCAGGAATATCAGGACGGTTTTCTCCCACTCCAGCCCGCAGCGGTGCTCCCGGTAGAACGCAAGCACCTTCTCCATGCCTTGGAGGTAAAGCAGGTATGATTGTTCCGGGTTGAAGACCGTGTGCATGTACGATTCCCTGTTTTGGAAATAGTGGTAGCCCACATGCCGCAGCAGGTACACGCTCCGTGTTAGCGGCAGGCTTTCCCGGTAGAACACCTCGTCCTCCTGCCTTATATTTTTCGGGAATTTCAAGGCGCTTTCCAGTAGGAAGCTGCGCCGGAACGCCTTGGCCCAGACCGTTCCCACCATTTCGCCCGCCAGTGCGGGTGTAGTGGGAAATTCTCCCTCTTTTTTGAGCTTTACGAATTCCTCCTGAACGAGGTCGCGCGGCATGCCAGGCTCATATTCCACCTCGCTTTCAAAGGCTATCATATCCACCCCTCTACGCGCGGTAGGCCCTTGCAGGGAAGAAACCATGTCTCCGCTCAACCAGTCGTCCGCATCCATGAATGTCACCCATTCACCGCGAGCCTCCTGGATTCCGCGGTTGCGTGCCTCAGATACCCCCCTGTTCTCCTGCCGCAGCACACGGAAGCGGGAATCCCTGCGCGCATATTCCGCCAATACGGCGGCGGAGCCGTCCTTGGAGCCGTCATCTATGCAGACGGCCTCCCAATTTCCGCATGTTTGCGCCAACAGGCTGTCCAATCCGTGCCGCAGGTGTTTCTCTGCGTTGTACACGGGGATGATGACGGTGATAAGGGGATTGGAATCCGCAGCCTCCATGTGCGCATGATACCAAAACATGTGAGCCCGCGCAAGGGTATTTGCGTGACCGCTGAGGAGCGAGTGGGCGAGTGGGCGAGTGGGCGAGTGGGCGAGTGGGCGAGTGGGCGAGTGGGCGAGTG
>CALCWC010000062.1 GCA_937905985.1 uncultured Verrucomicrobiales bacterium | reverse complement strand
CCTTTTCTTAACGGAGCGTACTCCCTGAAAAAAGGGCTTGACTACCCATTAGCAATGGGTATCATTTTCTCGATGAAATCCATAACGCTTCAAGTATTGGGAACAGAACAATCCCGATATTCTCTTGTAAATTTGAATCTAGTTCAGTTTGCGTTGTTGGCAATGCTGTCGTATGCATTTTGCACAACGTATGACCCTTTCTTTTTTGATTATAACGGATTTCCATTAGTTGTCCGGCAGTTGTACTCCACAGTGCTTTCATTCCTGTTCCTGTATTTCTGTGCTATCATACCATACGTGGGCATTGCGATTTATTCAATATGCATCACCTTTTTCGCAATATGTGCATATGTGTATCGCGTCTTCAAGTATAGCATGGGGTTTGATTTGATAAACGCGGCATTTGAAACAAATCAGGACGAGGCTGGCGCATTTGTCAATTTTAGCAGCATCATTTCCATACTCGGTTTAATATTAATTGGTCTTCTGATTTACTGGCTGTTTGTATTTTTTCTGTACTATCACAGGGAAACAATCCGGAAATACGGGTGGAAGAGTACAGCGCTTGTATGCATATGTGCAGCGGGGCTGTGGTATGCATGCTTTCAATTGCCGGGAATAGCGTTGAAGCTGAGGCCGTCTCTCCATTTCACCATGGCAGACAATACACTGAAAGAGGATACGGAAATGTACGTGACCGGTCATCACGAGGTGTTCGTACAGCACTGGTTGTGGCAATACAACAACATAAACATATTGTGGGGAGCCCTCAATGAAAAATTCAAAAAGATTAACATACAGGATTCTGCAAGCGTTGAATCCACGATGACCAAGGACGAGCCAATTGTTTTCGTGTTGATAATCGGGGAAAGTGTGAGGGCAGACCATATTCCAGCCGGAGGGTATGAAAGGGATACTCTGCCGCAGATTGGGAAAAACGACAACATTACCTTTTTCCGCAACATGTTTTCATATGGGACCTCTACTTATGTGAGCGTAGAGGGAATGATGGGGGCTCTGACTGTTGAGAAAGAAAAGCCGGGCTTCTCTTCCTTCCTTTCAATTCTCAAGAAGCATGGTTTCCATAATTTGTGGATTGCAGAAAACACTTACAATATCGTTCACAGCCAATATTTCAATCAATTGTTCGGAACAGGTATAAACAAGACTTTGGAGTTCCATGCGGCAATGGACGATGTTTCATCAGGCATCATGGACAATATCACAGGGGAGATGTCACCCAAGCAGTTCGTTGTCATTGAAAATGGAACGGGACATTTTCCATACAAGCATGACCCTAAATATGCACCGTTTCAGCCAGGTAATATAGATTGGGGAAATTTGGATGTCGTTGCCGATGTAACGCCTGAGCAAATGATTAACGATTACGACAATTGCATCGTATGCGTTGATGCTCTTGCCAAACACTTGATAGATGGATTAAAGGATAAAAACGCCGTGATTCTGTATTGCTCCGACCACGGGCAAAAACTTGGAGAAAACGGGCGAATTATGCATGGGGGGAATCCAGGAGACTTTGATTTGCGCCACGTGGCTTCGTGGATATGGTATTCTGACACCTACATTAGGAACAATCCGGAAATTGCGGCAAAAACACGTGAGATTGCCGACAAGGTATTGGTGCAAGGTCAATTGTACGCCAGCATTTTAAAACTTTGCCACATTGAATCCACAGTACCACTTAAGGTAGGAGATATCTGGAGTGATGATATTCGCAAACACCCCAACAATCTTCCCCAAAGCGTACAAAGTTCAGCAAAGGATTGCGGAGTCAGGGAATAGCTTCAAAGACTGCCCGACTATATGCCTGCCGGGCAAACTTGATTATTTCTCGTTTGAAAGCGCTCAGCGGGAGCGCGGGGCGAGGAATTTGGTGAAGAGGGAGGAGGTTGCGGGGACTAGGAGGAGGTTGAGGATGGTTGCGGAGAGGAGGCCTCCGAACTGGACGATGGCGAGGGGAGCCAGGAGCTCTCCGCCGGGCTGGTTGCGGGCCCAGACGAGGGGGAGCAGACCGAGGATGGTGGTGAGGCTGGTCATGATGATGGGGATGAGGCGTTCCTCGGAACCGTTGCGGATGGCATCCGCTGCGGACATACCGGATTGCTCTAGGGCGCGGTAGCGGTTGAGCAGGATGAGCCCGCTGCGGATGGCGAAGCCGATGACCGTGACGAAGCCCACAATGGAGCTGACCGACAGGATGGGCGGCACGTAGCCGCCGTGGAGTACGGACGCAACGGTGTCGGGTGATGCCACGAACACGGCGGCGATGCCGCCCACCAGACAGAGCGGGATGTTCACCAGCGTGACGGCGGCGCGGCGCACGCTGCCGAGCGATGCGGCCAGCAGCAGCACGATGAGCACGCACACCGCGCCACCCAGCAGGTACAGGCGGCGGCCCGCCTGCTCGCGGCTCTTGATGGTGCCGTCGTAGTCCACGGTGCAGCCCAGCTCGTGCATGGCGGGATCCAGCTTCTCGCGGCAGGCCTGGGCAAGGTCGCCGAGGTTGGAATCGGGCGCGGGGTTGCAGGAAATCATGGCCTTGCGGCGGGTGTTGTCGCGCAGGATGAGGTTGGTCTGCTCCGCGCGGTACACCTGGGCGGCCTCGCCGAGCGGCACGGATTTGCCGCCACCCGCCAGCAGCGGCAGGCGGCGCACGTCGTCCACGCCCATGCGCATCTGCGGGTCCAGGCGCAGCATGATGTTCCAGTGGTCGAGGTTGCGGATGACCTCGCCCGCCTTCAGGCCGTGGAGGGCGGCGGACACCTGCTCCGCGGCCTCCGCCACGGTGAGGCCGTAGGCGGCCAGCACCTCGCGGTTGTAGTCCACGCAGATGGTGTCCACCATCACCTCACGGTTGGCTCGTGCGTCGGCCACCTCGGGCATGGATGAAAGGATTTCCGCTGCCTTCTTGGCGGCCTTGCGGAGCTGGGGCAGTTCGTCGCCGTAGATGTTGATGGCAATCTCGGAGTTGGAGCCGGAGAGCACGGCGGAGATGCGGTGGGCCATGGGATAGCCGATCATGCCGCTGGTGCCGGGCACGCCGTGTATGACCCCGTGGATGGCTTCGCGAATCTTCTTCTGGTCCTTGGAGAGATCCACGCGCACCAGGAGCTCTGAAGCGCTGACGGGCTCGGCATGCTCGTCGCTCTCGGCGCGCCCCGTGCGCTGGGCCACGGTTTTCACGCCGTCGATTTTCTGCAGCTCGCGCATGACTTGGTTGGAGATGCGCTCGGTCTCCTGCAGGGAGGTGCCGGGCACAGTGTTGACAAAAACAGTGTAGCAATCCTCGTTGAAGGGCGGCAGGAAGCTGGTGCCGTAGGTGGATGCCAGAGCCATGAAGCCTGCCGTGACCACCAGCAGCGATGCGAACACCCAACCCGCGCGGCGCATGCAGAACGCCAGCACCGGGCGGTAGGCGGCGCGGATGGCGCGCGCGGTGGTGGAATCCCCGTTGTCGGATGCGTTCTTGGAACGCTTGAAGCCAATCATGCACAGCACGGGCACGATGGTGAGCGCCACCAGGAGCGACGCCGCCAGCGCCAGCATGTACGACACGCCCAGCGGGCGGTAGAACTGCCCCTCCAGCCCGCCCAGGAACAATACGGGCGCAAACACCAGCAGGATGATGACGGAGGAGTACGTGATGGAGCCGACAATCTCACCCTTGGCCTCCATGAGCACCTGGAAGCGTGATTTCTGCTGCACGGGCGGCAATGCGGCGTTGCGGGAGAGGTTGCGCCAGGCCACCTCCACGAAGATGATGGCATTGTCCACCACATCACCCACGGCCACGGCAAGTCCGCCGAGGGTCATGATGTTCACCGACAGCCCGCAGGCGGGGAAGAACGCCATGCCGAACAGCACGGAGAGCGGCATGCTCACCAGCGTGATGACCGCCGTGCGCAGGTTGAGCAGCGTGAGCACAATCACCAGCATCACCACGATGGCGGCAATGAACAGCGTCTGCCGCCCGTTCTCAAGCGAGAGTTGGATGAAGTCCGCCTGGCGGTAGGCATCCGTATGCAGGTGCATGCCGGAAGGCAGCGCGCTCTTGGCGAAGTCGTCCACCTCTTTCTGCAATTTTTCCGTGAGCTCCAGGGTGTTGGCACCGGGAACCTTCAGCACGGCGAGGATAACGGCCTCCTGCCCGTTGAAGCCCGCGTTGCCGCGGCGCGGCGCACCGTCGATGCGTACGTCCGCCACGTCCTCCAGGCGCAGCACGCCGCCGGGGTGCGACTTGACGAGCGCGCGGCGCAGATGCTCCGGGGAAGCGGCGCGGGATGCCTGCTGCACGGGCAGCTCCATCCCCGCCACGTCCTCCAGATAGCCTGCGGGCGCAGTGCTCTGGGCATCCTGCACGGCGGCGCGGATATCATCCAGCGTCACGCCGCTGCGCAGCATCTTGTCGGGATTGTAAAGCACCTGGTACTCCGGCAGGCGGCCGCCCAGCACGGTGACCTGGCCTACGCCCGGCACGGAGAGGAGGCGGTTGCGCAGTCCGAACTCCGCCACGCGCCGCATCTCCAGCGGGTCCACGCCATCATCACCCGTCACGGCAACGAGCATGATTTCGCCCGTGACGGAAACGATGGGCGCGAGTTCGCTCTCCACGTCCTGCGGCAGGGAATCCCGCACCGCGGCCAGGCGTTCAGAGACAATCTGGCGGGCGCGGTAGATGTCGGTGTCCCAGTCGAAGTCCGCCCACACGAAGGAAAGCCCGCCGCCGGAGGAGGAGCGCACGCCCTTGACTCCCGCGGCGCCGCTGAGGGCGGACTCGATGGGGATGCTGACATACTGCTCCACCTCTTCCGCGGAGAGCCCGGGGGCTTCGGTCTGCACGGTGACGCGGGGGACCTTGAGCTCCGGGAAGACATCCACGGGGAGCCCCAGCACCACGTACAGGCTGCACAGCGCCAGCAGCGCGGTGGCGATGCACACCATGCAGTGGTTCTTCAGGCAAAAGGCAATGAGACGGTTCATGAATCAGTCCTCCCCCTCGTGGAAATGGCCGTCCGCGTGGAAATGGCCGGCCTTCTTGGCCGCGCCGTCCGCGGGCAGCAGGTTGCGCAGCTCGTGGCCGCCCTTCACCACCATCCTCTGGCCGGGGGCAAGCCCCTCCACGGGTGTCATGCCGAAGCGGCTCTCGCCCGCGTGCACCTTCACCGCGGCGTAGGTGCCTTCCGCCACCTCCACGAACACCAGGTCGTCCGCGCCCACTTTCACGATGGCGGAATCCGGGATGGTCACGATGTCGTCGGCATCGAGCGCGCCGTTGTAGATGTCAAGCCGGCAGAGCTGGCCCGCGCGCGCGCCTTCTGGCAACTGCGCAGGGGTGAAGTAGAGCGTGCGGGTCTGGGTGGCGGGGTCCACCTGCTCGTCCAGTCGCCACGTTCCCTCATCCGAGAGCGGCGAGCGCACGGTGCCGATTTCCGGGACGGATGCGGCGTGCAGCGGGGCCGCCACCTCCAGCGCGGCGGTGTCCGCCATGGAGACAACCGCAGCCCCCTGCTCTCCCCAGCCGCCCTGAGTGAATCCCACGTTGCGCACGGTGCCGTCCTCTGCGGCGCGCACGCAAAGCGCACCGTTCTCTTGCGCTAGTTCCGCGCCCAGACAGAGCATGGAGAGGCGTGCGGACGCGCTTGCGGCGTCCTGCGTGAGCTGGCGCAGCTCTGCGCGCTTGAAGAGGAGCTGCTCCTCCAAATCGCTGTTGCGGGTGCCGACATCGTTGAGGCGCTTCACGCGCTGCTCCATGGCGGCGATTTCCGCGGAGCAGCGTTCCGCGGCGGCATCCGCGCGGTCGCGCTCCGCCACGGCATCCGCCACCTGCGGGGATTCCAGCGTGTAGAGCAAATCTCCCTTGCGGACGGCCTGGGCGGATTTCACGTGCAGGGTGACGCGGCCCGCGCTCGGCAGGGCGTAGGTGCGGAGCGCGTGCCGCGGCACGTTGAGCGTGCCGTACACGGAATACACCAGCCGCTGTCCCGCGGCGGGTACGGCCTCCGTCTGGATGGCCAGGATATGGCGGGAATGTTCGTCCGCCTTCACCACCACGGAATCATGGTCGTGGTCGCAATGTTCGTGTTCACCATGTTCGTGTTCATGCTCGCAATCACAGTGCTCGTGCTCGTGCTCGTGTTCATGTTCGCAGTGCTCGTGCTCGTCGTGCTCATGGGCGCCGAGGGGCAGCATGAGGGCGTAGACGAGATAGGGTACGGTTAAAAGGTGGGCTTTCATTGTTGGAAGGAGGTGGGGTTGAGGGATTGGAGTTTCACGCGGATGTCCAGCAGCTTGCCGAGGCAGTCCAAGTAGTTGAGGCGGCGGGTGTAGATTTCCTGACGGGCCTCCGCCAGCGCGGGGAAAGCGGTTTCGCCCATGCTGCAGAGCTGCTCCTGGCGGGCTTCCGCGCCCGCGAGGGCATCGATGCGCGCCTGTTCCTCGCGGCAATGGGTGTAGGCCAGCTCCTGCTGGGCAGCGAGGTCGGAGGCGTCCTGCAGCAGCCCGCGCCAGGTGGAAACAAGTTTCTGGCACGCGAGCACGCGTTCGGCCTGCGCGGTGTGGATGGCGGCTCGGTTGCGGTTCCATACGGGGAGGGTGAAGCTAAGGCCGAGCCCGATGCGGTTGGCCTCGTCCTCCCGGCGGTATTCCGGCTCCAGGGAGATATCCGGGAACTGGCGGCGGATTTCAGCCTTCAGCTCCAGCTCGCCCGCCCCCAGGTTAGCCTGCTCAGCCAGCAGGGCGGGATGGCTCAGCAGAAGCTCCGCCGTGGGCGCGGACGCCTTCTGCGGCAGGGATGATGGCAGCTCGGCGGCCAACTCCACCTCGCCCGCGGCGGGATGCAGCCCCAGCATGCGGGTGAGCCGTTGGTGCACCTCCAGATGGCGGTTGGAGAGCTCCTGCTCGTCCTTCACCAAATCGCTCAAGCGGGTGTTGACCACCTGCATGTCCGCAAAGGGGACTTCGCCCAGAGATTGCAGCTTCTCCACACGCTGCTGCTCGTCGCGAGCCTGCGCCAGACGGCCGCGCATGAGCTCCAGCTTGGCGTGGGTGACCAGCACCTCGTTGCACAGCGTGTTCAGTTCTGCCAGGAACGCGCGCTCCTTGTCGCGCATCTGCCAGTAGTCGGCCTCCTTGTATTGCTCAGCCACCTGCCGCGCCAGGCCCTTGGTGCCGGTGACGGGGATGGAGAGGGAGGGCGCGATGCTGTGGTTGAAAAAGCCGCCCTGCAGCACGCGCTCCAGGCTGCCGGAGAGCGAGGGGTCGTCCCACAGCCCGGCGTACTTGGCGGCCTCGGTGCTGCGGGCGTAGGTCAGGCGCGCGCGGTTGAGGTCCGGGTTGAGCAGCAGGCCGATGCGGCAGGCGTCCGCCCGCGTGAGTGCGCCGCCGCGGCAGAGGTTCTGCGACAACTCGCGCCATTCGGCGGTGTCGCGGTTCAAATCGATGGCGAGCGGCGCGTAGCCCACGCAGCAGGTGAGCATGAGCGCGGCTATCGACGGAAAGGTAAATTTGAGCATGGTATGGTTGAAGGATTTTTCTAATTGGACTGTATCAAGCGACACCGCTCCCTCGCGGGAACGGGCGGGTTCAGGGTACAGTCCTCCTTCAACAACGCAACGGGGCAAATTCCCCACCGGGGCCGCGCGACCGATGTTCCGGCGCGTAGGGCGGCAATTCTTCCGCGCCCGTTTGGCGCGGCGTAAGGCTCAACGGCACACTCAGCACCGCCACCGCAGGCGCCGCCGCGTGCGGCAGCAGCTCACCCGCATCCCCCAGCAACTCGAACACGCCGTGGTGATGGTGGTGGTGGTGATGGTCCGCGTGGTGCTCATGGTCCGCCTCATGGCGGTGGTAGAAGCCCGTGCAGCCACAGCATTCGCAATGGCAATGCGCCAGCAGGCAGCAGTTCGCCTCCGTGCAATGCGGCCCCGCGCCCTCCATCAGAGAGCCCGTCACCACCACCGGCATCAGCAGAAGCGCCAACACCAGCATGCAATATCTGGCCAACATTTGCACGCTCACTATATTAGACCTGCGCTCCTTTTGCGTCAAGCCTTTCCCCCGCGGATTTTCCTGACGCCCATTCCAAGATTGACAACGCTCATCGGGAGTGGTAAAGGTGGAGACATCTCTATGATCAACATCCGCCAACTCTCCCGTGAACGCCATGCCATGGAAATGCGCCTGGCCGCGCTGTGCGACTTCGTGGCGCGCAGCGGCGTGTACGGGGAGAAGGATTTCCGGGAGGTGCTGAGGCTGGACGCCATGGCGTTCCTGCTGTACCTGGCCAATGTGGACGGAAATCTGGCGAAGGACGAGCTGGACTGCGTGAGCGCGTTGTTCAGCTACCGCCTGACGAAGGATAAATGGCAGCGCTACATGGAGGAGCGCGGCATCACGGATGAGGACTACCCCACCAAGGTACCGTTCTCCCTGCACACCATCTTGGAGGCGGAGAAGGCCGTGCCGTTCCGCGGCTACCACCCCAGCAAGATCTACGTGGAGAACATGTTCGCGCTGAGCGAGACCGTGCTGCAGGCCGGCACCAATCTCTTGTCACGCGGCAATGGCGCCCAGGCACGGGCGCGGCGGGATGCGTACATCGATTTCCTGGCGACCTACTCCCATGACCACCTGCAGCGCAAGTGGCAATCCCGCGATTTCCGCTACGCCTTCAACCTCGCCCAGTCCAAGGAGATTGCCAAAATCGCCCCCAACTACGACGACTTCAAGCAGCTGCTCACCTCCATGCAGGAGGCCACGCAGACGCGCATCGCCAACATCGGCTCCCACAAGGACGGCTACCTTCACTTCCTGAGGGACCTGGAGGACTTCGCCGTCTACATCATCTCCGCAGATGGACACATCTCGCCGGACGAGACCACCATGATGCGCTTCTACCTGGACACGCCCGTGGATGCCGTCTCCCTGCAGGAGAGCATCCACTGCGGCAGCCTGGAGCCCGCCGGCATCCTGGAGCGCTGCCCGCAGACCATGGAGGACTGCATCCGCGACGACCGCTACATGGCCGAGCGCGGGAACGCCTCCTTCAAGAGCGGCCCCGCCATCATCAAGGCATTCGAGGCATTCGGCAAGGAATTCATCATCGCCGATTCCAAGACCACCGAGAGGGAAATTGACGCCTACCTGCGCTACATCACCCACCTCAACCGCATCTACAACAACGCCTTCCCCTGCTCCCTCACGGAAACCGCCACCCTGGACCAGGCCTTCTACCAGGAGGCGCAGACAGATTCTCCCGCGCGCGATTCCGCGCCCGGCGAGCCGTCCTCCCGCCTGCCGGAGCTGCTGGACGAACTGAACTCCCTCACCGGGCTCACCGCCGTGAAGGAGGACGTCACCTCCATGGTTCACCTGCTGGAGGTGCAGCGCATGCGCCTTGCCCGCGGCATGAAGACCATCCCCACCTCCAACCACCTCGTCTTCTCCGGCAACCCCGGCACCGGCAAGACCACCGTGGCCCGCCTGCTTGCCCGCATCTACAAAGAACTCGGCGTCCTCAAGGGCGGAAACCTCGTGGAGGTCGACCGCTCCGGCCTGGTCGGCGGATATGTGGGCCAGACCGCCCTCAAGGTGCAGGAGATGATCAAGAAGGCGCTGGGCGGCGTCCTGTTCATCGACGAGGCCTACACCCTCTCCCAGAGCAAGGGTGAGAACGACTTCGGGCAGGAAGCCATCGACACCCTGCTCAAGGCCATGGAGGACCACCGGGACGACCTGATTGTGATTGTGGCGGGCTATCCCAAGCTCATGCAGCAGTTCATTGCGTCCAACCCCGGCCTGGCATCCCGCTTCAACAAGTTCATCCACTTTGAGGACTACACCCCCGCAGAGCTGCTGGACATCTTTGCCGGCATGTGCCGCAAGAACGGGTACACCCTCTCCGACGCCGCGTCTGACCAGGCGCGCCGTGTGCTGGAGGGCCTGTACGCCCGCCGCACGGAGAACTTTGCCAACGCCCGCGAGGTCCGCAACCTCTTTGAGCAGGCCGTCACCCGCCAGGCCAACCGCCTGGTTTCCATCCCCAATCCCACGGATGCCCAACTGGCGGGCATTGAGCCTGAGGACCTCCCTGGAGAATGATGCGCGGTAAGAGCGATACAGGGAGCGGTTTTAATTTCGGATTTGGGATGGGGGATTTAAGATTTGGGGGGTGTTTGTGTGCCGAGCAGGTTGGCAATGGGCACGACGCCTGCGGGCGGCGAGGGCGGCAAACGCCAGCAAGGACAACGTTCCCGGGGTGGGTTCCGGGGTGGGTACCAGCTTGGTGAAGATGACCTTGCCCTGTTGGTCCAGGTTCAGGGAGGGGCTCCAGTAGTTGCCCAGGCGCATATCCAGCCCGGTGGCTTGCTTGATGGTCACATCATCCCCGAAGTCGAACACCACGGATGTTGTGGCTGGGTCGAAACCTTCCGGCAGGGAGAGGTCGGAGGCGTCCAGCAGCACGTTCTCCATCACAAGGTCGCAGTTGATGAGGGTGCCCAGGTTGAAGTGGAAGACACCCTCCGTCTCATCGTAGAGCGCTTGGGAGAGCTTGATGGTGACGTTGTTGAGCGTGATGGAGTGGCCGTTGCCCACGGAGATGGAGTTGTTGGCGGTGAGCACAAGGTTCTCCAGCTTCAGGTCCTGCCCCATGCGGCTGATGTCCAGCCCGTCCGCCAGGCTGGCTTGCCTGTCCGTTCCGGCAATCAGGCCCTTGGAGACGGTAAGCTCCTTCAACAGGCCGGGGGTGGCGGGGTCAAGCGCTTTGACGGTGGTGGGGTCATTTTCAAATGTCATGGTGCCGCCTTTGAAGTGCGTTTCGCCGTAGAGGTGTATGCGGCTACCACGGTTCACGATTACATTGCCGGCAATCGTTCCGTTGCCGATGTTGTTGTTGCCCTGATGCGTTGTAACCCTTCCGGTGAGGGTGTGACCGTTGAGGTTTACCGTGTTGTTGGAGCCATCTATCCTTATGCCGTCCTTGATGGAGATATCGCCACTCAGTGTCAGTATCGTGTCGTCCCCCATGGAAATGTCATTGTCGACTGTTCCTTTTCCTATGGTTGCGGATTTGCCGAACAAATTGATGCTATCAACGGTTTTGCCGCCAAGGTCCAGCGTGTTGTTGCCTTTCAGAAAGATAGTACCACTAATTTCAGCGCTGTTTTGCGATAAGGTGAAATCCACGTTCTCTGCAATGTACATGTTGAGTTCGAGCTTGCCGTTGAGGATGGCCGCGTTGTTCCCGATTACGGTGACGGAGCAGTAGCGGTCCTGAGAGCCGAGGTCCAGCGAGGAGTTTGCTCCCAGGGTGACATCGACACTTCCCTTCAAGGTGCCGTCCAGCTTGAGCGATTTGCCGGTTTGCACGGTGATGTCGCCCTTTATGCTGCCGCCGCCGGTTATGGTGGTATTGCTTCCGTCTACGATGACGTTGTTAGCGAGGGCGTGGACTCCGAGGTCCAGGGTGGCCTTGTCCCCTAGGGTGATGATGCCGGAGCCCCCCAGGTTGCCGCTCAGGGAGAGCGTCTTGCCGCTTCCCACAAGAAGATTGCTCTCAA
>CALCWC010000061.1 GCA_937905985.1 uncultured Verrucomicrobiales bacterium | reverse complement strand
TATCGGCATTTTTTGCATTTTTTCAGAAAAATGCAAAATGATTGTTGACTAACCCACCCGATCCGACAGCGCAAGTTTTTTTCATATTTTTACGCGCTTTTTTTTGCGAAAGCTTGTTTTCCCTCAAAATTACTCATGTTTTGTGCATCAAGACACCAAGCAATGCAGAAAAGGGAACCGCCCTGCAAGGCTCACAGCCAGGCAGGACGGAATTGAGGGATCTTTCCAGCCTAACAATGTTATTTCCTGCGTCTTGCGGCGAGAGCTGCAAGCGACAGCAGGCTCAGCGTGCCGGTGGTCGGTTCCGGGGTGGGAACGAGTGCGGTGAACACGGGTTTGCCGTCGACAAGGCTCATGGTCTGGCTCCAGTCGCTGCCCATGAGCAGGGTGAGGTTCCTGGCGGTTTGCTGGTCAATGGTCACATCATCCCCGAAGTCCATACCGATACCGTTCACGCCGGGGTCGAAGTCCTCCGGCAGCTTCAGCGCGGAGGCATCGAACACCACGTTGTTGAACTCCACATCGCAATGGAAGAGGTCTTGGAGCTTGAAGTAGTACACGCCGTCCACCGGGTTCTCACGGTCGAAGTAATCCTCGGAGAGCTTGATGGTGACATCCTTGAGGGTGATGATGTGATCTCCCACATATATCTCGTTGTTGGCGGTGATGGTCATGCTCTCAATCATCAAGTCCGCATCGGATTGAATCTTCAACCCGTCCGCCAAGCTGGCCTGCCTGTCCGTTCCGGCAATCAGGCGATAAGACACGGTCATATTTTCCAGTACGGTGCTGTCCTCGCCTTCACGAGGCGTGATGAAGAAAGACTCCGGAAAAGGCCCCGCATCAATGATGGAATCTTTGCTCAGTAGGACGGGGTTGGAGAGGCTGTAGTCGTTCAAGCGGAGTTGAGCACCGGTGCCCAGAGAAAAGATGCCAGTACCTTTGATGTTGCCGTGCAGCGAGAAAACAGTATTTTCGTCCAGGGTGAGGTTGCCATTGTCGATAGAGGCAAGTCCGTCAATCTCTATGGCAAGGATGTCCGGCTTCCCTACCCCTGAAGCTACGTTAAAAGTGTTGCCGCCCAAGTCTAATGTGGCCTTATCTTTCAGAAAAATGTGATCTGTGATAAAGGTCCTCTTCAACAGAGTCACACGCTGTCCCTGTTCCACGATCAGTTGTTTGGCAATCGTGCCGTCGCCAACGGCGGCCGAGGTTCCAGCCACAATGATTTGGTTGGGGAGGGTGAACCCTCCGAGGTCCAGCGTGCCTCCATATAGTGTCACAGCTCCGCTGCCTAAGGCATTGTCGGCGCCCAGCAACAGCCTACCTCCCTTGATTACCGTGCCGCCTGTGTAGTCGTTGCCTCCACTGAAGTGAAAGACGCATAGGCCCTCACCGTCCTTGGTGAGCTGCATGGTTCCGGTTAGCTTGCCGGAACCGTCTTCAGTGTCGAAGGTGTAATAATCCTTGTCCGTATACACCAGCATGCTTGCGGGGGCAAGTGCGCCGGACAGCGAGACATGCCCGATGCCGTTGTCGCCGAACACCACGTCATAGCCGTTCGTGTACTTGGTAACCGAGTCGCCCTGCAACCAGTTCGTATCCTCTGTGTTCCAC
>CALCWC010000060.1 GCA_937905985.1 uncultured Verrucomicrobiales bacterium | reverse complement strand
CTGACCAGGTCATGTTGTGCGCCAGCACAAGCTTGCCGTTGGAGACGGTGGTGTCGCCAATCAGCTTCAAGCCCTTGGTGAGGGTGTGCCCGCCCAGGTCCATGGATGAAGTGTAGAAAGTATAGGAGGGGTATTTTTGATTGACGACGCCGATGGAGATGTCCCCGGTTCCGCCGAGGTCGCCGCAGAGGGTGATTTTCTGGTTTCCGGTGGAAAATGTGATGTTGCCGTTGACCGAGCCGTTGCCGATGGTGGCGCTCCCGCTCACGCCCACGTCTTGGGTGATTGTGTTGCCGCCCAGTTTCAATGTGGAGTTCTGGCCAAGCGAGATGGCTCCCGTAACGGTGGTGTTCTCCAGCAGG
The DNA here is from genome assembly GCA_937905985.1 of uncultured Verrucomicrobiales bacterium. Taxonomy (GTDB): domain Bacteria; phylum Verrucomicrobiota; class Verrucomicrobiia; order Verrucomicrobiales; family Akkermansiaceae; genus Akkermansia. The sequence goes on along the minus strand of CALCWC010000060.1, from coordinate 2,511 downwards.
GCGAGGCTCTTGTTCTCCGCCACGGCCAGGCCTCCCTCAATCGTGCCGTTGCCGATGGTGGCAGAGCTTCCGGATAGGGTAACGGAGGCGGAGATGGCGTTTTTGCCCAAGTCCAGTGAGGCGTTGTCGCCTAGGGTGACGCCGCCCGTGATGGTGGTGCCCGCCAGCAGCTTGATTTGTGAGTCTGCCGCCAAGGCCAAGGCTCCCGTCACCGTGCCGTTGCCTATGGTGGCGCTTCCGCTCAATGAGACGGCTCCGGTGACGGAGTTGCAGCCAAGGTCCAACGCAGCTCCATCCGCTAGAGAGATGCCACCCGTGACGGAGGTTTTTGCCAGAAAGGTCAGGCTCTTGCCCGCCGCCACAGTCAGGTCTACGTTGAGCGTGCCGTCGCCGATGGTGGCCTTTCCGGCCAGGGTCACCACCTTGTCAAGCTTGAACCCGCCCAATCTCAGTGTGGCGTTATCACCCAGGTTAATGGCCCCCGTGCCGGCAAGGTCGCCGCAGAGCTGCATCGAATCGTTGGCTGCCACGTCTAAGCTGCCATTGAGAGTACCGTTGCCGATGACAGTGTTCAAACCAAGGGAGACGTCGCAGGTAAGGGCACTGCCGCCCAGGTCCAGCGTGGCATGGTCGCCAAGCTTGATGGCTTCGGTGATGATTGTATTCCCCAGCAGGGTCAGCTTGTTGTTCGCACCCACGCTTATGCTGCCGTTGATCGTACCACAACCAATGGAGGCGGAGCCCTCCAGGATGACCTTGTTGTATAAGGTGTGGAAGGTGCTGGGGGAGTCCGAGTATCTGGCCAGCTGCAGCTTGGCGTTGTCGCCCAAAGTGATAGTACCCTGGCCTTTTAGGTCACCCGTGTTCAAATGCAACCTCCCGCCTGCCTCTACGTAGAGATTGGCATCGAGCGTGCCGGTGCCTATAAAGCTATAGCCTTGCACATTAACGTTTTTGGACAGGGTGTGTCCATCGAGGTCCAGCCAAACATCTTTGATGTAAATGGTGCCCGAACCCGACAAATCGCCACCCAGTCTGAGCCCGCATCCGGTCACCGGTGAGCTTACCTTGATATCACCGTTGAGCGTGCCGGCGGTGATGGTGGCCGCTTGTAGGGAAACATTGCAGTCCAAGGTTTTGCCGTTTAGGTCCAGGGTGGACCAATCGCCCAAGTAAATGGTTCCTGAGCGTTTCAGGTTGTCGCTGAGGAGCGTAAGTGTCTTTCCCTCTTCCACGGTGAGGTCGTTGTCGATCGTGCCGTTGGATATGGAGGCATTACCTTGCACGGTAACAGGGTTGGATAGCTTGTGACCACCGAGGTTCAGGGAGGAGTTGTCGCCCATCAAGATTTTGCCCTTGCCGGAAAGGTCGCCAATCAGGGTAGTGGAACTACCCTGGCCTAGGGACAGGTCGCCGTCGAGCCAGCCGTTGCCGATTCCGCCTTTCCAGCCTTGCTCTGTTGTTACGCTGTTGGTCAGGATATGTCCACCGAGGTCCAGCTTGCAAATGTTGGACATTGTGACTGTGCCACTGCCCAGGGCGTAGTCGTTGCCTAGCGCGAGCGTTCCATACGAGATCAACGTTCCTCCCGTGTAGTCGTTGCAGGTGTTGATAGTGAGCGTGCTGCCTATGCCCTCCATGTTGAGCGTCATCTCGCCAGTCAGCTTGCCTGTCCCATCGAAAATGTAGTTTTCAAGCGACGTCACCGTCACACTTGCGGGGGTAAACGTTCCGGAGAGCGTGACCGTGCCGCTGCCGTTGGGGCCAAAAACCACGTTGCGGCCGTCTGAGTACTTGACGGAGGCTCCGCCCTGTGACCAGTTCGTATCCTCTGTGTTCCACGTCATGTGGCCCTCGGAACCATCCCAAACCAAATCCTCGGCCCGGGCTCCCGCAGAAAGTCCGGCCAGCAGCAAAAGTAATGCAAGTGTCTTTTTCATGGCAAACAATGTACGCGGGCGCATGTGCGTCCACACACCACTATACCACAAACGCTGCGAGGGTCAAGGAGATTTACGATTTATCCGTCTACGCTAAAGCTACGTTGACTCGGGCGCGCCTCACGCGCCCTCGCCCCTATCGGGGCCAACACGCTTCGCGGTTGGTCCAATCGCCCTTACCGCACGCGGTGCGTGCGCCCCTGCGGGGGCCGTCGGGCGCTTTGAGACAAGCAATTGACGATTTACCCGTCTTCGCGCTGCGCGCTACGTTGACTCGGACGCGCCCCACGCGCCTTGATTCGGAGCCGCCCCACGGCACCTCACCCCCTGCGGGGGCTGTACACTTCGGTACAGTCCAATCGCCCTTACCGCACTGCTACGCAGCGCGCCCTAAACGGGGCCGTCGGGCGCTTTCACCCCTAACGGGGCCAACACGCTTCGCGGTTGGTCCACCCCGCCTTACCGTGCGCAGCGCGCACGCCCTACTCGGGGCCGTCGGCGGTGTTGAGGCAAGCAATTTGAAAATAATGGCGCGGCGGTCTCGTCACGCCGAAGCCTTTGGCGAAGGCGG
>CALCWC010000059.1 GCA_937905985.1 uncultured Verrucomicrobiales bacterium | reverse complement strand
CCAGCTGCGCTGGGGATACCCGCCAAGGGCTGGCCTTGGCGGCGAGGGGGCGTGGGAGCCCACCGGGCTTCCACGCCCACGACACCGGAACGGGCTAAAGCCGTTCCTCATGACGTGGGGCTTTTTTAGGGTCGCGCATTGACCGCGATGGAAAAGTACCCGCTGTTATCACAAAAACAGATAAAATGTTGAGATTGTTTTGTTTATAAAGTGGCGTCTTGCAGTGACTTGCTACCACTGCCCTATTCAATTTTCTGACTTCTCACAATAAAGTGCCGCCCGCGCGGTCCTCGCAGCAAGCGGCACTTCGTTGTAGCTTTTACCCTGGTGACGCTCTCCCGCTCACCCCTGCAAGGCTCGCAAGCGGCGCTCGTCCGTCATCTCCCACGGGAGGCCGGGTCTGCCGAAGTGTCTAGCGGCATAAAAAAGTTAGCGGATTGATTTTTCTTGACAGTCCTCATTTTGAAAGCTATGCTTATCATGTGCTGGGCGTTTATAATCTTCATATCTCCCAGTTTGAAAGATATTCCAATAAATCAAAATGAAACGAACGTATTTTATCGCGCTAATGGCATCTATCTTGGGCATGAACACCTATGCGGGTATCGTGCCAACCACTGTGACGGGAGCCACGAATTACAATCCCATTGGTTATGTCGGTGAGTACTCAACAGAAGAAGCCGTTTCCGGCGGCGATGTATCCATCGAAGCGGATGCGGCGGGCGAGGATTTGAGCTTCATGAATGTGCTTGGCGGATTTACCTCTGGCGAAGGCGCCACCGCCTCGGAGAACAGCGTCTACATGGCCGGTGGTTGCGTGGCCGATTTGTACGGTGCCGATGCCTGCGGCGACGCTTCTCAAAACAGCATTATCATGGCGGGCGGTCAGGCGGAAAGTCTTTTCGGCGCGAACTCATCATATGCAAACGCCTTCGCCAACAGTATTAGCATCTCAGGGGGAACGGTGAGCGGAGTGGCCAGTGGTGCTCATGCCGTTAGCGGGGAATCATTCAAGAATTCCATCAGCATGAGCGGCGGAGTTGCGTCTGAGCTGCACGGTGGTTCGACCAATCTCCGCGATGCACATGAAAATGATGTATACATGAATGGAGGATGGACGCAGATGGTATACGGCGGCTTCTCCCTCTTGGCTTCTGCTTATGGAAACGGAACCACAATAACAAACGGTGTTGTCGGGGGTAATGTTTACGCCGGGTTTGCGGCTCAAGAAGGCGAGGCTCATGAGAATGTCGCCACGGTAACGGGTGGCACAGTCCAAGGCAGTGTAACAGGCGGATATTCCAAAGAAGGGGAGGCTTATAACAACCTTGCCCAGATAACTGCAGGAACAGTGCAAGGCACGGAATATTACTCTGTTGCTGGCGGTGCGTCCGATACCAATAATGCCAATGAGAATGCGGTGGTGATGACGGGCGGCACCGTTTTCACGAGCGTATTGGGAGGATGGAGCCGCTTGGGAAATACCGAACGGAACGAGGTTCACATCATGGGAGGAACCGAGACGGCTGAAGACAATTTCTTTGTATGCGGCGGTTATACCGCAAATGGTTCATCTATTGGCAATATGGTGGAAATCTCGGGAGGAACGCTGTTGGTTACTGTTTTCGGTGGGTCGACGGTCGGTGGTGAGGTCTGCGATAATATTATTGTCATGTCAAACGGCATAGCGAAGAGTCTTCAGGGCGGCTCTTCCCTTGGCGCGGATGTCAAGGATAATACGGTCTACTTGGACGGAGGCCAGGTATACGGATTTATTGCAGGTGGCGTGGGTACCTATGAAGGACTTCTTGTTTCCGGGAATAAGGTTGAAATGACTGCCGGGCATGTGGGAGCGTCTGTTATAGGCGGTTCGTCAGGGGGTGGCGATGTTGAAGACAATATCGCCGTTGTGTCCGGCGGCGTTGTGGGAGGGGATTTGACAGGAGGTGTTTCCTTTGACGGTATAGTTCAAAACAACACCGCTGTCCTGTTGGGGGGAACCATAGATATGGAGCTGATTGGCGGTCTTTCCCAACAGTCCGATGCATGTGGCAACACGGTCGTCGTTGCTGGCGGCACGGCCTCCGATAACGTATCCGGCGGACAGGCCCTTGAAGGGGGTAATGCTTCCGGCAACTCGGTCCACTTGGTGGGCGAGGGAGCCTCCTACACCCTCGGCGATACTGCCTGTCAGGGAGGCAAGGTTGCAATTAAGGGCAGCGTGTATGCAGGCTTCGCGGGTGTAGGGGGCAGCGATAACAACTCCGTCCACGTCTACGGAACGGGCATCAACATTGGCGGCTCCATAGACTACAGCCAGCAGCTGAATTTCCATCTGGTGCAAGGCCAGGCTGCCGCGCCGTCTACACCCATGGTCACGCTAGGCGGTGCATTGGATCTGGAAGGCGTGGAGCTCGGTTTCAACGGCGATGCCGTGACAGACTGGGCCGCCTTCAACGGCAAGTCCATCACGCTGGTGAGCATGACGAACGAGACCATCACGGGGCTGCTGACGCCGACGGATTCCGTTGACATCACGGATGAAGCGGGCAAGACCGTTGCCACGGCCACGCTGACGCTTTCCGATGAAGGCAAGGCGCTCACCCTGACAAACATCCAAGGCGTGGGACCCGTGCCCAACGCCGGCCCGGATGCGCTGGATGTGGCGCTGGCGAACTCTCTGTGGGCGAGCAGCGCGTATGTGCGCGAGTTCGTGCGCCTTTCCGAGGGGCAGGGGTATGTCCTGAAGGATGGCGACACCTCCGTATGGGGCGGCGGGTTCGGCACCTTCATGCACACCACGGGCGACAGGGGCTTCAAGTCCAACGGCGGCGGCTACGGCATCGGCGTGAACCACGCCTTCTCTGCCAACACGCAGGCCGGAATCAGCTTCGGCCAGGGCTTCGGCTCGTACCACAACAGCGGGGAGGACGGTGCCACGGTGCACCAGCGCGCCATCCTGGCCGCTGCCACCGCCTCCACC
>CALCWC010000058.1 GCA_937905985.1 uncultured Verrucomicrobiales bacterium | reverse complement strand
CCAGATGCGCCTTGATAACCTTCGCGGCGAAGCCGCCTAACTTATGATTTGTACATTGTACATTGAACTTTGTACATCTCACTTGCGTCTTCTGCGTGCGGCCAGGGCAGCCAGCGCCAGCAGGCTGAGCGTGCCGGTGGTGGGTTCCGGAGCCTTGAAGATGTAGAACACGCCTACATTCTTACCGTCGGGACCCGCTCCAGAGCCGGAGTAACAGAGGTAGTAATCGTCCTCCTGCAGGTTCTGGAAGTACTGGGATGCCTCAATGTTGTTTTTGGATCCCTGTTCGTACCCAAAGCTTTCCGAAGTGGTGTAATCACCCAGCGTCAGGCTGCCCACATTGTATGCCAGCTCGTAACGCTCACCCCATTGCATGGACAACAGGGCGCTGCGGTCCGCATTGGAGAGGTTGGCACCGCTCTGCAACGTGAGGCTGTTGCCCAGCATATCCAAACCTCCCACGTAATCAGTCTTGTAGGACTCATACTGATTCGGCTTCTTGGTCAGCGTGCTGCGTACATCCAACGTGGAGTCTGCATGCAGGGTCAGGTTGGAGGCCATGGCGGCACCGGCCTCTGCGGCCTTCACGGTGCCGTGAACTTCCGCCGTGCCCACATTATCGCCGTTCTTGATGACGACAGAATTGAGGTCCTGAACCGTGGATGCCTTGGCAAGCGACGGGTTCTGAACCGTGGATGCCTTGGCAAGCGTGAGGTCCTGAACCGTGAGGCTGGCAGTGTTCTGGAACTCCAGAATACCATCCTGCACGGTGATGTCGGCATCGAACTTGCTGTTGTCGCCGACAAACTTCTGCGTGCCGCCGCCGGACATCATCAAGTCCACATTCTTGTCGAGCCCCAGAGTGGTTTGATACGTGTCGCCGCCCACCAGCTCCAAGGTGCGAGCCGTATCGTCGGACTTGTACTCCGCGTTGGTTTCCTGGCCCACCGTGCCGGAGAAGATGTAGCCGTCGTTGCCGGCACGCAGCCCCTTGTTGGCAGCATCATTGAAGCCAAGCACCTTTACATTGGCTGCATTGATGCCCACACCGAAGTTGTTGTTGTCCGCTCCGTTGTCCAATTCAATAACGGCCCGGGCGGCAATAACGTTATCGTTGAGCACCATCACCGTGTCCTTTTCCTTTGCTGCCGTACCGGCCTTATTCCAGTCCCAGAGACGGATCTTGCCGGCGAAGTCGGAATCGCCGTTGCCTCCCAGATAGAAGCTTTCCACCTCGTCGAACCCGGCATAAGTCGAGATGGCGCAGTTGGCCAGCTCCAGCGTCATGCTCTCCTTGCCCGCTTCCATCACCACCTTGTTCACGGTGAAGGAGCCGCACTGCTGGGAGAGCTCGGCACCGGAACCACTGGTGGAAATGGAAGCCAGACGCTTGACACCGGAGCCGCCCAGAGTGAGGGTCTCAATGGTCTCGTTCTGGCGCACCGTGTCGTCCTCATTGTATTCGAAGGCGTGGTAGTACTGCTGATCCTGGTTTGCGTTGTGCATCACCAGGTTACCAACGGTAAGAGAAGCGTGCTCCGCTATGCAGTAGTCATTGTTTGGACTGGTCATCGTGAGCTTCTCAATACGCAGGTCGACGGAGTCTGCCACATAATGGTGTGCACCCGTCTTTTGTTGCACCGTCGTGTGCTCTCCCAGAATAATGCTGCCCTGGCCGCCGAAGGTGATTTCATAGTCGGAGAGCGTGGTGTCACCCGTGAAATTGATGGTGGCGCCTTCACCGGCAATGATGGAGGCGTGCCCGCTGCCGGGCTGGGTGATGGTGGTTGTGCCCTTGAACTCGGCGGTGGAGCCCTTCTGCACCACAATATCATTCAAACCAGAGAGACTGGAATTGGCATCGAACACCACGTTGGAGGCGTCAACACCGTCACCCACGGTCACCACCAGCTCGCCGCCCTCTCGGACCGCCCGGCTGCTCACATCCTGGGTTTCCCCGTTCTTGCCGCCCACGAAAATGGCGTCCAAGGTGCCATTCTTCACGGTCAAGTCGGCACCGAAAGCATTGTCGGCAATGCCGACATTGGCTGTTCCCTGGCCGGTCTTGACAAAGCCTGTGTTGGCCTCGGCATCCAGGAAATCCACATTCAAGTCATAGAGGGCAGTGTTCACGGTCACTGTGTTTTTGACTTCCGGGGAGGTACCGGCCTGCAAGCTCATGTGGGTAACCCAAATATCATCATTCATCGTGGCCACGGAGGGGGCGACGCCTTCCGCCGGGTTCTCGAAAGTAACATCGTCATACGTGGAGAACTTGGTCGTACCCGTGCTTCCCTCCGCAGCATGCCAGTGGGCAGCCTTGTTCACGTCCCATGTACTGCTGCCACCATCCCAAATCAAACCGTTGGGAGCGTACAGGTCATAGGTGAGCACCAGTTCCTGGCCGCTTCCCGTATCTCGCGTCTGGATGATGGGGGTGGATGTGCTGTGTACGCCGCGGGCGAATACCATGTCCACCTTGCCGAGCTCTATGGAACCAGTACTCCCAGTAGCCAGTACGTAATCATGAGAGCCCGTCAGCATCTTCACGTTGGAGAGGTTCAAGATTGCACCGTCATGCAAATTGATGCCCCCCCCTTCCGTCAAGGTCAAAGCCTGGTCATCCGCGCCACCCAGGCGCAGGGAGGCTCCGTCCGCCAGGGAAACAGCCCCCCCGGTGCTGACAGCCAAGCCTTCCTTGACAAACAGGCTCGCTCCGCTCGCCACTTCCACGGATCCGGTCAAGGCACTTGCCTGACCAATAGCCAGCGTGCCGCTGTTAACCTCCGTGCCGCCGGTATAGCTGCACTCGCCGTTCAAGGTGACAACATCGGTACCCTCCACCACCAATTTGCCGTTGCCGCTTATGGAAGAGTTCACATCGATTCCAGCATTGTTCGCACGCAGCGTCGTTGTGGTTGGCTCTTCCTGATTGCCCAGCACCACACTCTCTACATTGGAAATGCTCCACTTCTTGGCGCTGGCCACCATGGTGACATCTCCCAAAGTGAGCGTTTCCGTTCCGGTAGAGCCTTTAACGCCGTCCTGAGCTAAAATCTCAATGGTCTGGCCTCCAGTCAGCGTGGCAGAGGCATCCTCGCCCAGGTTAATGGCATTCGTCAGAATGTAGCCATTGCCCGTGACCGTGCCGGAGCTGGCAATGGAAATCTTTCCCTTGCCCGTGGCGGCTCCCTTGTCCATCTTCACCGAGGCGTTGTTTGTCAGCGTACCACCGTTCAAGACGATACCATCCACCGTAGAATCGGCGGAAACAGTGGCGTTGCCGCCATTGTTGACATTCAGCTGATTGATGCTGGATTTATCACCCAAGGTGACCATACCGTCATTGACAGTCAACGTGGCAATGCTGGAGGTGCTGTTCAGAGTCAGGGTGGCATCATTCTGCACGGCCAACGTGTTGGTCACCTCTGTATGCCCCTTGATAACGGCATGCACCTTGTCCAGTGTCAGATTGTCCAGAGCCACGCTACCCTCCACGGTGGTACTGGAGGTCTTGGTTTCTGAAGCACCGCCCCTGATGACCAAATTGGCTTTCACGCCTTCAATGTTGTCGTCCACATTGAAATCATAGACGTTTCCAGCATTCTGGGCATTAACGGTAAGAGTTTTCCCGGAGCCGATTTCCAGCCTGCCGGTAGCCACATCGGATGCCAAGGAGGTGGTGGCAGTATTGCTGAATGTCACACGGTCGTAGTTTCGGAAACCAAGCGGCACATACGCATCGTTCGGTCTGTGCCAATTCGGCTCCTGCCCCGGGTTCTCCTGACTCACCTCTTGATCTTCCGCCAACCAAATACCATCGTGTTTGTGATTGCCCCAAACGAGGGTCTTGGTCTTGTTCGCATAGTTCAGCCAAAGTTCATTGCCGGATTGTTCCAGGGTAAGGTCGTAGCCGTTGTAGCCGGAAAGGGTCAGAGACTCCACTCCCCCTTCCCCGACAATAACTAGGGAGCTTGCCGAAGCCAGTTTCACGCGTCCCGTGTCCTCGCCTAGTGTCAGACGGGAAATATCCAGCACAGAGCCGCTACCCAGCGTCAGCGCGCCGGTCACAGAGAGAGCATTGCTATCCATGCCGCCGAAGGCCAGGACGGCACCGCCGTCCGCATCCAGCGTGATGGCTCCTGTTTGGGCGGCAGATGCCAGGGATGAGTCGAACTGCAGCGTGGCTCCGGATGCCACATCCACGGCACCCGTTCCCAAGCCGCCCACGCTGCTCACCAGCAGCGTGCCCTCATTCACGGACACGCCAAAGCTGCCGGAGCTGTTGTCGCCGGAAAGAGCCTGGGTGCCGGCTCCTACCTTCACCAAGCTGCCAATGTTCAGGACTCCGCCGTATGTGTGGATGGTGTCCGCAGAGGAGTTTACTGTCAGCATATTAGCATAAACAATACCGTTACTGCCGTCCAAACCGGCCACGGCTCCGTCTTGGAAAGCTCCGCCGGTCAGTTTGCCGGTATTATTATCAAAGGTGCCGCTGTTGCGGTTTTCCATAAAGGCAAGCACCGCCCTGTTGGCACCGTTGAAATTCACGCTTGCATGCGCCAGACCTTGGGGAGCGTTGTACACCAGCAAACCACTCATGTCTGCCGTGGCAGCGTTGGAGAGATTGAGCGTTCCGCTATAATCACCGGATTGCTGATTCTCCAAATTGAAGTAGCCGGCTTTACCACCGGAGCTGATTGCGCGAGCCAGGGTTACCACGGCATCCTGACCATGCAGACCCTGGATGAAGTGGTTCTTGTCATGCTCACCCCGCAATGTTGCGGTTCCACCGGGTTGATCCACATAGACTCCACCAGCAAAGTTCACGCAGCCGTCTGTCATGTACACGGTGGCATTCGATGAACCGGTAAAGTGTACTTTACCATTGACTTGGGCTGCATCCGCTGAATCGTACTTTTTGCCGGTATCACTCGGGGTCAAGGTCAACTGCCGTCCATGGTTGATGTACACATCCCCGCTGTACAAGGTTTTGCCGCCCTTTATCTGCAAGTTGCCGGATTCCAGAGTGGTCTTGCCCACGTTGACATTAGCTCCGTTGGTTATGGTAACCTGGCCGGTTCCCGTCACCTTGATTTCGGCATTCTCGCCGCTTACCGAATTGGAGAAGTCGGCAGCCTGGGAGAACTGGAGATCCAGTTCCGTTCCCTCCGCCATAGTCACTGCCCCTGCGCCCAATGCCTGGGCATTCGTGGCCACCAGCGTGCCGTCGGAAACCGTGGTCCCGCCAGAGTAGGTATTGGTTCCGCTCAGGGTCACGGTATTGGCTCCGGTCTTCACAAGGCGTCCTTCTCCTCCCACAATGGCATTGAGCGTGTAATTGTCCTCGCTGGTGGTGCCGGTGAGCGTCCACACGGCATCCCGGGCCACAGTGGCGTTACCCTCCACTGCCACGTCGCTCGTCAGGGCGGTCATGATGGTAAGAAGGTTTGCGTGCAGGGTGACATCATGACCGGTGAAGGTTGTCTGAGATTCCCCGGCATTCACCACCACTTTGTTGGCAGACACGTTTTCCTTCAGGGTTGCCACGGCAGGCTCGCCCGTGCCATCAAATGTCACGCTGTCACCCACGGCAAAGCTCACATGGGTTTCCGGCAGGTTGTCAGGATGCCAGGGTGTCACACTTTCACTGTAGGACCAAACGCCACTCCCTCCGTTCCAAGTCAAATCATCGGAGAAGACCAATAGCAGCTTGTCTCCATACACAGCGAGGCAGGTATCATCCTTCTGCCCGATATTCCGAAGCGTGTATTCCACCCCGTCTTCCAGGTTGAAAGAACCGGTTGCCAACGTGTAGTCGCACCCCTTGGTTAAAATGCCAAGGGAGGTAAGGTCCAGTGTGCTGCCGCTTTTGAGCGTCATGCTTTGGTCTGAGGCAAGGGTTAGCATGTCCTCTCCCGCCAACTTGGTGGTGGAGCCGCTGTTCAGCGTCACGCTGCCGATGTTGGTCATGCCGGCATTAAGGTTGAGCGCGGCACCGCCGTTCACCGTTATGCTGCCCGTTCCCAGGGCGTTGGGGGCATTGGCATTCAGCGTGCCTGCGGAAACCGTGGTGCTTCCGGAATAAGTGTTGGAGCCGGTGATATTCATCGTGCCGGTTCCTGTCTTTTTGATACCACCGCCGCCATTGAGCGTGCCGCTCAGCGTGAGCGTGCCGTCCGTTACCGCAAGCTCGGTGGTATTGTTGCGGAAGCGGATGTTGGCGGAAACCACAGAAGTGCCGCTGGAGGTCAGGGAATTGCTGCCACCGTCGAAATCCAGGGCGCCGTTTTGCCCGTCTCCCGCGCCTGTGACCGTCGCATTGTGGAGCACCAGCTTGTTGTGGGAATGCACTGTCCAACGTTTATTCCCGAAAGCAAGCGTGCCGCCGTCAACCGTCACCGTTATATCCGAGCCGGCACTGTAATTCCAGCTGTCATTGCCACCCACCGATACGATAGCGCCCTCTCCCACCGTCAGGCTGCCCTTAATGCTCTGCCCCCCTGAAGAAAGCGTGGCTGTGGCATTCTTCACCACGGCGGTTCCGTTCGTATCAATGCTCAGCGTTCCCACGCTGCTGGCGGAATCCACATCCGCATTCACGGTCACCGTGCCGTTCTGCACCGTCAAGCCGGCCAGACTTACATAACCGCCCAGCTCCGCATTGCCGGTGCCCCGCTTGACCAGGGTACCTGCGCCGGAAACTCCGTCTGCCACAAAGCTGTGGTTGTTCGTGTCAAGGTTCACCGTCACACCGGAATCTATCTTCACCCGCCCGGGGTGCACGTCATCCCCCAGCGTGGCCGTGGCCCCGCTGCCGCTGGATGTCGTGTCGAAACGCACCCAGTCTCCATCCTGGTAGGTCTTTGTGGACAAAGTACCGCCCGAGGTGTCATGCCAGTGGGGTATTTCTCCCTTGTCCCAGCTGTTGCTGCCGCCATCCCAAATCAAGAAATCGCTTGCCACCAGCGTCAGCACAATGCTCTTCCCATCCTGACTGCTGCCCAGGGTGTATTTATAGTCGGAGATTCCGCCCGCATGCTTCAAGCCAATGCCATCCCAGTCTTCCGGCCCGGTCAGGGTATCCGTGGCTGTGGCCAGTGTAATCTCACAGGCTTCTGCCGGTGAGATTCGCGCAAGGTCGAAGGCTGCGCCTGATTCCACCGTGATGTTCGCGGCGTTGAGCTGGTCTATACCGCTGAAGCCCAGTGTGCCGCCCGCCGCCACCCGCAAATCGCCGGTGAAAGAGGGGTTTGCCGAGGTCAACGTCAGTGTGCCGCCATTTTCCACTATAACCGTACCGGGGCCGCCTATGGCTCCAACCACAGTCTGCCCCTTGAGTGTGGCCGTGGCATTGTTCGTCACACTCAGGCTGGATGCATTCACCGTGTTGGTGAAGGTGGCGGCAAAACTATTGCTGCCATCACCCACAATCACATTCAGGGTGCCGGTGGATGTGTTGTCAATGGCGGCCTTCACCGTGCCGGCAGAGCCGGCAAAGGTGACAACGCGCTGACCGGATCCAGCGTTGGTCAATTTACCCTCCCATCCGGAAATATCGCCGGTGAACTTGACACCCTCCCAGTTGCCGCCTGTAAAACGGAACTCGCCGGAACCCTCCCACTTGCCGGTGGCATTCATGGTATATTTCCCCGTAGAGGAATTGGCATCAAACTTCCATGCAGGTTCGGTTTCGCTGTCAAGCAGACGGATATTGGCAGTCAAATCACCCCATCCGGCAGTCGAGGCCCAAGACCTATCATATCCGTCAAACCCTGACAGTTCCAACCAAGAACGTTCTGTGCTCAGGTTATTCATCCAGATGCTATCACTGCCTCTGTCTGGGCGGTCCTTGATACGCACAGCACCGGTCCAATCATTGCTCATCTGCAGGTCACCCAAGGATCTTCCGGCCAAGAGGTCGTATGTACCCTCGCCTGCAAGAGTGCCGGAAAGCGTGTGGTTGTTCATGTTCACCTTCACCACGGCATCCTTCTCCAGGGTCATGGTACCGGCGGTGATATTCTCACCCAGCGTGACGGTAGACTCACCGGCCTCAAAGCGGACATCGGAATTCTGCGCAAACTTGGAAGTACCGGCACTCTCACCAGCCTTGTGCCAGTGGGCAGTATTTTCCACATTCCAAGTGCCGGGGCCGCCATCCCAAATCAGGCCGTCGTACTCAGGAGTGAAGGTAAGCACCAGGTTGTTGTCTTGGGCGACAAGCGAGCTGGTATAGCCTGTGGGGTCAGTCCAGTTGCTGAGGGTCACGCCGGTCAAATCACCACTGATACCGTTTGAGGTTGTGGCCAGGGTGATGCTTTCCGTACCGGTTGCTCCCGTAATATTGGCAAGGTCCAAAATGGCACCGCTGGCCAGCGTGATGGTGTTCGCGGAAACTGCGGCACTGTCCTTCTCGGAGAGCTTCAGGATACCGGTGGATTCAACGGTCAGGGTTCCCAAGCTGTTCACCGCGGTGCCCAGCTCCACCTTGCCGCCGTCGGTGGCAAGCAGCGAGGCATCGTCCGCCAGCGCGCTGTTCAGCGTCAGGACACTGTTCCCGCCCGTGGCCTTCAACGTGCCGTGGAACGCTTTGTTGGTCTCATTCAGTTTGCTCAGTGTCTGGGTGGCGCCATCGGCCACCACAAACGTGCCGTAACCCTGCACAACATTCTCGTAGGTGTGGTTGCTGCTGTCGCTGCTATTGGAGAGGCGGGCATTCTCGCCGCTCAGGGTGAACACTGCCGCGGAATCAGTGGTGTTATTGCCCACCACCAGGCGTCCGGTGGAGGCATGGCCCGTGACGGTCATCTCGCCCGTCAATCCCTTGGCGCTGTCCGTGCCGATGTACAGCGTGTGGCTGGTATTGTGGGAGATGTCGTTGATATTGACGACATTGTCGAAGAAGACATCGTTCACGGACGTGATGTTGATGGTTCCGCCCTGTTCATTGCCGATGGCGGCCTTGACATGACCGTTGTTCCTGGTGATGTTCAGGGTGGCTGTGGCAGATCCGGTATTGTTGAAGCTGCCGGTCCAACCGGAAATATCATTTCCGCCGAAGTTCAGCGTGCCGTTGGCGGAGCCGCCGTAGGTGATGTTGCCCGCGCCGGAAACGGCATTGCTAACGGTGAAGCCTTGGGCCAATTGCACTGTGCCGCCATCGTTCACAATGATGGCGCCGGCCCAGGCGCCGCTGCCGCTGAAGGCCACGGCGCCCTCGTTCACCGTCAGCGCTTGGGTGGAGACGTTCGCGCCCGTGAGCGTGAGCGTGCCCTTGCCGTACTTGGTCAGGGAAACGCTGCGATCACTGCAATTCAAGAAAGTTCCTGCGAAGGTGGTGTCATCGTTCTGGTGGACAACCAGCGCACGCCCGGCACCGGTGCCATAGTCGCCGCGCACATCGGTGCCGGAAACACCGCTCAGGGAGCCGATGTGCGCTGTGGTGTTGGCGGTGTTGATGATGAGACCCTTCTGGGAACCGGTGGTTGCCGCCAGGTCGATGTCCGTGTACAGACCCTTCTCGTTTTCACCGATGGCCTGGGCAAAGAGCCATGTGGAGTTGCCGTTGACCATCGTCACCTTGGCGATGGATTGACCGGAACCTTCCTTCAGGGTCAAATTCTGATCGGTCTTCTTGACCACCTCGATGCGTGCATTGGAATCCGCCACCTGCGTCGCCACCGTGCCGTACAGCGTGATGGAAGCGCCGGGAGCTTGGGAGATGGTGCCGTTGAAGTTGGTGGCGTTGAGCACCAGGGTACCGCTGTTCACGGCCACCGCGCCAAGCTGGCTGGCGCCAGTCAAATCCAGCACCTGTGTGCCCTCACCGTTGAGGGTGAGGCTGCTGAGGTTGGCGGTGCCCCTGAAGGTGTATTGTTGGTCGGCATCCGGGGTCAGGGTCAGGTTGCCCGCAGCGCTTGTGCCATCTATGGCGATGGAGGCGTTGCCGGAGCCCACCATATTCAAGGCCTTCAGGGAGATGCTGTTGCCTGCGGCCAAAACCAGGGAGGACCCGCTGGTCATGGTCATCAGGGTGTCCGGGGCGCTCACGGTGAGGCCTCCCTTGTTGTTGTGGCCAACCATGAACTTGTTGCCGTTCAGGGCGATGGTTCCGGAATCCACCGTGCAATTGCCCACAATGCCGAAGTAATCGTTTTCGCCGCCGCTGCCAGTGATGTTCAAAGTATGACCGTTGAGGGCAATTTCCACAGGGCTGTAATTGGTGCCGCCAGTCTGGACAGAGATACGCTTTCCGTCCAGGTTAACCGTGGCATTACCGTTCAAGCGCAGGGCGGCAATCTGGGACTGGGCAAAGTATGTTGTAGCCGAATTTTTCAGGGTTGACCCGGAGTTGAGCACCAGCCCCCTGCCGTTAAAGTTTGCACCGGAGGCTGTGAAAGTCTTGTCCGCAGCCACCACAAAGGAAGTAGCGGTTCCCATCTCTCCTGCATTGTAGGAAAGGTCCTTATTGACATAGTACACCGTACCCTGAGTGCCGGAGGTGAACACCAGGCTGCCATCAGAGAGAACGTCTGGGGTAATTGTTGCATGTTCTGCATCATAGAAGGTTGCCCCGGATGTATTCACCGTGCCACCTTCTGCATTTTTTACCAGGTAATACTGACCGGAGACAACAAAGCCGCTGCCTTCAAAATCATTCTTACCGGAATAAGTGTTCTGGCCCTCCGAATACAGATCGAAAGCTGATGTATCACTCCCGCCCAAGGTAACCGTCCCCGCAAGCTCCATGTCACCGTAGTTGTAAATGGTGCCTCCAATAGAGGAAGTACCGCTGATACCCGTGGTACCGTTGAAGGTGGCATGGTGGCCGCTTGCCACGGTAAGGCCGTTGATACCGATAACATTAGCGCCGAAGGTGGTGTCGGAGTTGATGTTGAGCTTGAGCGCTCCGCCTTCGTTCACCACATTGCCGTTGACTGCCACGGAGGAAGTGTTGTTACCGCCCAAGTAGACATCCAGCGCGCCACCGCTGCGCTGGACAATGCCGCCGCCCATGACGACCGCGCCCGAGCCCTCCAGGCGCAGGGAGGGATGGTTTCCGGTTGCATTTCCGTTGTAGTTCACGAAGTCTCCGGTCCATTGGGAGATATTCCCGGTAAATTTGAACACGGAGGTGCGGGGATCGGTTGTACCCCCACCTTGCGTGTAGGCGATATCGCCATCTCCCTTGACTTTGCCGCTGAATGTGTAGGTTTTTCCATTGTCTGCGCCGTTGATCATCAGCGCTGCCCCTGTCTTGCTGCCGTTGTCGTCACCCGCCAATATCAAGTTGGCAGCGACAGTTCCACCAGACTGAATCCAAGTATTCACCCCGGCCAGCTTGACAAAGGAATTGTTGTTGGAAATGTTCTGGAAGGTATGGCCGCCAGCAATGTTGCCGCTGAGTTCAACGGCACCGGCCCAATCTGCCCCCAGGCTGATGTTGGATGTGAGCACACGGGTGCCGTCTGCCAGCTTGTAGGTGCCGTTGCCCTGGAGGGCCACGGCCGCATTGGCGTGCAGCTGAGATGCATTGAGTGTGACGGGGGAGTCAATCTTGATATTGGCGCCCACGGCACCGGAGGCCACCACAATGCCGCCCGTGCAGGCGGCGGAGAGGTTCTCTGCGAGCTCCAGGGTGGCACCCGCAGTGGGGCGCATCTCCACCGTGACGGCGGTGGTGATATCCTTGGCGCTCTTGGAGCCGCCGTACACCACGGTGCCGGTGTTCACATAGTAAGTGTCCGTCTCTCCCTGTACGGCGGCGGTGAGAGCGCCGGAAGTGGCATCATATGTGAAGGTGCTGCCGGCCAAGACACCGGCACCGGTCAGCTTGGCCGTATCAAGCGTGAGCGTACCGGAAGTACCGCGCTGCATGACGGTGACCTCACCACCCACGATGAAGCCATTTTCGCCATCGGAATAGACGCTCCCGCTACCGGAACCCACCATGTCAATCACGAGGCCGTCCTGCAACGTGAGATTGCCGGTGTAGGTGGCAGTGTTGCCCAGCGCGAGGGTGCCGGCGATAGTACCCTCGCTGGTGTCCTCCACGGTAATGGTGCAGGCAGTGAGCGTGAGGTCGCGGATAGTGGTCTTGGTGCCGTTCTTGAGGACCAGGTTCTTGGTAACGATTGCGGCACGGATGTCAGACGCAGTATAGTTGTCCAGGTTGAACGTGTCTGTGGCATGGATTTGGCCGGCATAATGTGCCGGCCCATACTTGGATGTACCAGTGGAGATACCCTTGAAGGTCACCTCTGCGGCATAGATGTTGCCCTGAATAACGGCCAAGTTGTCCTGCACGGTGACAGAACCGGTATAGTGGCCGTCCGTCTCGCCGGCCATGCCGCCGTAAACGTTGCCGGCAATGTAGCCGCCGGTGACGGTAACGAAGGTTCCGCCGGTGATGGTGCCGCCAGAACCGCCGCCGTAGACGCTGCCTGTGATGGAACCGCCGGTTATGGTGACGCGGGAGCTGTTCTGGATGGAGCCGGTCCTGCCGCCTCCAAAGATGTTGCCAGCAAAATGGCCGTCGTTGATATACACGTTTGTTCCACCGGTGATGGACGTATTGCCAGTGTAGGCTCCACCATACACGGAGGAGTCAAAAGAACCGGCATTGATAACGGCGGTGAAACTGCCATTGATGGCTCCGTTGTACGTACCTACCAGGGAGGCGGAGGCCTCAGCCATGCCGCCACCTCCAGTCCAATGCTTATAAATGGCATTTGGCGCATCAAACTGGAGATAGACGTTTCCGGTCACGGTGGCGTTATTTTCATACACGGCAATCACGCCATCGCACGCACCGGTATTATCGTTTCCAGAATAGCGGACATCGATGTCGCCAGTCACCGTGGTGCTCCTGACAGCACCAGTATATGTACGAGAATCGCTCACAGAGGCGGATCGGTCCCAGCTGCCGGGGGCGTTCGCGTATGTGCGATCGCTCAAGAGAGTCCAGCTTTCCACTTCCTTGATCCCCTGGCTGGTGTTCTTGGTATCGAGGTTGCCAGCGGAAATGAACGCGTAATCGGCATTGTAGCTGCGGGAAGTGTTGGGAGCAAAGGAGCCCGTACCTTCCATGGCAAGGGAGCTGACCAGAGCCGTGCCACTGCCGGAGTAGGACATGGTAACCCCCGCGGCGGTGGAAGAGGAGGAGGAAAGGGCCTCACCGATCATCATATCGCCCAGCCACACATAGAAGCCGCCGTCCAGGCTCTCTGCCGCATTGCCGTTGACATAGGCGATGCGAATGGCATCATTGCCCTGCAGGGATGCATCCTGACTGTAGAGAAGCTTGCTGCCCCACTTGATGTAGGCCTCGTTGATGTTGAGCGTGCCGGCATGGGAGCCGTCGTCCAGGGTTATGGCAAAATCAGTGGTGGTATCCCAGCCGCCGGTCTCACCATTGCCGAGCAAGAGGGAGAACTCCACGGTGCTGCCGTGGGAGAGGTCCGCACTATCCCAGGCAAAGGTGGCGGAGGAGGCCTCTGCAGCGCCAAAGTCCAGCGAGTTGCCGCTCATGGAGACATTGGTGGCGCCTTCCGGAACGGCTGAAATCTGTTGTGAGAAATCGGTGGCAGCCTTGCGGTACTGGCCGGCGGTGCGGCCGCCCAAGCCCATGCCCTTGGCAATATTGCCGGAGATGATGAGCTCACCTTGCACGCTGGGGTGCAGGCCGTCATCAAAGAATGCGGGATTGCCTAAGCCGGGCACTACAGTTCCGGAAGTAGTGCCCACCAGACTGTTCGTCACATCCACAAGACCGGCGTTGGGATCCAGCACCACAATATGCTGCCCGTCCTTGGCGTTCTTCTCCGCAGCCCAGAGCACCAGCAGGTCGTTGAAATTGTTCAGGGCGCTGACGTATTTTTCGCTGGAGCGGTTGCCGGAAGAACCTTCCGGCGTGAGCTTGCTGATATAGATGACGGCATCCGGATTGGCCGTGTGCATGGAGTTGTAGATGACATCGTAGTCGCAAGTCCCGCTGCCGCTCGCCAGCGTGCCGTCAAACGATTCAGTAGCCTTATTATAGCCCAACAGGTTGTGGTGGACAACATATTCGTCGCTGAAATCGTCCGACAGGTAATCGTTGATGCCAATCATCATGACAAAGGTATCCGGGGCACCGCCGGTGGCGTTGGGTGCCGTATTAGAATACACGTTGCCGGTATAGGGCTGGCTATCGGTCTTGGTGACGGACTGCCCCAGCCAGTTCTTGATGTTGGACCTGTCGTACTGCCCCTTGGAGTTTCGCCCGGAAACTTCGTATGCGCGGCCGGATGAGTGCGCACTGTGAAGGTTGGCAAAGGTGCTGCCACCGTATGTTGCGCCGACGTGGTCGGAAGAATCACCGTTGCGCCCGGTCCTGATACCTTCTTCCACCTGGGTCACACCATTGTCCGTGAGCAGCTTGAACATATCCCAGCGCCAGGAGATTCGACCACCATGCCCATTGGTAATGGAATCACCAATGTACATGATATTGCCCAAAGTGGTGATAGGGCTGGCGGCAGAAGATCCCGCATCACCTAACGTGGCGGGGGAAGAGACGCTGACAGGGGCGGCGAGCCTGACAGAGGAGGCGCCGAAGGCACCGAGACCAGAGCCGATGTTACCGAAGACGGAGACGGGGGAGGTGGTGGTCTCGTTGGAAGTGCTGCTGCCGGAACCGATGCCGGCGGCGGAATAACCGCCTGTGGGTGCGATTTGCGGAGCCTGGGTGAATGAGGGCACCGGGGAATCCACGACCGAACCGTTAGAAGAGCCGGAGGCATAGGGGTTGGAGGTGAAGCCGAGGTCGTCTGAGGGGAGGTCGGCGGAGGTGCCGGTGTAGTTCGCCTGACCAGCGGTTCCCCCATTCTCGGTGTCGATGGAGGCTTCGGTGGCGGCTTCGGCGGTGGATTGACGGTCGAAGTCGTCGCTGCTGCCGTAGATACCGTTGAACCCGGCCTGGTTGATGGGGGCGGAGCCGGGCTCCTTGGCCTCTCCCTTACCCTCTTCTTCGTCGATGGCAGCTTGGGGGTCGAGGTTGGTGTCTCCGATGTCGATGGTTGCAGCGGGGTTATCGGCGGCTTCCTCAGCGAAGGCCTGGCTGCCGAAGAAGAAGGCAGCGGAGAGGGTGCCTGAGCTGAGAGTGGTGAATGAAACTGATGCCAGTGCTGCCATAAGAGCAGCCTGAAGCTTATTCGGAAGTCTAAGTTTCATGACTGATTTTCTGTTTGTTTTGTTTGTGTTTTTTCAAAAATTTGCAACGGTGTGGATAAATTTCTCCACACGCATTTACGAGGGTAGCATACCGCATTTGCCACCCCAAGGCAAGCCGAATTTGCAAAAAAATTGAAAATTGAAAGTTTTTTACCCAAAAAAGCGAAAGAAAGGGGCGAAGCACAAGGGGGCGAAGTACAGATTGGAAATAATGCCGCGCCAGAGGCGCCGGAGACGCAAGTAATTTACAATCTACAATTTACGATTGACGATTTTGTAAGTTAGGCGGCTACGCCGCAAAGGTTATCAAGGCGCATCCGGAGTTTCTCCAGATGCGCCTTTTGAGGCACTTTTGCTGCGTTTTGCCTTGACGGAACAGGCAGGGGGGGAGATAATGGGGCTAATATTTTTCATGTATGAAACCGACATCACCTTACGTTAGCTTGTTATTGTCGATTCTATTCTCCGTAGCGGGGGTCACGGCGGCAACGGCGTCCGAGACGTATTCGGCGGACGGCGTGAATTTGGGAAAGATAACGGAATCCACGCGGTTCTATGATACGGGCAAGGGTTTGTACTGGAAACAAACGGGGGAGCAACCGTACCGCGGGGCGCAGGAGCTGTACCAGAAGAACGGCGGGAATTTCAGTTTCCTGGGAGATTTGGCGCGCCGGGTGCAGGGGACGTATTTTGTGCCGAGCGCGTTCGACAAGCTGGTGAACGACGGCAACTCCTGCTGGTACTGCGTGGGTGCGAACCTGCTCCAGTACTGGGAGAGCTATTACGGCGTGTTCTACAAGGGGGATGCCCCCCTGCCCTACGGCTACACGTACGACTCTGCGAACCTGCAGCAGCTGGGAGGCACGCAGAGCCTGGACATCCACATGCTGTTCTACGACAACTGGACGCAGGAGGACCGGAGCGGCTACGCAGCCGGCGGCGATGCGGAAATGGCGGTGGAGTGGTTCCTGGCATCTGGCGAAAACACCAGGGAAGACAAGTCAGGCTATTCTCAGCTGGTGGATGGAGCGGATAAGGCGGCCTACTTCTCCAACTATTTCACGGGGAAGGCGGCATCCCGCGAGGTATACTACCTGGACGGCGACAAGACATCGCTGATATCGGCCACGGACTTCTTGTTCGAGGCGTTCGGGTTGGACCGCGACGGCAACCGGAAGGTATACGGGCAGATAGCCTACATAGGCATACTGAACGATATAAACCAAGGGCACGCGATGTCGTGCTACGGCTTCACCGTTCGGAATGACGGGCAGCTGGAATCCCTGTACCTTGCGAATTCGGACGACAGGAATTACTCCGTGACGCAGGTGTATGTGGGAATCAACGCCCGGGGCGACCTTCACCTGTACGAGGACGCGGCGCACACGAAGGATTGGACTCTTATCAACAGTGCATGGAACATCTGCGATATCACCTACATCAACACGCCGGTGGTCCTGCAGAAGATGTACGACGAGTACACGAGCGAGGCGCTGACGTGGACGGGCGCGGCCAACACCTGGAGCAGCACGGATGCCGCGGCCGCCACGACGGTGGAGCTGCCGGGGAAGAACGCCGCCTGGCAGGTGTTTGCCCTGGATGGCTACTACGCCAGCTACTACCATGAGGGCCGCGCCGTGGAGTTCAACGATGAGGCGACGCAGAAGAACGTGAACCTGAAGGGTGCGCTGGCCACGCCCTCCCTGCTCTTGAACAACACCCGGGGTGCCTACACCTTCACCGGAACCACCGGAGCCACGCTGAAGGCGAATGCCATCACCAAGATTGGCAGCGCGCGGGCATCGTTCTCCCAGGTGGGCATCCCGGCGGGAACGGTGAATGTGGCCATGGGCGCGCTCTCCCTGGGGAACCAGGCCACGCTCACCGCGCAAACAGGCGATGTGGACGACTTTGGCATCCTGGAGCTGGCGGACGGCAGCACGGCCAGGTTCAGCGAGGGGCTCCTGGTGGAGTCCACCGGCACGCTGGCGGTGACGGGCAGCGCGACGCTCACCACCACGCTGACGCTGGAGACGGACTCCATCCTGCACTTCACCCTGGGTTACGACAACAAGACCACGCAGCTGCTGACGCTCACGGGCGACCTGAATGTGCAGGGCGCATGCGAGCTGGCGGTGGACGGCACGTTGGAAAACGGGAAGAGCTACATTTTGATGAACGTGAGCGGCAGCGTGACGAACTGGACCGACATCACCACCAACTGCGGCGACATTACGCTCAGCGGCCGGCAGCTCAAACTCACCTACAAACAGCCGGAGGTGCTGACATGGACCGGCGGCAGCGGCACCTGGGCTTCCTCCCTGTGGGACGGCAAGAGCAGCACACCCAGCGATAAGAAGGATGTTTTCTTCAACCACAACGGAAGTGCCACCATCACCGTGGTAGGAACCGTATCCCCGTACAGTATGACCTTCACCCAGGGGACATACACCCTGGAGATGGGCAAAGGCGGCGCTATCAGCGCCTGCCACGCCGTTACGCTGGGCAGCGGCGTGGAGGTCACATCAACCCTGGGCATCCCGAATGCCGACATCAACATGGGAAGCAACTCCCGGCTCACGCTGGACCTGCCGGCAGACGAGATAATCAACGGACTGGAAATGGCGGAGGGAGCGAAGCTGACGCTGGACGGCGCCATGCACACGGTGCTGCACACGGGGGCCCTGAACGGCGAGGTGCACCTGCTCAACGGGGCGCACCTGAACATCCACACCTCGATGGACACGGAGGTGTACGGCATCTTCACGGGCGATGAAACGACGGAGCTGCGCTTCAGCAACTCCTCCACAACGCAGGGCGTCACCTACTACTCCAAGAAGGACCCGACGGAATTCCACGGCACGCTCATCATCGGCGCGGAGGATGAATCCCAGCGCACCACGCTGCGCGTCCTCACCGCCTCCCGCAACTACACCATCAACAAGAGCGGCGAGCTCAGCCTGCGCGGCAACGGAACCTTCACCGGCGTGGTGGACGGTACCGGCACGCTCACCATTGAGCCCAACGCCACCTACCAGCTGGCACCCGACGGCCAGGTCAACATCAGCCCGGACATCTCGGTGAACGTGGAGGGCTACGTCACCGCCGGCTCCGCGGAGACCCCTCTGCACACCGGGCTGCAGGACAACGTGACGGTATCCGGGCACTTGACGACCTACTACAGGGCGGTCAAGGGCGGTGAGCCGTTGACGTTCCACAACCTGAAGCTGCGCGACGGCGGTCAATACACGCTGGTGCACCTGGAGCGCGAGGTGGACAGCAAGCACATCATCGAGGCCCTGGAGGTGGACGGCGGCGGCTCGCTGACCAACTCTGTCCAGGATATTGAAGAGAATGAACCGGAACCCAGGCACTTCCACAACATCATCGTCAACACCCTCTCCGGCAACGGCACGCTTGAATTGGGCACGTCGTCGGACGTATATGTGACCAACACCACCATCAAGGATACAGCCCCCGGTGGATATGATGGGGACCTCGTCATCTTCACCCCGCACTACTACAAGGAGCAGTATTACCCAACCTATGACCACGGTCAGGTGGTGGAGCTGAAATCCGGCACCATCAAGGGCGCGGTGCGCATGGAGGCGCACGGCATGGTGGATGTCAAGCAGTTGCCGTACGGCATGGCCGGGTTCGGCGTGGGCGGCGACATCACCATTGGGGGTATCGACGACACGGAATCGTCCAAGACGACCTACCTGTACAGCGGCACCTACAGCGCAGCGGCAGCCAAGAAGGACCAGATCGACAACTTCGGCATGCACATTACGCCTGACAAGCACACGCTGACCATCAATGCGGCAGAGGACTACGAGTTCCAGGGCCAGGTGTTCTTCTGGCTGAGCCTCGTGAAGAAGGGCAGCGGCACGCAGACGTTCAGCGGAGACCTGACGGAGTTCGAGGGCACGCTGCGCGTGGATGAGGGCGAGCTGGCGTTCACGTCTGCCATTGAGGCGACACAAGGAACCACGCTCAACGGCGGCACGCTGCGGCTGCAGGGCGGCGGCAGCCTGAGCGGGCTGCACGGGGCGGCAAGCGGCACCGGCGGCACACTGGCGCTGGAAGACGCGACCTATGACATCGACCTGACCGGGACGGACGGCAAGTACGCGGTGCAGCTCAACGGCGCGACCGTGAACCTGACGGGCGACACGGCCACCCTGCCCGCCTTCGGCTCCGCCATCACAGCCACCGGGCAGAGCGCCATCAACGTGGCGAGCGGCAAGACGCTCACGCTGCAGAAGGCCATCACCAACATGGGCACGCTCGCCCTGAAGGGTATATTCGATGCCTCCGCGCTGGCGCTCTCGGAAGGCGGCGTCACCCACATCAACACCGACGGCTTGACCGGAGACAGCGGCTTCACCCTGACCAGGGGCCGCAACGTGACGGTGGTGAGCGGAGGCACCACGGTGAACGCCGGGGCCACCATCACCCACAGCAGCCTGAAGGGCGGCGAGGTGCTGACGCTGAGAACGGACGGCAAGGCTTCCACCGGAGACGATGCGGTGGACTACAGCACCTACCTGCTGACGGGAACGGACAGCGCGAGCGTGAGTGCCATCAACCGGAAGGCGGACGCCCAGCTGAAGAGCATTCAGGTGGAGGGCGGCACGCTGACGGTTGACGCCGCCACCAACCTGATCAACGCCACCGGCGGCACGCTGAGCATCACGCAAAACGTAACGGTGGGCGGCACCGCCCAGAACACCGCCGTAACCGCCAAGGCAGGCACGCTGAACACGGCGCTGAGCGGCAGCTCCACCGTGACCGCCAAGGGTGCCGTGACCATCAACCGCGCCAACTCCCACACCGGGGAGACCAAGGTGATCGACGGCACGCTGCGCATCGGCAACAAGGACGCCCTCGGCACGGGCAAGGTCACGCTCACGAACGGCACGCTGGAGATAGCCGCCAACGGGTTCTCCAACACCATTACAAGCGGCAGCACCAGCGGTATCACCATCACAAGCGACTACAAGCTCGCGCTGAAGGACGCCATCGTCAACACGGGCACGCTCACCCTCAAGGGCGCGTTCGATGCCTCCGCGCTGGAGCTCAAGCACGGCGGTACCACGCACGTGGACATCAACGGCAAGACCGGCAACAGCGGGTTTGAGCAGAGCGGCGGGTACAGCGTCACCCTGGTGAATGGCGGCAAGACCGTCGACGGCGGCGCCAACATCACCCACAGCGGCCTGAAGAGCGGCACGCTCACGCTGGGAACGGACGGCAAGGCCACGGCAGGCGGCGTGGTGGACTACACCAGCTACCTGCTGACGGGAACGGACAGGGCGAGCGTGAGCGCCATCAACCAGAAGGCGGGAGGCCAGCTCACATCCATCGATGTTCAGGGCGGCACGCTGACGGTTGACGCCGCCACGGACAAGCTGCACGCCACGGGCGGCTATATTGAAGTCACCAGGGCCGTGAACGTGGGCGGCAGCATCTCCGGGGCAAAGGTTACCGCCAGTGCAGGCACGATTTCCGCCACCATCAGCGGTTCCAAACAGCTGGTGGTGAACGAGGGCTCCAGGGTGACGCTCAGCAGCGGCAACACCTACACCGGGGGCACGGGAGTGTACACGGGAGGCGTGCTGCGCGTGACCAACGCGAACGCACTGGGCACCGGGGATGTGCTTCTCTCCTGCGGCACGCTGGAGATTGCCGCCAACGGGGTGGGCAACAAGATCACCACCTCCTGCTCCGGCAGCGTGGTGAGCGTGGAGAAGGGCTTCACCCTCACCCTGAGGCAGGCCATTGAAAACAGCGGCACGGTTACGCTGAAGGGAACGTACGATGCTTCCGCCCTCACCCTCACCGACGGTGAGACCACCCATGTGGACGTGAACGGCAAGACCGGCAACAGCGGATTCACCATGACCACCGGGCGCAGCGTCACCATCGTGAACGGCGGCACCACCAAGAACGGCGGCACCACCATCACCCACAGCGGGCTGAGGAGCGGCGAGCAGCTCACGCTGGGAACGAACGGCAAGGCCACCACCGGCGACGGCGTGGTGGACCACACCAGCTACCTGCTGACGGGAACGGACAGCGCGAGCGTGAGCGCCATCACCAAGGCCGCCGGCGGCAAGCTGAAGAGCATCGACATGCAGGGCGGCACGCTGGTGATGGATGCAGCCACGGACAAGCTGACGCTTGCGGGCGGCACGCTGGACATCAAGAAGGGCCAGACCAGCAGCGCCTCTCTGGCAGACACCTGCTCCATCATCACCAAGAACGGCGAGGGCACGCTCACCATCGCACAGAACAGCACGGCGGGCAGCGGCTCCATCACCCTGAAGGAAGGCACGCTCAACCTCAACGGCAAGGACATCTCGTCCAAGGGCGTGAACGTGACCGGCACCGCCGCGCTCACGGCGAACGGCGGCTCGGTGAAGGCGCTCACGCTGGCGACGGAGGGCGGCGCGGATGGCAAGAACGGCGAGCTGCTGTACGCCGAGGAGCTGACGCTCACGGGCAATCTCAAGACCGCCGGGCTCACGCTCACCAGGGGCAACATCACCGGCGGCAGCATCAACGCCTCCGGGGCATCCACCGTGCAGCAGGGCTACATCGGCACCGGCATTACCGGCACCACGCTCACCAAGACCGGTGCCAAACGCGTGGAGCTGGGCGGCAAGAACAAGTTCACCGGCGGCGTGACCGTGCAGCAAGGCGCGCTCGCCCTGCTGGAGAAGAGCAGCATGGAGGCCAACATTACCGTGAACAACGGTGCCTCCCTGTTCACCGCCATCACGGTGGACGGCGACATCTCGCTGCAGAACGGCGCCATCATGCGCCTGCGTCCGGATGCCTCCTACACGCTCGGCGGGCACGCCTTGAACGCGAGCGCGGGAGCCGACTTCTACGGCAACCTCAAGACGGCGAGCGGCTCCACGCTCACCCTGGGGCTAGCCACAAATGCGGCAAATGCGTTCCAGGTGCACGGCGACCTGACGATTGCAGGCGGCAGCCTGGGTTACACCGGCAGCATCTCGCAGGGCACGCTCTACACCCTCGTCACCGCCACGGGCAGCATCACCAACAGCTCCGGCAAGTCGCTCAACGCGCTCTTTGACCTGGCGACCGGCACCTACGACATCCAGAACACGGGAACGGCCATCACCCTGAGGCAAACCGCTGCGAAGAGCGTAGCGCTGAAGCGGATGACAGCACAGGCGGGCGACCCCGCCATGCTGGGCGGGGAGTTTGAACCCCCCGTCACGGAAACGCTGGCGGCAGGCGTGGCGGACGCCCTGGTGCAGGCGGACTGGGGCATTGTGAACGCGCAGCACGCCTTCATGGGCACGCTCAACGGCCGCCACCAGAGCCTGCGCGCGATTGGCACGGGACGCACGGCGGTGTGGGCGGATGCCATCGGCTCGCACACGCGCCAGAGTTCCGCGCACGGCCACGCGGGGGCTGACAACACCCTGTACGGCGCCGCGCTGGGCGTGGAGTTCAACGCCGGGGAGCATGGAGCCGCAGGCGTGGCGATTGGCCACACCTGGAACAGCGTGAGCACCTTCGGCATGAGCCGGGTGAAGCAGGACACCCAGCACGCGGGCGTCTTCGGCCGCGCGAGGGTGTTCTCCCGCGGAGCCAACAGCCTGTGGCTGGAGGCCGCCGCCGGATACGGCAAGACGGAATCCCGCGGCACGCTGGGATACTCCCGCGAGCGCTGGACGCAGAACAGCGGCACGCTGACCGTACACGCCAATGATGTGATGTATATCAGCGAAAACACCGCGCTGAACTACTTCGGCGGGCTGGAGTACACAGCCACGAACAGCGGGCATATCGCCGATGCGCACACGGGCTCCGTACAGAACCTGCGCGCGGAAGTGGGCGCGGGAGTCACGCACGCCATCGGCCACGGCACGGTGTTTGCGGAAGCGGCGCTGACGGGCGACATGTCGCGGCACAACCCGACAGCCGCCCTGGATATGCGGCGCCGCGGGGCGAACCCCGGCCGCATCGGCGCCAGTATCACCGTGGGCGGGGCCTACGCCATCACCGACCACTGGAGCGTGAACGCCACGTACTCCTTCGAGGGCGCGAAGCACAACAACAGCCACAACGCCGGAATCGGCGCCACCCTCCGCTTCTGATTTGAGTTCAACCAGAAAACCCAGAAAGGATTTACACATATGAAGACATCCCACATCATCAAACTGCTGGCAGGAATCACCATCGCCACCACCCTCTGCGCCTGCGGAGGCGGCGGAGGCGGCGGTGGTGGCGGCTCCACCGACCCCGGCTGGAACCGCCACCCCGGCTCCACGGACCCCAAGACGGAATCCGACGACCCGGACCAGCTGCTCAAGGGGCGCTCGCTGGAGCTGCAGGGAACGGAGACGAGCTACAGCTTCACGTTCGACGAGAGCGGCACCTGCAGGGTGACGCGCACCAACAACGGCAGCCCCGTGCAAGGCACGCTCACCTACACCTACGATCCCCTCAAGGGCGGCAAGAGCGCCAACGCCGTGTTCAACATCACCTACGGCGAGGAATGGGAGGGCCTGGAGGGCGAGAAGGAGACCCTGAGCGCGGAATTCACCTTCGGCAGCGCCACCCAGGCATCCTGCTCCCTCAAGGTGAACAACAAGCCCGTGGGCGAGGTCCCCGCCACTTTCAGGATGCTGGATTGACCCCGCGCACCCGGATTTAATACATCCTAAATCCCCAATCTTAAATCCCAAAACCTCAATTAGACGCAGGATTTGGGATTTTGGATTGGGGATTTAAGATCACTGCCGTCCCATAAAATTTCGAGAAGACACAAAAAAGTGGTGGTAGGTTT
>CALCWC010000057.1 GCA_937905985.1 uncultured Verrucomicrobiales bacterium | reverse complement strand
GTGGAATTTTGCCATGAAAAAGACACTTGCATTACTTTTGCTGCTGGCCGGACTTACTGTGGAAGCCCAAGGGATAATTCTGTACTGGACCGGAGCGAAAGATGAATATTGGAATGACTTGCAAGAGAACTGGAAGGATAAGGACGGCAAAGTCGTAGCCTTCCTAGATGGTGACGATGTGGTGTTCGATAATAACTGCCAGAGATCGTATATCATGGTGCAGGAAGTATCCCCAGGGAGCATGCTTGTGGACAACAGTGCTGGAAACCCCTACACCTTTGACACATATTCTAGTGGCAGAATTTATGGGAATATGAATTTAACAAAGCGAGGAGAAGGCGATCTCATCATTAGATGCGACTGCACCTACGAGGGTGACACATTCATATACGGAGGCACAACCTGTATCGATGATAAATTCAGACCAAGCAAGTTTGGTGACGAAGAACCGGTCTGGCTAGGTCACGGTGACATCTTTCTGTACGGAGGTCGTCTGCGACTTTCCTCAATGAACGATAATGTACATTTTGCAAACGATATCTATGTGAGAGGGGAAGCCTCTTTGGATTGCAAGAACCTTGAGGGTTCCCTGACCGTGCAGAACACCGGCAAGCTAACCTTGGACAATGCACTGAATGGCCGTGGAGGCAATTTGATATTACAAGACGGGGCCATGGTGAATGTTGGCGGATATTCGGTCAAAAACTACGGGGGAACGGGCACAGAGGGCCTTATTAAGGTGGATGGAAATGCTACCCTTGGCAATGGTGAGATTTGCAAATGCATACTGAACGTGGCGGCAGGCAAGACGCTTACCCTATTGGCGAACACTTTCGCAACGTCCGGCACCAACTTCAACTTGGGCGAGGGTGCCACCCTGGACCTTGGCGGCAACAGCGTCAACTTTGTCGACACCACGGTCTCTTCTTCCGGAGATGGCGGCTACCTTGGCCACGGCGCGATTACCGGAGACTTGTCCCTGAAGGCGAGCTCACGCATCAATCTGCTGGAGAACACCACCATCACGGGCGGCGTCAACCTGGGCGACAACGCCTCACTGGACCTGGGCAAGAACGCCATCTCCGGAGCCGTCACCCTATCCGGAAGCTCTGCCACCATCGGCAACGGCACCATCAACGGCGATCTGACCGTGGCGGAGAACAAGAGCCTGGTGCTGCTGGAGCACACCACCGTTACGGGCGGTGTCAGCCTTGGTGCCAAATCCTCATTGAACCTGGGCGGCAACACCGTTACGGGAGCTGTTACCTTGTCCGGGAGCGCCACCCTCGGCAAGGGCTCCATCAACGGCGACATGACCGTGGCGGCGTATGACACGCTGACGCTCTGCGGCAACCTCTCCGGCACGGGCACCATCTATCTGGGAGACCTCGCCACGCTGGATATGGGCGGGTTCACGCTTGACAAAGACGTCAGCCTGACCGGGGGCTACTGGGGAGCCACCATCGGCAACGGCACGCTCAACGGCGATGTCTTCGTAACAACCTCGAAATCCCAACCAAAGGACCTCATGCTGAGCAGCGACCTTTCCGGTGAGGGCTCCATCTATCTGAGCGACAACACCGGGCTGGCCCTCAACTGGCACACCCTCACCAACAACGTCTTTGTAAGCGAGAACGCCACGGCCTACATCAACGGCGGAACGCTAAACGGCAATATGAACGTGGCCGCAGGCGCGACTCTCTCTGTAAACAGTGGAAACGTGGACGGCAAGGGGACAATCCTCTTGGGAGAAGGCGCGAAACTGAATCTCGGCAACTACAAAGTCTCCACCGATGTAGCCCTGGGCGGGAAGACTGCCAGCATCGGCAACGGCAAGCTGGGCGGCAACCTTGCCGTGGGTGAGGGCCAGACGCTCACACTGAGCTCCAACCTGGAAGGCACGGGCACCATCCACCTGGGCACCAATGCCACGCTGGACCTCGGCTCCAAAACCACCTCCACCGGCGTCATTGTGAACGGCAGCAATGCCACCATCCGCAACGGCACCATCTACGGCAATCTCACCCTGGCCCCAAACGCCTCCTTCACTTGGCCCGGCGAGGGCTTGGCGCTCACGGGGGGCATCTCCCTGGGCTACAACGCCACGCTGGATTTGGGCGGCAAGTCCCTCTCCAATTCCGTCACCCTGGACGGGATTTCCGCCTCCATCGGCAACGGCGCGATTGAGAGCAATCTTCTTGTGGGAAGCGGCAAGACGCTCTCCCTGAGCGGCAACCTCTCCGGCACGGGTACCATCTCCCTGGGCGACTATGCGGCGCTGAACCTCGGCACGCACGAACTCTCCGCCAACGTTTCGGTGGACGGAGGCCACGCCACCCTCGGCAACGGCTCCATTGGTGCCGACGGCAAGGTGACGGTGAACGGGGGCAAGAGGCTCACGCTGTCCAGCGACCTCTCCGGCACGGGCACCATCTCCCTGCAAGCCAACGCCACGCTGGACCTGGGCGGGCACAGCCTGTCCTCCGGACTCACCTCCAATCTCTCCCTGGGTAGCGCTTCGTCCATCATCGGCAACGGCACGATTGAGGGAGACTTGACCGCGACCTACGGGCTAACCCTTCTGGAGAACACCTCCGTCACCGGAGTCATCAAGCTTGGACAATACTCCACGTTGGACCTGGGCGGCAACACCTTCTACATGAGCCTTCAAAAAATTTCAGGCAACTGCTTTTTCTTGGAAAGATATAGCAGCTCTCTCTCCGTAGCCAATGGTACACTTAAGCTAAAAACCAGCAACGAAGAACAACGCGATTTAATCATAACCCTGGGAGAGGGAGCCGCGCTGGACCTGCAACAATCCCACTTCCTCTGCCTCAAAGTGAAAGTAACCGGTGACGCATCCATAGGAGCTGGAAGATTGAATGGACTTATGACTGTGGAAGCTGGCAGCAAGCTCACCCTGTGCGGCGACCTGCTCGGATATGAGGAGTCTTCCTTTGAGATCGGCGGAAGGAATGACGTGGCATTGAATAACAATGCCACGCTGGATTTGAACGGGCACACCCTCGCCAAGCTCATCTCATTGAACGGGAACACAGCCACCATCGGCAACGGCATAATTGAGTGCGACCAGTTGATTGTGCCTGAAGACGATAAGCTGACCCTGCTGGCGGGCACCAGCATCACCGGTTACATCCAACTGAATGAGGGCTCCGCATTGGATCTGGGAGGCAACACCTTCCACGTGGGTGGCGAGAATGGCAACCGTATCCACCTCTACGACAACACAGCCACCATCGGCAACGGCTCTCTCGATGGCGACCATACCATGGAGGCGGGGCAATCGCTCACCCTTTGCGGAAACCTGAAGGGCTCCGGCACCATCACCCTGAAAGACAGCGCCACGCTGAACCTCGGCACCCACACGCTCTCCAAGGATGTCTCGCTGAATGGAGCCTCCACCGTCACCGCCGGCAAGACCACCATCAAGGCTCTCAATACGGATAAGGAGGGCCTGCTGAAGGAGCTGAGAGTGTCGGATGGCCTGATTGCCGGAACGGACAGGCAAGCCAGCCTGGCGGACGGGTTGGACATCA
>CALCWC010000056.1 GCA_937905985.1 uncultured Verrucomicrobiales bacterium | reverse complement strand
TGGGCATGGGGCTGTCCAGCGCGCTGATGTTGCCCATGCGCATCCACGGCAGGTGCGCCGGGCCCACAAAGTAGTGCTGGATTTCATCCTCCGTCAGCCCCAGGCGCTTGAACACGCGCGCGGTGATGGCCTCCTGCGCCACCAGCGCCAGCGGCATGTTGATGCCGTGCAGCGCCATGTAGTCGATTTCCTGCTCCCAGCGCTTCCAGTCCCAGTACACCATCGTGTACCCGAAGGTCACCACGTTGAAATAATAGCGGTAGCGGAAGGGCGTGGAACCCTCCGTGGCGGAGCCGTTGGCCCAGGCGCCGGGCTCCACGCGGTTGCCGCTCCAGCTGCAGATGCCGCGCCCCTGCTCCTTGAGGGCGGCGTAGAACCCGTGCGTGAGCGCCACGGGTGAGTTGCCGCTCACCTCCACCGTGCCGTCCTTCACCTCCACGCGATAGTGGTCCGGTTCATTGTTCTTCACGGCGTTGAGTTTCACGGGCACCTTGCCCCCGGTGAAGCGCTGAATCACTTCCTGCGCGGGTTGGCAGATGTCCGCTCCAAAGGCGGCGGATAGGGCTAGGCAAACGGCTGCGGCTGTATGGCGTATCATGGCGTTTCTTCTCTACTGGCCTGCATTCTAACAGATGCCACCACGATGTAAAGAAACAAATGCACAAATCACCGCATTCCGCATGTGTCCCCAAGAAATGTGGCATGAAACGCAATAGGGGTGCAATGATTGGTGGTAACGGGCGTGGTGGTTGGCGCACGCCGCCCCCGAATCCACCCCGCCATGCGGCGGGGGTGGATTAGCGCCAACGCACGCCTACCAACCACACCCGTTGGCACCATCCGTGGCGTTCACCACCACCCCCGCGCGCTGCACGCGCGGCTAACCTTGAGCCATGAAATGGCGACCAGACCGGTAGCCCAACCCGAGAGGGTTGGGGACAACCACGTTGATTTGTTCGGCACGGAACCCCGCCGCACGGCGGGGTGGATTAGCGCCAACGCCCCATCAGGAATTCAACATGCTCCGTTCTTCCTGCGGCGGCGGGCGGCCAGGGCCGCCAGCGCCAGCAGGCTCAGCGTGCACGTGGCGGGTTCCGGAACCACGGTGTACAGGTAGAACCTCCCCACGTTGGAACCAGGGGCTACATCGTAGCGCAGGGTAAAGTACCCCTCTGTGAAATTCGGAAAGAGGTTCGCCGCATCATAGTTCTCGCCCAGTTCTGTAGCATTAATGATCTGACCTGCCTCGTTCATCAGTTTCAAATCACCGGTTACCGTCAGCAAGTCGTACTCATCACCGGGCTTCGTCCCTGGGAAAAAGATATCAAAGTCGTTTTGGGAAAGCTCAACGCCGTAGTTGAGGGTCACGCGACCCGTCAAGTTGATGCCGCCTTTACCCTCCGCATCGGAGGCATCCAGCGTGGCACCCGAAGCCAGCGTGATGTCGCCGGCGCTTGCTCCGGTTCCCTCACCGCCGCCTTTCAGCGTGCCATTCACCTCCATAATCTGCTGGCCCACCTCAAGCTGGCCGCCGTTCTCCA
This sequence comes from uncultured Verrucomicrobiales bacterium, assembly GCA_937905985.1. GTDB lineage: Bacteria > Verrucomicrobiota > Verrucomicrobiia > Verrucomicrobiales > Akkermansiaceae > Akkermansia. Next base: position 14,224 of record CALCWC010000056.1, on the reverse strand, counting down.
GTATCAAGTCCTCTATGCTCAGTGCCGTGGCAGATTGAATATCCAGCACGCCGTCTCTGACCTTGATGTTGCCGGTGAAGTCCGTGAACGCACCGCCGGAAGCATCCTCCGCCTTGGAAGCCTGCAGCGTGGTCTTACCCTCCCCCGTTTTGCCAATGGTGCCCACACCAACTACGCGGTCCACCGCCAAAACCTTATCCTCGCCGGTGATATTGAGCTGGGAGGCATCAGACTGCAGGTTCAACACTTTGGCCGTGGGCGCGGCTCCGTTCTGCATGTCGAATGTGTACTCCCCGGTGGTTATCAAAATGCCCGCCGCGAGAATTGCGTTTGAGGTGTTGAAAACGACCTGGTGGTTCTCGTCTTGTCCGTCGAAAATGGCGTTATAGCCGGATTGGAAGATTTCGGCCTGGGTAATTGTCTCCTTTCCGGTCTTGGGATCCGTGACAATCTTGTCCCAGTCGTTACTGGCTCCGTTCCAGTAGTGGTTGCTGTCGGTTCCGCGCCAGATGAATCCATCCACCACGGTTTCGCTCTGGTAGACAATACTGCCGAATCCGGCTCCCAGCTTTTTGACAGAGGACGTACCTGCCGTGAAGTCTGCGGTGATATGCACGCAATAGTTCTCGTAGCCGTTCAACGAGATAGTCTCGCCCTCGGTGGGCAGGCGCCCGGCCTTTCGGGATCCATCTTCATTCCATTCCGTGACAATATCCGTTATGGTAAGCGTAGACAGCACTTTGTCGCTGCCTGTTCCGACCCAATCTTTACTCGTGGTGGTGGCGGGATCGTACAGGTAGCCTTCCAAGGTACCAAGGTTGACATGCTTGCCTCCGGTCATCTTGCCGTCAGCCCCTATGGTGCCACCTACCGTCGTGTTGATGGTTGCCGTAAAGTGAATGTTCGTGCCAAGGTTTTTGTCTGGCCCTACCCAGTTACCCGTATTGACGGTATAGGTTCCAAGTGCAAGGGTGATGGTGGAGAGGGAATTGATATCACCGGAGTTCAAATACTGGAGAGCCAACTCCCATGACTGCTTTCCGCCGGCTATGTCCTTTTCTGTTCCCATGAAGGTGGTATCAGCCCCGGCCGCGCCGGAAACAAGGTGGGGAGGACCCTGCTGTGATGAGAGGTTCTTGAAATATGCCGAAGGCTGCGTTTCCGAAGTACTGGTTGTGAATTCCACGGAAACGTCCACGTCTGCCACATCGGTGACTCCCGTGGTGTCAAAGGTGGTTACTGTTTTGCTGTCCGTCACGAACGCGCGCGCGGGCCCCACTCCGACGAGGAAGGCTGCGGCTAACAAGAAGGATGCCCTTGCAACCTTGTGGAAAAGGTGTGTGTGCTTCAATTTCATGCGATGGAGTTTGTGTTCTATGCGTTATTCCCAAAGTGTTCTCAGGAGAACGCGGGCAGAATTCTACAGCATTCCCAATACTGTAGGCCTTCATCTCTGCCATAACGCATGATAACAGGCGAGTCGCAGAGAATGTCCGTTTGGGGAAGGCGGTGGTGAAGGTGTGCCGAATTCCGTGTTTTTTCGCGGTAAAACATTGATGAAACGAAAAAAACAACAAAAAATCTAACACCGGGCTTGCATAAGTATTGGGAATACTGTAGGCCTCTCCCTGGGTGTCGCCCTGTATTTCACTGAACGTCAATCATGAGGAAAGATGAGCATGTGGAGTTGCAATCGGGCATGCAGTGTGCTAAGATGGGAGGGTATGAAGAAAATCCTTTTCACACTGCTGATGTGCGTGGCCCTGGCTCCGGTGGGTCGCGCGGAGATTGACACGGACAAAGTGCTGGACAGCGTCTTGAAGGTGGGCGTCAAGCTTCTGGAGAAGGAAGCCCAGAAGCTGGAAAACGACACCGAGATGAACCCCGACGGCAGGAAGATTGCCTCCGGCGTGGTCAATATCGGGGCCAAGCTCCTGGAGAAGCAGCGCCAGGAAATGCTGCCGCCGGGGCAACAGCAAGCCCCGCAATCCGGTGACTTGACGGGTGATTTGGAGTCGCTCGGCGGTCAGGTCATCAGCCACGCCGTCAAGAGCGGCTGGGATGCCGGCATGACGAACTTCAAGGCTGAGGTGCGCCAAGAGCAGAAGGAGCTGGAGGACACCCTGAACGCGCGCCTGGCAGAGCAAACCGCAGCCAACGACCGCATGCAGGCGTCCATGGATGCATCCATACAGTCCATGCAATCCATGCAGTGGCTGTGCTGGGGCATGCTCGCCGCGCTGTGCATCATGCTCATTGCGATGGTGGGTCTGTTCTGGTACATCCACAGCCTGCGCCGCCGCCTCTCCCCGCAGGAGAAGTAAACGGCACCGCGCCAAAGCCCGAATATGGGATGCGCGCGCGGCGCGCACGGAAAATCAATTTGTACATTGTACATTGTACATTGTACATTTCCCAGCCTCCGCCGTGTAGATGGCGGCAATTCCCATGGAGAGGGGGATGTGGCGCGGGTGCGCGTACCCCGCCTGGCGGAGCAATTGCAGGAACGCCTCCCCGCGCGGGAAGGCCTCGATGCTGTCGCCCAGGTAGGCGTAGGCACCGGGATGCCCGGTCACCCATCCGGCCAGGCGCGGCAGCACGTGGTGCAAATACAGGCGGTACGGGGCGGCAAACACGCCCTCCGGCATGCTGAAATCCAGCACCAACAGGTGGCCGCCGGGTTTGAGAACGCGGCGGAATTCCCGCAGCGCGGCGGGGTAGTCCGCCATGTTGCGCAGTCCGAAGGCCACGGTGGCGGCATCGAACGAGGCATCCTGCAGCGGCAGGTGCATGGCGTCTGCCTCCAGCGTGCGGCGCAGCCCGCGGCGTTCCGCCACATCCAGCATGGCGCGGCAGAAATCCGTGCCCAGCACCTCCGTTTCCGGCAGGGCATCCTCAATGGCGAGCGCCAAGTCCCCCGTGCCTGTGGCAATGTCCAGCAGGTTGCCCGGTTTCCACTCCGCGATGATTTGCAGCGCGCGCTGACGCCAAGAGATATCCGTGCCCCAGGAGAGCACGTGGTTGGCGGTCACGTAGCGTTCCGCTATCGCGCTGAAGACGGAGTGGACGTAGGAGGGATCCGGCATGGTTCAAAGGTGGGCGATGAGAGCATCCGCAAAGGCGGAGGTGGGCAGCTCGGTGCTGCCCGGTATCATCTCCGCCAGGTCGGCGGTCACGGTTTTGGCCGCCACGGCCTGCTCGATGGCGCCCACCAGGCGGTCGGCCGCCTCCGCCCATCCAATGTAGCGCAGCATCATCTCTGCAGAGAGCAGGAAAGAGCACGGGTTCACCTTGTCCAGCCCCGCCAATTTGGGAGCGGTGCCGTGGGTAGCCTCGAACACGGCGTGCCCGGTGGCGTAGTTGATATTCGCGCCGGGAGCAATGCCGATGCCGCCCACCTGCGCCGCCAGCGCGTCGGAGCAGTAGTCGCCGTTGAGATTGAGCGTGGCCACCACGGAATGTTCCTGCGGGTGCAGCAGGATTTCCTGCAGGAAGGCGTCGCAGATGCAATCCTTCACCACAATGCCGTTGGGCAGGCGGCACCACGGGCCGTCGCCGATGGGCTGCGCGCCGAATTCCCGCCGCGCCACCTCGTAGCCCCAGTCGCGGAAGCCGCCTTCCGTGAATTTCATGATATTGCCCTTGTGCACCAGGGTCACGTACGGGCGCTTCTCCGCAATGGCGTATTCAATGGCGGCGCGCACCAGGCGCTCCGTGCCCTCGCGGGAGACGGGCTTGATGCCGAAGCCGCTGCTGTGCGGGAAGCGCACCTTGGCGGCGCGCTGCGGGTGCGCCGTGGAAAGCCACGCGAAGAAGTCCGCCGCCTCCGGCGAGCCCTCTGCGAACTCGATGCCTGCGTAGATGTCCTCCGTGTTCTCGCGGAAGATGACCATATCCACCTTTTCCGGCGCCTTCACGGGCGTCTCGATGCCGCGGAAGTAGCGCACGGGGCGCACGCAGCAGTACAGGTCCAGCCCCTGCCGCAACGCCACGTTCAACGAGCGGATGCCGCCGCCCACAGGCGTGGTCAGCGGGCCCTTGATGCCCACCAGGTATTCACGGAAGGCCTGCATGGTGGCCTCCGGCAGCCACTCGCCCGTGGTGTCGTACGCCTTCTGCCCGGCCAACACCTCTTTCCACACCAGCGCGCGGGTGTCGCCGTACGCGGCGGTCACGGCAGCGTCTATCACGCGCTGCGAGGCCGCCCAGATGTCCGGCCCGGAGCCGTCGCCTATAATGTGCGGGATGATGGGGAAATCAGGCACGCAAAGATGCCCTCCGTTCATGGTGATGGGTGTTCCGTGTGTCATTGTTCTTGTGTTTCGGTTTGATTTTCCTGGGTTTGCTCCTGGGGTTCTTCCGTATCGGTTGCAAAGTCGCTTTCCTGCACAGCCGGTTCAGCCGCGGGCGCGGCCGTTGGCTCAATCTGCGCCGGGGCGGTTGCTGCGGCGGGCTGCACCGGCGCCGGTTTCCTGTGCGCGCGTGTCGAGCAGTAGTAGAACACCGCTGCTATCAACAGCGGCGGAACCACGTAGTACGCCCATCCCGCACGGTGCTTCACCGTGCGCACGGGTACGGCCACCGCCGAGGGGATGTGCATGATTGTCAACTTGGCCATCTGCGTTATTGGTGTGAGTGTGGGAAAGGTTTGGGCATGGAGGCTACTTCCTGTTCCATTTGACGGTCTTCGTCAATTTATTGAGAATGTCGGGCGCGTCTTTCTTCAATATGCTGAACTTTGCGCCCAAAAACTGCCTGTCCATGCAAAGATATTCTTTCAACGCGCTTAATGCTTGACTATCCTCCTTCTCTTTGTATTCCCTAAGCGCTTTGATAAAATCATGTATTTCTTTTCTAAACAATCTGTAAAATTCATCTTCACGAATTGTCCGCATGCCGCAGACTGTTCCGTTATGTATCCTGTCTAATAAGAGAATGGTATCGGATATGCCCGACAAATCGCTGGAGGAAGTTATCTGCACTTTCTTGCGGGAAAAATCGGGAATGATGCTGATTAAATCCTCTATATTATTATTGCAAGGATGCAAAATATGATCAAAGCGATTTCCCTTCTTTCCGTTGCAATACGAACACGCAAGCAGCAAATTGCTCCATGCATACGCTTTTGCGGCACACCCATCCACACTGCAATGATGCTCCACCTGAAAATCCGTGGTAACCGTCTTTTCACACAAATAGCACTTGTGATGGTGGTCTTCCATCAATTGTCCTATCACATCTTCCCCATTATAGCTTGTCTTTGCCTTCAAGCTTTTGGGCGCTGGATAGGTCTTCCTAAGGCGTATCATTTTTTTGTCATGTGAAGGGATGCGTATTCCAGGGCGGCTTTCATGTCGGGATTTATCTCGTATGAGATCACGCTCAGTGCATCGTATATGTCCAGCAACTCGGAGCTTTCCTTTTGGGTGCGACTGGGCTTGTTCAGCAGCTTGACGAACCGGTCGTACAATCCCCTGATGTATTTCGATTGGGCTGGCACCGCAAAAAAGCCCTCTACGAGAGATTCATACGAATATTCATCGGCGTTGTCGATAGACTCTTTTTTCCCAAGCTCATAAGCGACTGCGTTCCCTATAGACGAGAGGATAAAGGGAGAATGAGTGGTGAGGATAAACTGGATATTCGGAAAAATTGTTGTCAACAGGGTTAAAGCGTACGACTGAAGTTCAAGGTGAAGGTGCGTCTCCAATTCATCAATCAAAACAATGCCCGGTGTCTCAAAACGCGTTGTCAGCCCGCTTACGTTTTTCATTCTGAGCATGATGCCTGCAAGGATATGAAACATCGACGCGTAGCCATCCGCCAAATGGTCGAGCGGTGACGTTACTCCCTTGGATACCACGTTGAACTTGTATTCGGTCGGCTCAAACTTAAGCTCCAATTTCTTGTCGTTGAAAATTTTTCGCAACAATGCCTGGAATTGCGCAAACCATTTGTCGATGGCCTGCGCCTTCCCGTCTGCGTGGTCATGTTCTGCAAAAGCCTGCTGGAATTTCAGGTTGACCAACTCCTGAAGGAAGTACGAAGCAATGTTCTCATCAGCAGTTGTCTCATATTTGACCTGTTTGGGAGCCTTGGGCTGAATGAAGTCTGCACTCCGCTGGGCAGGAAAGTAGGCAAACACCATAGTTCCCGCCTCTTCCCTTGATGGGTGCCATGGTTGATTCCCACAACAAAGCTCGATGTTTTGAAGCAGCCCGGGTATCTCCTTGCAGATGGGGCGTTGCTGAACCTGCTTGCCCAAGGCGGATTGCAGTTTAACCCATAGTGCATCCAGCAGGGTTGTTTTTCCCACGCCGTTTCGCCCCGTGAGCATGAGATGCACCGGTCCCTTCCCCGGTCTCGTGGTGTCCTCGATACTAATGGAGACATCATGAAGGGTTCGGAGAGTGCGGACCTGGATTCTGTCGATGTAGGGAATCATCTTGAGAGATGATACTTCCTTTCCCTGGTCCAGTCAACACCAATTAGCCAGCATTTGGCTTCTCACCCCGGAGAAGGGGCAACACTGCTGCAGATGCCGAGCAATTTCCTGCCATGATGCGTTGCCGTGCGAAAAAAAATTAGCTTTTGTAAATTTTCGTATCGACAAGACGGGCGGGGGGGGGTATGATGGGCGCGATGCTCCGCAGGGAGCGGCATAACACTTCAATTTATTCCACCATGTTCAAGTATCCCAAGCAAAACGACGACAAGTTCTCCGGAGATTCCCCCTTCAACGACGTGCCTTCCGATTGGGCCACCAAGCAGGACGATTCCCCCTCCGTCTCGCCTTTCGCTCCCAAGTCCGATTCCTCCGATTCCTCCTCCCCCTCCCCCTTTGAGCAGATCAACACCACCACGCTTCCCGCTTCCGCCAGCCGCAACGTGCTGAACCAGGACGTGGAAGTGATTGGTATCCTGCGCTTCAAGGACGACCTGCTGGTGGACGGTTCCGTGCAGGGCCGCATCGAGTCCGACGGCGTGCTCACCGTGGGCGGCAACGCCTACATCAAGGCCGGCGACAAGGAGAAGAGCGCTGTCCAGACCAAGAGCGTCATCGTCCACGGCCGCGTGCACGGCGATATCATGGTGACGGACCGCGTGGAGCTTGCCGCCACCGCCGAGGTGATCGGCAACATCATTGCCAACAAGATTTCCGTGCAGGAAGGTGCCATCCTGGTGGGCCAGTGCCGCATCGGCGCTCCCGCCTCCATGCCCTCCGCCGCACCCAAGGCCAAGCAACCGGCTACTCCCGTTGCCTCCAAGACCCCCAACCTGTTGGGCTAAGTCTTGACGGGGCTTTATAAAACATGCTCGAATTCCGTCCAGAACCGCTAGTGGCTTCCTCGGTGTCCGGGCTGTTACCCGAAGGTGAGCGCGACCGCCGAGTTGCGCTCACCTCGTTTCATTCCAAGGGGAAGGAATCTCAAATCCCGATGCGCGAGGTGGTGTGCTACGAGTGTGGCAAAACCTCCAGCGTGCCGGCGGCGGCGCTTTCCGCCAACTGCCTGCACTGCCACGCCCACCTCAACATGGCCGACGAGGAGATTCGCCCCGGCACGGAGCGCCTCACCATCCGCACCCTCGGCGATGTCACCGTGCCCCTGGAAACCACCCTCTCCCGCCTCTCCGTGGTCTGCCGCAACATGGAAATCAACGGCCACATCTCCGGCTCGTTCCGTTGCATGCGTGCGCTCGTGGTCAACGAATCCGTGCAGATAGACAACCTCCAGGCGGGACGCCTGGTGGTGGCGCGCGATGCGGAGGTGATGCTCACCAAACCCGCGCAGGTGGGCGCCGCAAACATCTACGGCAAGCTCACCGGCGTGCTGCGCAGCGAGGGCGTGGTGAAAATCTACGGCACGGGCGAGGTCACCGGGCTCATCTTCGCCGCAGATGTGGTGATGGAGCCCGGCGCGGTCTACAACCGCGAGAACGTTTGATGCCGCGCGGCGCTCGCCCGCATTCCCTGCCACGCCATGGACATCCGCATCACAGGAGCGAGCCAGAACACCCTGCGCCACATCAGCCTCACCCTGCCGGGTGGCAAGCTCATCGCACTCATGGGGCCCAGCGGCAGCGGCAAGAGCACGCTTGCGTACGACACCCTTTTCGCAGAATCCCGCCGCAGGTTTTTGGATTGCCTGTCACCGGGCGCGCGGCGTCTTCTGGCCCGCCCGGAGAAGCCGCGCGTGGAAAGCATCGAGGGCCTGCCGCCCGCGCTCTGCCTGGAGCAGAACCAGCCTGCAGAGCGCTCCCGCACCGTGCTCGGCTCACTCACGGAAGCGCTGGACTACCTGCGCATCCTCTACGCCGCCATCGGCACACCGCACGACCCCGCCACAGGCGAACTGCTCACGCGCCTGAGCCCGGAAGAGATCGCCGGGCAGCTGGAACAACTGCCGGAGGGCACGCGCCTCACCCTGCTCGCCCCGCTGGCGGATTCCTTCGGGAGGGACCCGGAATCCGACATCCTGATGCTGCGCAAGCTCGGTTTCCTGCGCGTGCGGGTGGACGGAGACATCCGCGATTTGGACGAGCTGGAGGCCGCGCCGCCCCAACCCGGCCAGGTATGCGAGCTGGTGGTGGACCGCATTGTCTGCCGCGCGGGCGTGGAATCACGCCTGGCAGACTCCGTGCAGGCCGCGCTGCGCATCTGCGAGGACGAATTGCGCGCGCTGGTGCAGAAGCCTGGTGACGAGCCGCAGCTGCGCCGCTTCCACACGCGCTACCGCAACGAATCCACGGGCTTCACCCTGCCGGATTTGACCCCGGGGCTGTTCTCCCATTTCTCACCGCGCGGCGCGTGCCCCGAATGCGAAGGCTTGGGCACCGTGGAGGGCAAGGGCGGTGCGCCCAGGCTCTGCCCCGCCTGCAAGGGCATGCGCCTCAACCCCGCCGCCCTCGCCGTCACGCTCAACTTCGCCGGCAAGGAGTGCAACCTCGGGGACTTCTGCAACCTCACCGTGGAGCAGAACCGCCGCTTGCTGGACGAACTCTCCATCCCCCCGGCCTACCGCGATTCCCTGCAAACCGCGTGCGCCGAGCTCCGCAACCGCCTGGACTGCCTCATGCAGCTCGGCCTCGGATACCTCAGCCTTTCCCGCGCCGCCAACACGCTCTCCGGCGGTGAACTCCAGCGCGCGCGTCTCGCCGGGCAAATCGGCGGCGGCCTTTCCGGCGTGCTCTACATCCTGGACGAGCCCACCATCGGTCTCCACCCGCAGGAGACCGACATGCTTATTGACGCCCTCAAGCGCCTGCGCGACAAGGGAAACACCATCCTGGTGGTGGAGCACGATCCCCAGCTGCTGCAGGCCGCCGACTGGCTGGTGGAGATGGGGCCCGGCGCGGGCGCGGACGGCGGGCAAATCATGGCGCAGGGCACGTACAGGCAGTTTTTGAAGAATGCGGATTCCCCCACGGGCGCGTGGCTCGCGCGCCGCAAGACCATGCCCCAGGCGGAGCCGCGCGATACCGGTGCCTGCCGCTGGGCAACCCTCTCCCACGCCAAGGCGCGCAACCTCAAGGACATCGAATTCCGCTTCCCTCTCGGCGCGTTCACCTGCCTCTCCGGCCCCGGCGGCAGCGGCAAGAGCACCCTTGTGCACGAGTGCCTGCTGCCCGCGTTCAAGGCCGGCAAGCTCGCGGGCGCGCAGGACCTCGCGCGCGCTGTGGTGGTGGACCAGTCGCCGCTCGGCACCTCGCCGCGCTCCACTCCCGCCACCGCCGTGGGGCTGCTGGATGTGCTGCGCCCGCTCTACGCCAGCCTGCCGCTCTCACGCCAACGCGGATACAAGCCCGCCCGCTTCTCTCTCAACGTGCGCGGCGGCCGCTGCGAGCGCTGCACGGGCACAGGCATGCTCCAGGTGGACATGAACTTCCTGGCCGACCTATACACCGAGTGCGACGCCTGCCACGGCGCAAGGTACAACCGCGAAACCCTGGAGGTCACCTGGCGCGGCAAGTCCATTGCCCAGGCACTTGCCCAAACCGTGGACGAGGCGCTGGAATTCTTTGCCGCCATCCCGAACGCCGCAGCCCTGCTGCGCGCGCTGCACGACCTGGGGCTGGGCTATCTGCCGCTGGACCGCTCCGTCACCACGCTCTCCGGCGGCGAGGCCCAGCGCATCAAGCTTGCCACCCACCTCGCCAAGGCCAATCCCAAGCGCGGGTCCAAGCCCGGCGAGCATCTGCTCTTCATCCTGGACGAACCCAGCACCGGCCTGCATTTTGCGGAGCTGGACCTGCTGATGCGCGCGGTCTTCCGCCTCCGTGCCGCCGGTCACACCATCCTCTGCATCGAGCACAACCAGGACATCCTCTCGCGCGCCGACTGGCTGGTCGAGCTCGGCCCCGGTGCAGGCCAAAACGGCGGCAACATCACCTTCGCAGGCGCTCCCCAACCTTGATAAACCATGGCAACGTCGAAATCATCAGCCTATGACGGCAGGAACGTGTACTGGGCCGCGAGGGATATCGAATATTTTCCCCCGGTGGGAAACCACCATTTCATCGTCATGACCTTCCACCACTTGGCGGATTCACCCAATCCCGACCTAACGGTTGCGGTGTCGGATGGCCACGGCAGGCGCATTTACGTCCTCTGCTACGCCCTATTTCCCATTTGGCCGGAATGCAACGTGGAAATCAAGGTCAACTCCGCCGAGGACCTGGAAGCCTTCAGCGAGTTTTTCTGCAATACGCAAAGCCTCCTGCCCGACCTCGATTTCGAAGGCCACAGAATCCCGCCGCCGCAGGGATTGGACATGGCGGCCTTCATGCAGCGCATCAATGACGCCGCCCTGAGATCCAAAGACTACCTGGCGGAACATTTGGGGCTCTTCAAGTACAACCCGCTCAACCAAAACTGTGCCACTTGGGTGAACGACCTCATGACCTACGTCGGCGTTCCAGAAGATGTTCGCCGCGCGAAAAACGACTTCCTGGGCCTGGATGTGGGCCATGACTCCACGGCTTTCCTGCCCACCTTCCAGTGACCGCATGACTTGCTACTTGGCTTGCAGCCCGCGATATGCTAGAATGCGGACCGTATGATACGCAAGCTGACGGTGGAGGGCGTAACGGTGTTTCCGGGTCGGGAATCCTTTTCCTTTGTTCCGGGGGTGAACGTCATCGTGGGCGGAAACGATTGCGGCAAGAGCCACCTCATGAAGCTCTGCTTCGCCGTCTGCAAGTGGAGCCACGGCGGCACCTCCCGCGATTTGCCCGACACCTGGGCGGAGGAAAAGCGGCTGCGCAAAGACCTGCTGCGCGTGTTCGGCACCACCGAGCTCACCGCCGTCACCTCGCGCAGCGTCAAGGACTGCAAAGCCTCGGTGAAGGCATCCCTGGAGGGTGACAAGGTGCCGCTCGGCACCGCGGACGTGGAGTTCTCCTTCCGCGCAGGACGCGAGGAGGACGGGCTGGACATCACCACGCTGCCGGACCGCTTCCTGCAGGAGAACGCCGTGTTCATTCCCCCGCGCGAGATTTTGTCCATCTACCCCTGCTACATGCAGGCGGGCAAGCGCTACCCGGAACTGCTGGATTCCGCCAGCTGGGAGCTTTGCCGCGCTCTGGAGAGCGAGCCGCAGGCGCAGCCGGCGGGTGCCATCCACCAAGCCATCCGCCTGGTGGAGCGTCTGCTCAGCGGGCACCTCATGCGCATCAACGGCCACTTCTACCTGAAACGCCACGCGCAGGAGCCGCTGGAGCTCAACCTCATTGCAGAGGGCTTCAAGCGCATCGGCACGCTGGGCCTGCTGCTGGGCAACGGCACGGTGCATGCCGGCACCACGCTGTTCTGGGACGAGCCGGAGATGAACATCAACGCCACACACCTGCCTCTGCTGGTGAACATCATGATGGCACTGGGGCGCGCGGGCGTACAGCTCATCCTGACCACGCACAGCCTTTTCCTGCTGCGCGAGCTCACCATCCAGCTGGCCGCGCCGGAGAACCGCGGCGTCGCCCGCCGATTCACGGGGCTGCAGCTGCAGGAACGTGGCCGCGAAGGCGTGCGCGTCTCCTCCGGAGAGTCTATGAACAATTTGGAATACATCGACAGCCTGGACGCCGAGATGGAGCAGGCCGACCGCTACCTGGCCATGCACCTGGAGGAAACGCAGGAAGAAGAATAGCAACTCATGTACAAACCCGGCACCAGCTGCGTGGAAGGCGTACACCGCTTCAACTTTGATGCGGGCTACCTGGTGTGCCGCTGCGAATGTTCCCCCTTCTACTCCCGCCACGCCCAGAACTTCTGCAACAGCTGCAAGGAGATGGACTTCATCCTCTACCATCCCGGCAAGAAGGAGCTGTGGCTCATCGAGGTGAAGGACTACCGCTTCAACGCCCGCCCCAAGGTGCGCGAGTTGGTGGAGAAGCTGTGCCGCAAGGTGCGCGATTCCCTCTTCCTGCTGCGCACCGCCGCCCTGGTGGCACCGGAGGAGGAGCCGCCGGAGGGCGTATCCCTGCGTGAAATTGCACGCCTCAGCCAGCAGGCCAAGCACATCCGCGTGGCCTTCACCATTGAGCTGGGAAACACCGGGCTCTTCCCGCCCAAGGCCCTGCTCTCCACCATTCATGACCTGCTGTACCGCCAGATCTGCTTCATCGATCCGCAGATGATGTGCCTGCCCATCACGGAATCCGGCAGCGTGGGACCCTGGACCATCACCCCAGCCGGGGATGAACACTCCGCGCGCATCCAGCGCCGCATCGAGGAAGCACGCATCGCACGCGAACGCGAGGAAAAGCGCCAGCGCGACCAGGCTATCTTCGAGCAGCGGCAGGCCGCCCGCCGCCAGCGCCGCCGACGCAAATCCTCCCTGCCCCTCTGGAAACAGCGCGCTCAAGAGCGAGAGGAGGGAAAATCCGGCACCCACGCCGACCGAAAGAAACCTTAACTCCTGAAACCATGAAAAACCTAATCACACTCATGCTCACCGCCGCTACCGCCCAGGCATTCACCGTCACAAACACCGTCATCGGCAACGGTGAGATCACCATCAAGACTCCCCAGGCCGCGCCCGCCGACATGCCGACTTTTGAAGTGGCCGACCAGCGCTATGGCCGATTCATCCCCGCCCAGGCGCAATGGAAGAACGGTGCCATCAAGCTCACCTATGAATCCCACGCACCGCTGAAAGAACAGCAAAAGAACGTGGTCTGGCGCTGCAGCGACGGCACCAAGTCTTTCACGGACGACATCCCGTTCCGCGCCGTGCCGCCTACGAAATTCCCCGCCGTGGGCCGCTTGAAGGTGGCTTGCGTGGGCGACAGCATCACCTTCGGCTTGGGCATCCAACAGGTGGAGAACAAGTATCCCGAGCAACTCCAGAAAATCCTCGGCGACAAGTTTGAGGTGGGTCGCTTCGGCAACTCCGCAAAAACCGCAGCACGCGTGAAGGACGGCGTTTGGTTCGGTCTCCAGAAGGAACACCGGCAGGCCTTGGACTTCAAGGCCGACCTCTACATCTCCAACCTCGGCATCAACGACACCAACCGCGGCACCTGGGACACGGAAAAGGTCTTTGCCGACTACGCGGAGCTCGTTCGCGCCTGGAGCGGTCCACAGGGTGCCACCATCATGCTCTGGACCAAATTGGCCCCGGATTTCCGCAGCGTCAACCGCGACCCCGGCTTCCCCGGCAACGTCAACAAAAAGTTTGACTTCCCGCTGCGCGAGATGGATACCGCAACCCGCCGCCCGGAGATGGAGGGAGTCTGCGACCGAATCGCCAAAGAGCTCCACTGCCACCCCATCGACATGTACTCCCCCCTCGTCAAGCACCCCGAAAACACAATCGGCGATGGCCTCCACCCCAACCCCGACGGTGCCAAAATCATTGCGGAGGAAACCGCCAAGGCCATCCGAAAGATCTGGTCCAAGAAATAATCCTGCACCACAGGGCGAGGCGAATCCATTTAGGATTGGGGATTTAGGATGTAGGATTTGGGATTGGGTCGGTATGCCAATGCGATGTGTGTACACACATTCACCATCCGGCACCGTATTTGATTGACGCTCTAGCGATTCTCGTCATGTGTGTACACACATGACGAAGGTTGGTGCGTGCTTGAACAAGTGCGGTGTGTGTGTACACGGGGGGCTCCATTTAGGATTGGGGATTTGGGATGTAGGATTTGGGATTTCGCGTACTCGGCACAACGGAAAAGGCCGCCGAACGTTTGCTCGGCGGCCTTTGTTAGCCCT
>CALCWC010000055.1 GCA_937905985.1 uncultured Verrucomicrobiales bacterium | reverse complement strand
AGAATGATATGGGACAGCACATGCGCACGCACGGGTGACATGCAGCCGAATTCCTAATCTCAGATTTCCGTTTTTCCCAGATCCCTCCCCGCAACCATGCGGGTTAGCGCTCCGCTACCGGAGCGCTATGGGACGGCAGTGATTTCGGATTTGGGATTTTAGATTTGGGATTTGGGGAGGGGCCTACTTGGAAACCAGGCGGATAATCTTTCGCTTGAGGTCGGTGAGGGGGAGGTAGCGGAAGGGGATATCAAAGAGGGTGGTGTTGGTGAGGACGGATTTGCGGTGTGAGAAGGCATCGAAACCGGCCTTGCCGTGGTAGGAGCCGACACCGCTGGGGCCAACGCCGCCGAAGGGCAGGCCGGGCACGCCGAGGTGCAGAAGGGTGTCGTTCACGCAGCCGCCTCCGAAAGAGAGGCTGCGCAGCAGGCGGCGGCGGTTGCGCAGGGAGGATGAGAAGATGTAGCAGGCCAGCGGCTTGGGCAGCCCGCGCACAATGTTCTCCGCCTCGTCGAGGTCCTTGATTTCCATCACGGGCAGGAGCGGGCCGAAGATTTCCTCTCGCATGATGGGGGAGAGCTGGGTGATGCCGCCGAGCAGGGTGGGCTCCACGCGCATGGTTTCCGTGCTGCCGCGGCCGCCGCAAAGCACTCGGGCGTCCTTCATGAGGGCACCGAGGCGTGCCATGTGCTCGCGGGAGATGATGCGTGCGTAGTCCGGGTTGTTCAGCGGGTCGTCGCCGAGCATCTTCTTCACCTCGTCGGCGAAGGCCTGCACAAAGGCATCCTTCTTCTCGCGCGCCACCAGCACGTAGTCCGGGGCCACGCAGGTCTGCCCGGCGTTGATGATTTTGCCGAAGGCGATGCGGCGAGCGGCGAGCTTGACATTGGCGGTGGCATCCACAACGCAGGGAGACTTGCCGCCCAGCTCCAGGGTGACGGGAATCAGGCGCTCGGCGGCGGCGTGCATCACCTCTCGCCCGATGGCGGGGCTGCCGGTGAAGAAAATGCAGTCGAAGGGCTCGTGAAGCAAATGGCGCGCGGCTTCAGGGCCGCCCTGCACCACCGCCACATAGTCCTCTGAAAAGCGTGCGGCAATCATCTGCTGCAGCAGCTTGTTGGTGTTCGGGGTGAACTCGGAGAGCTTGAGCACGGCGGTGTTGCCGGCGGCAATGGCGCTCACCAGCGGATCCAGGGCCAGCAGCACGGGGTAGTTCCACGGGCTGATGATGAGGGCGCAGCCGTACGGCTCCACCCGCACGCGGGAAAAGCCGGGGAAAAGCGCGCCGGGCGTGTGCACCCAGCGCGTGCGCGACCACGCCCGCACATGCCGCAGGGCGTAGCGGATACTGCGCTGCAGCATGCCGATTTCCGTGAGCAGAGCCTCGTCCTCGCTCTTGCCCAAATCCGCCTGCAGGGCCTCGCAAAGCTGCGGGGTCCATTCCTTCAGGGCATCCTGCAGGGAACGGAGGGCGCGCTTGCGGAATCCCACGTCCAGCGTGGCCTGGGATTGGAAGCGGCGGCGTTGCTTTTCCAGAATGGGGAACATGCGGCGGGATATGCAGGGTTAGGCGTTGCGGTCTGCGGCGGCGCGGGTGAGGCGGTCCATCATCGCGGCGCCGAGCCCCACGGTGGGCAATTCCTCTGCCACAATGGCGTCCACCTCCTCACACTCGTCCATGGCGCGCATCACGGCAAACAGGCGCACCGCGGCCTCCGCCAGGCGCCCGCTGCCGGGGGAAAGGGACATCTTCTCCACCCAGCAATCCATCTGCGCGAGCTTGGATTCGCCCTTGTAGGAGATGAGGCCGTAGCGCACGCCGGGCTGCGGCGTGAACGGGCCGAACGGGCTGCAAAGGGTGAGCGGCTTGCTCGGCGCGTAGTGGCTCTTGAGCTGACCGGGCGCATTCGGCGCGGCGAGGGTATCTGCCGGCGCGCCCTTCTTGGCAGCCTTGACCACGCGGCAGACCTCACGCAGTTTCTCGCGGGTGATGGGGCCCTCGCGCAAAATGCGCACGGCGGGGTTGCCCTTGTCGTCCAGGCAGGGTGCCAGGATGGTGCTCTCCAGCCCCTCGGAGCAGGCTCCGGCATCCAGCACCAGCGGAATGGAACCGCCCAGCTCCTTGAGCACGGCGGGGGCGGAGGTGGGGGAGATATGGCCGAAGCGGTTGGCGCTCGGCGCGGCCACGGGATGGCCCAATGCCTTGGCAACGCCGCGCATGGCCTCGTGGCTCGTCACGCGGCAGGCCACCGTGGGCAGCCCGCTCGTCACGATATCCGGCACGCACGCCTTGCGCGGCAGCACAAGCGTCATGGGCCCCGGCCAGAACTCCGCGGCCAGCGTGTCCACCAGCCCGCGCAGCTCCTCGGGAACATCCGCGATCTCATGCACGGCGGCGGCATTCGGCAGATGGCAGATGAGGGGGTCGAAATGCGGGCGCTCCTTCACGGCAAACACCTGCGCCACGGCATCCGCGTTGAACGCATCCGCCCCCAGCCCGTACACGGTTTCCGTGGGTATGGCCACCAGCTGTCCCTCCGCCAGCAGCGCCGCCGCCTCGCGGTACGCGGCGCGGCAATCCTCCAGCGGGCCTATCTCCAAAACTCTCGTCTCCATTTGCGCGGGCATGATAGCCCGCACAGGCGGGCGTGTCAACGCCCGCGCGCATCATGCCGTCTTCAACCCGCATGGCATGCGGGTTCCCGTTGGTTCTTCACCGGAATCCCCCATGGCGGGATATTTCGTTTTGATTGACAAATTGCCGCCAGGCGGTAGAATGCAGGCATGAGCATGAAAGCAATCCTTGCCGCCGCGTGCGCCGCACTCACATTGTGCGGCACCTGCCGCGCCGATTCCCTCACCGACGTGAACGCCCGCAACGCCAAGCTGCCGGACTACAAGGCCCTGCACAACAAGGTCGACAATTTCTCAAAACCCATGATGTGGCTGTTTGTGGGCGACAGCATCACGCACGGCTGCATGCACACGCACACGGAGCGCAACTTCGTGGAGCACTGGATGGAGATTGTGAAATGGGAATACGGCCCCAAGCCCGGCACGCGCAAGGAGGACATCATCATCAACACCGGCGTGAGCGGGGAAACCGCCACGGGCTTCCTCCCCAACGCCAAGTGGAGGCTCGGCCAGTTCAAGCCGGATGTGGTCTTCATCAAGTTCGGCATCAACGATGCCAACAAGGTGAAAGACCTGGAGAAATTCAAGAAGGACCTTGCATCCATCGTGGGCATGGTGCGCAAGGCAAAGGCCATCCCCGTGCTGCAGGTGCCCATGCTCACCACGGACGGACAGGCCAACCGCCCCGACTATGCGGAGGCCGTGCGCACCGTGGCGGACAAGGAAAAGTGCCTGCTGGTTGACCACGCCGCCCACTGGAAGGAGGCCTCCGGCAGCGATACCGCCAAGGCGGAATGGATGAACAACGCCCTCCATCCCAATGCCCTCGGCCACCGCATCATGGCCTACACCATCGCCAAGGAGCTCGGCATCCAGCCCAACAACAGCCCCACCCTCAAGCTGCCCGCCAAGTGAGTTTCCTGCGGCGGCGGGTGGAGAGGAAGGCCAGCGCCAGGAGCGAGAGGGTGGCGGTGCCGGGTTCCGGGATGCGCGGCATGGTGGACTGTATCCAGGAGAAATCGCTGATATAGACGTCCTCTCCCAGGTATTTCCCTCCGCCCGGCAGCACGTCCTCGCTCTCGATGTGCAGCACGTTGAGTTCCGTGGAAAAGCCCTCCCACACCTCCACGAGCATATCTTTGGCCTCGCAAGTGACGCTGAAAAGGCCGTGCTGGCCCACGCGCTCGTCGTCTGAATCCGTGAGATACATCCGGGTGATGGCTCCAGCATCGTTGCACACCACGCCCCAGAGCGTGAGGCTGTGGGAAAAGGTGGGGGAGACGATGCCCAGGGTGATACCGCAGCCGGACGTGAGGGCGTTCACGATGGCGGCATTCATGGCCGCGCCATCGGCCATCATGCCGATGGCCCAGTAGAAGTCTATGCCGCCCTCGGTACTCACCAGGTTTTGGTAGTATCCGCCCTGCGAGAGGCCGTATTCGGAGATATGGTACGACTCGGCCTCGATGACGCCGTCCAGGTACCAGTGGAAGGCGTCCGTCTCATAGCCTCCGTAATCGCCACCGGGACCGTGGGAGAGGTTGCCGAAGGACTGCACGAAAGTGCTCCAGATGGCATCGCTCCCCTGCGGCGCGCCACTTGCCAATGCCAGCTCCGCATTCCTGTCCTGCCACCAGGCCAGCATGTTGGAGGATGATGCCGCCCAGCACAGCTCGTCGTCCACACCGTCGAAGTCCTTGTTGACATCATACCACCCCGTCTCGGCGTCCACGCCCTGCGTCCATATCTCCCCCGCGGTGCCGATGGAGGCGCAGCAGCACAGCAAAAGCCCTGTCCAAAGCGTTTTCATTGCTCTCCCATAGCGTACCAGCCCGCAGCGGGTTGTCAAGAAGTCTTGTTCCGGGCACGGCAGGCGCGTGACGGAAAAACGGCTTGCATCAAGAGCGGTTGCGGGGTAGGATAGCGCGTATGAAGCCCTGCATCGTCATCGCATCCCTGTGTCTCTGCCTGTTCACCCTGCCCAGCTGCAAAAGCACCGGCAAGATAGTGGCCACGCCCACCTATCTGCAGGCAGACTCCCCCAGCGACCCTCCGGGGATGCGCGCGGCCCGCGCCGCCGAGCGCGCCAAGCGCGTGAAGGACGGCACCTACAAGCCCGGCGAGCAACTGGACGTGCAGGGCGGCAAGGTCTTCGTCTTCCGCCGCAATCCGGATATCGACAAGGAAACCAGCGGCGGCATGGTGAGCGCGGACAAGGCCAAGATTGTGGTCTGCGAGGGCATGTACTACTATGTGGAGCTTGACGACGGCAGCAAGGGCTACATCCGCGAGACGGACTTGGTGAACCCGCAGCACCTGGTGCAGAAAGGCCTGCTCCCGGAGGTGGGAGCCGACGGCATGCCGATGCCCGTAGGCGCCGGCACGCTCTTCCCTGAGGAATCCGCCGTGCAGGGCCAGCCCATTGAGCTGGACCAGAACCAGAAGCTCATGACCAACTCCGCCGGACGCACCGTGGTGGTGGCCACCAAGACTTCCGAGAAGGGCGATGCCTTCGAGGCTCGCAAGCGCGCCATGATGGGCGGGGGCGAAGACCAGCAGCCCGCCAAGGACAATGCCCTGCCCGAACCCAAGCCGGAGCAGGAGGCGGGACAGCCCCCCCTGCCCTCGCCAGACGACATCCCGGACCTTCCGGAGTCCAACGTGCCCATGTAACACTCCGGCATGCCCACGCGCCCCTTCCCCGCCCTGATTGAGGAATTCCTGCTGCATCTGGCGGCGGAACGCGGGTTGAGCGCCAACTACCGCATGTCCGTGCGGCGCAGTCTCACGCGCCTGGCGGAATGGTGCGGCAAGCAAAACCTCACGCCGGAGCAGCTCACAGAGCCCCTGCTGGCGGCCTACCACCGCTCCATGCGAGCGGATGGACTGGCCGCCTCCTCCTGCCGCGTGGCCATGGTACACCTGCGCATTTTCTTCCGCTACCTGGCCTCCACCAAAACGCTGCCGGAAAACCCCGCCGCCCTGCTGGTGGCCGGCGGCATCCGCCGCACCATCCCGGAAACCCTCACCGCGGAGCATGTGAGCAAGCTGCTGGAAAGCATCGACCCCGCGGACATCCCCTTCGGCGCACGAGACCGCGCCATGCTGGAGATGCTCTACGGCAGCGGCCTGCGCGTCAGCGAGCTTGTTTCCCTGCGTGCGAACCAAATCGACTGGGACGAGATGTTCCTGCGCATCACGGGCAAGGGAGACAAGACGCGCTATGTGCCGCTGGGCGGCGTGGCGGCGGACGCCCTGCGCAACTACCTGCGGGAAGGCCGCGCCAAGCTTGCTCGCCAGGGAAAGCGCACGGATGTGCTGTTCCTCTCCAACCGCGGCGGGCAACTCACGCGCGAGCGCATACGCCAAATCATCAAGGCGCGCGCCGCCGCGGCGGGCCTGCCGGAAAACGTCTACCCGCACATCATGCGCCACTCCTTCGCCACCCACCTGCTGGAGAACGGCGCGGATCTCCGCGTCATCCAGGACATGCTCGGCCACGCCGACCTCGCCACCACCCAAATCTACACCCACGTGGAGCAAAAGCGCCTGGTGAACCTCCACCGCTCCTTCCACCCGCGAGGGAAGAAGTAGGTGGTGCCCGCGCAAGTCTTACTTGCGGCGCGCGCCCCGTTTTGGTAGAATACGCGGCAAGTATGAAAGCAGCATTCGCCGTAATAACCCTGTTGGGAGCGCTGGCCACCGCCGCGCCCGCCGCCGTGAGCCCCGTCTACCCCACCCCGCAGAAGTGCGAACTGGGTACGGACTACACACGCGTAACCGAGGTGGTCATCTTCCCCATCACCAGCAACGAACGTGGGAAGGACGACCCCAGCTCCAACCTGCCCGCCAAGGAAGGCTCGTACGCCTTGCGCATCACCCCCGGCAAGCTGGAGGTGTTCGTGCATGGACAGCCGTGGTCCTCCGAGCTGGACGAGCTGGGCCTGTACTACGCCAAGCAGACCGTTTCCCAGCTGTTGAAGGATGTTCCCGGCGCCAAGGACGCGCAGAAAGACCCGTTCCCGGACAAGAGTCTCGAGGAGGTGGCGAAGCTGGGCGAGCTGCCCTGCGGCACCATCATCGACTGGCCGGATTTGGCGTACCGCGGCACGGTGGAGGGCTACTACGGCATCCCGTGGGGCGGCGAGGCCCGCATGTCGCAGTTCGCGTTCTACGGCCGCAACAAGATGAACTTCTACCTGTACGCGCCCAAGGACGACCCCTACCACCACGGCGGCGGCTGCTATGAGCTGTACCCCGCAGACAAGGCAGCGGAGCTGAAGCAGCAGATTGCCTGCGCGCGCAAGAACCACGTGCGCTTCGTCTGGGGCATCCACCCCGCCAACACCGTGAACTGGAACGACAACGGCGGTGAGAAGCAGCTGCAGGGCCTGTGCGCCAAGCTCCAGCAGCTCTATGATTTGGGCGTGCGCGATTTCGCCGTGCTGGTGGACGACTCCGGCGGCGAGATCTGCAAGCCGGAGCGCCAGGTGCAGCTCTGCAACTACATCCTGGAAAAATTCATCCGCACGCACAAGGATGTGAACCAGGAGCTCGTCATGTGCCCCACGGGCTACAACCGCAGCTGGACCAACCCGCAGTTCCTCGGCGCGCTCGGCAGCGGGCTGGACAAGGCCATCCATGTGATGTGGACGGGCGACACCGTGGTGCACGACATCACGCTCTCCGGTCAGGAGTGGGTGCACCAGGCGCTGGGCCGCCCCACCTTCATCTGGTGGAACTGGCCGTGCTCGGATTTCAAGTCCAGCCGCCTTTCCATGGGCCGCACATACGGCAACGGCCAGGAACCCAAGATGCGCGAGGAGATGACCGGCTTTGTGGCCAACCCCATGGAGCGCGCGGAAGCCAGCAAGGTGGGCCTCTTCGGCGTGGCGGACTACACTTGGAACATCTGCGGGTTCGATT
Source organism: uncultured Verrucomicrobiales bacterium (assembly GCA_937905985.1). Taxonomy (GTDB): domain Bacteria; phylum Verrucomicrobiota; class Verrucomicrobiia; order Verrucomicrobiales; family Akkermansiaceae; genus Akkermansia. Next base: position 36,972 of record CALCWC010000055.1, on the reverse strand, counting down.
CGGAGAACTCCTGGCACCAGGGCATCGACCGCCTGTACCCGAGCTGCGCGGACGCCATGCAGGTGTTCTGCCACCACAACTCCTACCTGCTGCCCAACAACCACGGCTACTTCCGCGAGGAATCCGCCGGCATTGCGGACGATGCCAAGGCGTACACGGAATCCGTGGCGGCGGGCAAGCCTGATGCCGCCAAGGCCAAGAAGCTGCTGGAGGAGTTCGCCGCCATCAACGAGGCCGGCAAGGAGCTGCGCCACGCCAAGGGCATTGAATCCCTGCAGAAGGACATTGCCCCGTGGCTGGAGGCCTTCCAGCTGACCGGGCAGGCCGGTGCGCGCATCATCGGTGCCCTCTCCGAGAAGGAGGCCGCTTCCGCGCTGGAGAGCCTGCTGTACGCGGGCAACCGCATGGAGCGCATCAACAGCATGGAGCGCACTTGTTGGAAGAACGGCAGCGTCGGCACCACCACCGGAATCGAGGTGGCCGCCTACGCCATGACCCCCGCCATCAAGGAGACCATCAACTTCGTCAACGCTCGCGTCTACAGCCAGCTCGCCGGTACGAACGGCGACGCCTGCAGGCCCGTCTTCACCAGCAGCGTGGGTGATGCCCAGAAGGATGCCAAGAACGTGGCCGACGGCGACCCCAAGACCCTCTGGCACTCCGGCGCCCAGCAGAAGGTGGGCGACTGGATTGGTCTGGACTGCGGCGGCGCGGTGGATATCCGCACAGTCTGCCTGCAGATGGGCGGCCGCTACGCCAAGGACTTCATCCCCCAGGGCCAGATGGAGTACTCGCTGGACAACAAGGATTGGAAGCCCCTGGGTTCCCCCACGGAGGGTGCCAGCGTGAACGTGGTGAACGAAAAGCCCGTGCACGCCCGCTATGTGCGCTACCGCGCGCTCCAGGCCGCGCCCAACTGGCTTTCCGTCTGCGAGTTCACCGTCAACCGCCGCCCCGGCACCGTGGTGAAGACCAACATCCCCGGCCTGGCAGCCGCCTCCGCCTACCGCGATGAGAAGTCCGTGGGCATCAACCGCATCTTTGAGGTTGCCCAGATTGCTCCCGGGCAGTCCATCTGCTTTGAGCTGGCCACCCCGCAGGTGGCCACCTGGCTGGAAATCACCCTCAACAACCCGGATGTGGACAAGTGGGCCAAGGTGGAGCTCCGCACCGCCGACGGCAAGTACGTCGCCGTCAAGCCCAACCGCCAGGGCGGCATGCTCGTCATCCGCCAGAACGGCATGCCCAAGGAGCCCGTCTCCGGCCTGCGCCTCACCAATGCCGGCAATTCCACACAGGATATCAAGCTGGACATGTTCAAGCTGGACATGGCACCGGACGATCCCCGCACCAACCCGGATTCCCTGACGGACTGCGACATCTGCTCCGCGTTCGACCTCTCGCGCCTGCCGCTCAACACGCGCCTGGCCGTGCCGGCCAAGGCCAAGGAACTGCTGGTCATCGGCACGGGCGACATCACCGTTGAAGGCGCCGCCGGCGCTCCCAAGGTGAAAGGCCCCGTGCGCATCTACCAGCTGCAGCCGGGCAAGAAGCACATCACGATCAAGGCCGCCTCCCAGAAGGACAAGGTCGTCAACGAGGTCATCTTCCGCTGATACCTCAGCCCACCAGCGGCACCATGCCGACTCCGCCGCGCCGAGTGTCCCGGTACACTCGGCGCGTTCGGCTTCCCTCCCCGAAGAAGCGCAGCGCGGCATCACGGCTGATGCCCTGCAGGTTCACATAGCGCGTGAGCAGCAGGCTGACGTCACGATGGCCCATGTAGAGCTGCAGCGTGGGCAAATCGCGGTATGCCTTGGCAAAATAGCTGGCGAAGGTGTGGCGCAGCACATCCTGCTGCCATTCCGTGAACCCGGCGTCACGCCGCAGCTCCTTCCAGCGGTTGATCCAGTTGGGCGGGCAGATGCGCTGCTCCGGCGCGCAGGGCCCCTGCTCTTCCAGGATGGCGCGCAGGCTTGGGCAGAGAGGTATGCTGCGCCCGCCGCCCGTCTTGGAATGCCGCGGCGGCACCGTCAGCTCCGCGCTCTCGGTGTCGATGCATGCGTACGTGAGCCGCGTCACCTCCTGCGGGCGCACGCCCGTGTAGAGCATGAGCGCCACCGCGGGGCGGCAGCTGCGGTGCTGCACGCGCCGGCTCACTTGCAGCAGGCGCTCGATTTCCTCCGGTCGCAGCGGGACGATGGTCTTTTCCCGTATGCGCGGCGCCACGGTGCCCTTCACCGGGTTTTCCTTGCACCAACCCCGCCGAATCCCCGTCTGGAACAGCACGGACAGGCACGCCCGCGCCTTGTGCCGCCGCGATTCGCTGGGGAACCCCGCCTCCAGGATTTCCGTGCAATGCTGCGTGCCGATTCGGTTCAGCGGCCTTTCACGCAAGCCCTCCACGCTCTCCATCAGACGGTTCATGCACTGCCGGAAGTCCTGCACCGTGCGCGGAGACTGCCCCGCCTTGCTGTCCAGCGTCTGCTGCACCGCTTCCCCAAAGGCTATGCTCTTCCCGCTCTCCCGGTGCAGGCGGATGCCTTCCCGCAGGCATTTTCCCAAAAGCCGCAGCCGTTCCCCGGCTGACGTTTCCCGGCAGTCAAGCTCATCCAACCCGTTGAGAATAAGGCGTGCAGCCTCGCTCGGTTTGACACCGCGCCCTTCCAACAAATAAATTGCTACATCTGTGTCTCGCAAGTCCATACGGTTTACAAAAGCGTAGTCAACCCCACTTTTCGTTTTTTTTTCATTTTTTTCCCAAAACAGCCCATTTTTCCTTTCCTCCCTTTCCCGAAGGAATCAGCGGTTTGCAGCATCGTTTATACTGAAACAGTGCATCAAATCCCCACGCAGCACCGAAACAGCATGCATCGTTATACAACGCAGAAAGGGCGCGGGCGCGGCATTTTCCGTCATCTATTGAACATTTGTAGCGTGGCACTTGTTTAGTATATAAAATAATACCGCTTTTGTAAAGCGGTATTATTCACGTGCAGACGGAAATTTTCCGGAGCACCCCTGGGCAGGTTCACGCAAGGCCTCCCCCAAACAGACAACCCCAAAAAACAACATTATGAAATTACATCTACCAGTCAGACTGCGCGCCAGCCTCATCGCTGCCGTCATCGCCGTTACATCCGGTGTGTACAATGCACACGCCAACGATATCACGGATACGAACATACCGTTCACAGAGAGGTACAACCGCACTTCCGGCAACACGTACACTGCCTCTCAAAACATCACTTTCCAGGCCGTCCAGCCCACGCAGGGACTGTACGCCAGCTTCATCAGCGGCGACACAACCCTGACCGCCGGGCAGAGCCTGATCTTCTACAACCACTTTGGTGCCAACAGCACGGATCTGCAGCCCGAACAGGAAAAGCAGTATGACGGCCTGCTTGACATCGTTGCCGATGATATCCAGGTTGTGAGCGGCGGATACAGCGTTGTGCTCGAAGATGTTTCCATCACGGACAACATTCCGGTGGCAGGAACCAGACAAACAGCCGTCGGAGGCATGAGCGACCTCGTGGTACTCAACGGAGACGTCTCCTCTCTGACGGATGCGGAAAAGAAGACCCTCCACGCTGAGGAGCTCATCAACACGCCCAATGTCACAGCCCGTGAGAATTCCGAGGTGTCGATGGGTGCCTTGGTGGGATCCGGCAATTTCGGTGCATACGGCAACGGAACGGATGTGAGCAGCGTCGATGCAGACAGCATCGGCACCACGGATACCCGTTTCGGCAATGTCTCCGCTGCCAATACGGAGCTGAATGTGGCAGGCGACGTGTACGCCACCACGCTGGTGGCGGTTCGTAGTGATGTGAACCTTGATGGCAAGGCCGATTTGATTGGCCTTGACTTGGACGTAGATTCCTCGCTTACGGCGAAAAAGGATATAGATGCCGGCGATACCACCGGCCATGTGTCCGTTTACGGCTCGGTGGAGTCCACGGAGGGCAACGTGCACCTTATTCACGGCAACAAGAGCGACAAGGACGGCCTTCACGAGGGGGCCTCGGTAAAGGCAGCCGAGAAGGCTATCATTGAGGATATCCATGCGGTCTTGGCAGAAGTGGAGGGCACAAAGGGCGTAATTATCGCCAACGGCTCCCTGGTGGAGGGCTCCACCATCACCGCCGGTGACAGCGAGGCCGAACCCGCCGTGCTGGCCGATGTGATTATCTCCGACAGCACGCTGCAGGAGTACACCGATGCCGAGGGTGTGGTTACCAAGAACACGGTAAATGCCACGGACGATGTGGTCATCAAGGACGGTGCCGTTGTCGACGGTTCGGTCATCAATGCGGATGACAGCGTCATCGTGACCGGGGCAGGCAGCGAGCTCTCTGGCATAGTGGATGTGAACGCCGGGGACAAGATTGTGGTGAAGAACGATGCCACACTTGACATCGATGGCGGCGAGGACAGCGATGCCTCAGTCATTGCCGAAGCACTCAAGCTTGTTGATGCGGCTGATGATACGGCCACCATCTCCAATGCCGGCATCGCCCTGAATACGGCACTCATTTCCGATGAGCAGACCCTGGTGCTCAACCACGATACCGGAACAATCGGTGCAGTAGTGGAGGCCAACGACGGTGCTCCCGAGGTGAATGGTGCCAGCCTGGTGATTGATGAGGCTTCCGAACTGGAAATCGGCACCTTCTACTCTCAGGACAGCGAAGACCCGACAACGGCCGAGCATTACTTCGGCAATGCCGAAGTCAAGGGCGGTTCCACCGTGGATGTCACGGCACCCTCCTACATCAAGAACTACACAGAGTCCGGCGAGGATACGCTGACCACGTTCCAGGATACGACCTCCATCATCAACGCTTCCATTACAGGCCCCGCCAAAACGGTGGCCCAGGCTGATTCCCACATCGGCCACCTCTCCCTCGCAGATGAGGGCGTGCTGAGCCTGGTGAATGGAACGGAAGGTGACGCGCACGGTTATATCGCCAACATCACGCCCGGTGCAGAAGGTACCATCAACGTGGTGGACGGCTACCTGAACACTCCGGAACTCGACGAGGAGGGGCTCACGCTCGGTCTCAACGGCGGTGTCGTGACACTTAAGCCTGTCCGTGCCTCCCAGGGAGCCACCGTGAGTTCTGAAACCCGTGCCAACCCGCATGTGCTGGTCAAGTCCATCACGGATGCCGCCGATACCGGAGCCGCGGAGACGCTTGGCGTCTCCACCATCCGCACCCGCGTGCACCAGTATGTATTCAACCCGGGCGAGGAGAAGACCTACGACACCTACACCTACTACTATGTGGCTCGTTTCAACGGCACACTTGACGACGGCACCGAGGTGACCGCCGGCCAGCTTGTCAAGCGCACCGACACCGCCACCACATACACCCTGGCCAATGGTGAGACTGTCTACAACGGCGTGGTTGAGGCTGCCTTCCTCAGCGAGAACGACAGCCTTCTCCTTGACCGCCTCGATCAGCCCACGCTGGATGAGAACGAGGAGCTGCAGCACATCATCGGTGACAACTACACGGTGCTGGAGACGGGTCAGATTTGCACCTATGTGGACACCATCACCTATTACGATGGTATCTACGAGGGCAGCGAGAGGCACAGGGACGGCATTGCCTCCCTTACCGTGAAGGAGGATGTCTCCGCCAACAAGACCCATATCCGCGTGTATGAGATTGCCCATCGTGACGGCACGGCCGATCTGAACTCCGGCATTGTCGATATCCAGGGCGACCTTTCCGGCTCCGAGGATATCTTCATCGCGGACAAGGAAATCTCCATCGGCTCCATGAGCGGCCAGGACAACCTCATCGTTTCCCTGACGGATGATGTAACCATTGGCGATATCGGCACGGATGAGAACGCGTCTTCCAACAACACCATCAAGGGTATCAACGTGACAACCGGGGACATCTACGGTGACCTCAACGAGCTGGAGGCAGAGGAAACCATCACAACCGGCAACATCACCGGCGACACAAACTCCCTGACTGCCACCAACATCTCAACCGTCAACATTACCGGTGACGGCAACGAGCTGACGGCTTCCGAGGATATCCACACGTTTGACATCACCGGCGACGAAAATATCCTGACAGCCGGCGGCGGCGTTGACTCTGGAGTGGTTCAGGGCAATTCAAACCAACTGAGTGGAAATGAGGAAGTGTGCGTCGACGGTGTGATTGGCGACGACAACGTGCTGACTTCCCAGGACGGCCGAGTCCTTGTACGCGGCAATATTGAGGGGGACACCAACACGCTGGATGCGTACACGGATGTGCAGGTTGACGGCTCCGTGATAGGAGACGGGAACTGGCTGGGTGCCCAGACCGGCGATGTGCAGGTGGATAAGGATGTTATCGGTGATTCCAACACCCTCTACGCCCTTGAAGGCGATGTGCATGTGCACGGCAACCTACAGGGCGATGCGAACACCCTCATCTCCGTCAGCGGGGATTCCGTTGATGTATACGGCACCATCTCCGGCGAGGGGAACGAATTGTCCGCCCAGAGCGGCAGCCTCTTCATCGGCGGCATTGATGGCACCAACACCATCGCCACTGCCCAGAAGACCGCCCATGTGGGCGCCCTTTCCGGCGAGGGCACGCAGCTGCTGGCCTATGCCAACGGCCTGAGCAAGGATGACACCGCCATCTCGATTGACGAGTTCAATGCCCAGGATTCCTCTGTCGGCATTGCCACGTTCAGCAGCGATGAGTACGGGTACGCCAGCGGCAACGGTTCCATCTACATCGGCACCATGAGTGCTGTGGATGGCGCGGTTGACGAAGATGCGTGCAACTACATCACTTCACCCAACAGCTACGTGGAAATCGGCGCACTCAATGCCTCCAACGCCTACACAGAAGTAGATGCGGCTACTTGGATCTACATGGGATATGGTAGCGAGGGTCTGGACACGGCCTCCAACATGGAGCTGTATGCCCAAGTTCTGGATGTGGGTTCCGAGGAGGGCCTGGTGCTCACGGATTCCACTATCAACACGCCTCAGGCCATTGAGGGTACGTCCCTCACGTTGAACGGGGATTCCGTGGCAGCCACAGCCGGTGTTTACCTGGACAACCTGACCCTGGGAGACAACGCCATCCTGCGCGCCATGGAGGCTCAGATTACCGACACGCTGACGCTGGACGGCACGAGAGTGACGTTCGATGTGACGAAAGTGGACACCACCACCCTGGTGCTGCGCAACAATGCCGATTTGGCAGCCTCCCGCGTAGGTGCCGAGAACCTGGTGGTGGAGGATTCCACCTTTACCCTCACTTCCATTGATGGCATCCAGAGCCTCAAGATCGACCACTCAAAGGGCACCATCAAGCAGGCTCTCGACGGTCTGAGCGGAGATGTCGAGATTGTCGATGATTCCGAACTCTACATGACCGACGACCTTGGCACCACAGCAGCCATCAGCGTGGTGGATTCCACGGTGGAAGTCAGCGGCATCACTGCCGGAGAAGGCCTGAATGCACAGGGTTCCACCGTGACCGCCAAGAACACCATCGATATCCAGGGTGGCGAGTCCAGCATCAGCAATTCCGTTGTCGCAGCCAAGGTTGTGAACGTGGACGGCGTGGTGAACGCCGGCGAGAAGGCCCTCATCATGGGCCACATCACCGGTGACGGCTCCATCAACAAGACCGGTGGCGACGCCTTGGTGATCGCCGATGCCGACAGCAATGTCAATATCAACGTGCAGGACGCCTCCACCCTGAAGCTTGCCAACGGCACCAAGGTGGGCTCCGTGGATATGGGCGATGCCGCCGCCACTCTCCAGATTGGTGAGGCCGACCGTGTGGACACAGTACAGGCTGCCAGCCTGGCTCTCTCCAAGAACACCGCCCTCTCGCTGGATATGGACATGGACAAGAACACCATCGACAAGGTGGATGCTCCCGTGGCCGACCTGGACGGTGTGACCCTGACGCTCAACGCCATGGGCGACGAGTCCAAGGTTGCCGACCAGAGCCGCTTGGCCTTCGTGACCGGAACGGTCACTGGTGAGGCTAACGAGGACGTCATCTCCAACCTCCAGACCTTGAACGCTTATGCGGACGGTAACAGCATCGTCTTCAGCAAGAACTTCCGCAGTGTGGCAAGCCTCAATCAAAACCAGCGCAACACATCCGCTGCCCTGGCCGACCTTGAGGACCACATGGAAGTGAGCGGCGAGATGGCCGATGTAATGGATGCCCTCCACCACACCCGCAGCGCCGAGGAAACCCGCGCCGCGCTGGACAATCTGGGCGGTGTCGGGCTCGCTGCCATTACCAAGATGGCCACGGATGACGAGCATGACCACATCCAGGCCCTGCGCGGCAACTTCCAGGCGCTCGCTGCCGGTATCGACTACCGTTACGACGAACAGGGCAACCGCATTGCCGGCCTTCAGTCCTCCGCCATCTCGGCAGCAGTGACCGGCGGCACCACCAGCGTGGGTGCTTCCGACGGCTCTCCCAAGTACAGCCGCAACAGCATCGGCGCTCTCGTCACCGGTGTCCACGCCTTCTCTCGTGACTGGGTGGGCGGCCTGAGCCTGGGATACACCCGCTCCGACGGCGACTGCGGCACGGTGAGCATGAAGTCTGACGCCCTGTACCTGGACGCCGCCCTTATCCGCCGCACGAAGTGGACGACCCACACCGCCACCCTCGGCATGGGCCACTTCGACATCAAGGAGGACCGCGCCATCAATGCGGGTTCTGGCAATCACGCCTACACGTCCAGCGCTCATGGCGGCACTTCCGCCACATTGGTGGAGCTCTCCTATGAGGCGGTGGTAACCATCGCCAAGAAGGAGCAGCATGCGTTCGCCGGCGTGTTCCAGACGGACCTCGTGTTCGGCCAGTTCGACACCTTCACGGAGAGCGGGGCCGGCACAGCGGGCATCCGGGCATCGTACGATGATGTCGCAAGCGTCAACTTCGGCATTGGCGGCCGCTACACCTACAACTGGGGCAGCGCAACCAATCCCGGCTACTTCAACGTGGAAGCGCTGTTTGTGGCGAATGCAGGAGACCGCGACGCCGTGGTGAAGAACACGTTCGTTGCCGGAGGACAGACGTTTGAGCAGCGCGGCCCGGATGCGGGTGCCTGCGGCCTCCGCCTCAATGCTGGCGTGCTCATTCCCGCCGGCAAGCAGTGGGGCGTCTTCGGCAACGTCACATCCGAATTCCGCCAGGATCAAAGCAGCGTCAGCGGCAGCGTGGGCGTGAAGTTCGCATTCTAACCCAATCCCGTCCGCCCCTGCCATGCGGGGGTGGACGGGAAATCCCTTTCATCGCGCAGGTATTAGCGTGTTGATGTATCGAAGGCCCGTCCCGGTTACCCGGGGCGGGTTCTTTCGCACATGGTGAATGGAAATGCAATAAAAGCCCCCTCAAGGGTTGAGTGGGGGAGCACCGTCCACAAACTTCAGCATGCGCTGCTGCAGGTCGCGCACTTCCTCTGGCGAGGGGTCGTATATGCTGCCTTCCGGCTCATATGGGGGCATCTCCCGCTCCTCTTGTTGCGGAGAAAGCAGGAGGTATGCGGTGAGGGCGGCAGCGGCCAGCAAGAGGGTGCCGATCATGGCAATGACAATGCCGCGGCGGGGCGCGGGGCGGGGTGTTTCCCTAGAACTTCCTCTTTATTGATCAGGCAATAATTCATGTCTGCTTTCGCGATGACCGCAGTATGCATCAAAATCGCACTCGGCCCACATCTGGGCACCGCCATGTTTACCTGCGGAAGCAATAATCATTCCGCAAAAAACAGGAAAGGACAAACTGGAAATTTGATTATAAACTTGAAATAAGTAGGGGAATGTGGTATAATATCCCCCGTCAGAGGGGAGTGAGCTCCCCGTTGGGCCGACGCGAAGCCGCAATTCGCGGAGATTGCCTCACGGCAATCGGCAAACAATGTGACGGCTAAGGTCAATCCTTCAGGTGAACCTGATTGTACATGAGTGAACAAGCCGTGGCGCTGTCCCTGGATAAGGGCAGACACCGCGGCCTTTTTTTACCCATGGGTGCCCCGTCCATGTTGCTTCCAACCCGCAAACCCATATTCATTCGATACCATGGACAACAACAATCCCCCCCAATGGGAAGAACGAGAAATGATAGCCATGCACATTCCCGCATTGCTGGAGAACGCAGACACCATCTGCTCCACGCCGGAGCTTGCCGAGGCGCCGGTACCGCACATGTGCGTGCACATGTACGGCGGCGCGCCCAGGGTTACACTGGGCGATATGCTGCGCGTGTGGGGAGCCAAGGAGGACACCCCCTGGCGCTACACTAACACGGAGGGGCACACCTGCTACCGCCTGCTGCACGTTTTCGGCCTTTCCGGCTGCTGGCGGGCAGAGGCCTTCGATTCCGTCACCCAATGCACAGTGAACGCGCCCCGCACGGTGGGCATGCGCGCCCTGGCGCAGGCGCTGCACGTCAGCAACCGGGACCTGCTGTGCCGCCATCCGATGAGCTTCCAGAAGGTCATCGGCCTCTTTGTGAAGCATCCGCGGCTCATCATCAACATGCCGCATGCTTCCACCAAGGTTCCCAAGCACTGCGGACTCACTTGCCCGCGCGATGAGCAGGAGCGCCTGGCGCGCATGGCCGCAGACCTGTTCCTGGACGAGCTTGCACCCGACGACAAGAGCGTCTGCCACCGCGTCATTGCGCCCTTGTCACGCCTGGTGGTGGACACGGAACGCCTGGAGGACGATGCCCGCGAACCGCTTGTTGCCGTGGGCTGCGGGGTGGTTCCCACCCATGCGTTCGACGGCACGGAAATCCGGCACATGCCGAGCGAACGCCGCCGCAGAGCCCTGCTGAACGTGTACTACCGCACACACCATGAAACGCTGGCGCGCTTCACCCGGGCGAGCCTGGAGATACACAATCGCGCGCGCATCCTGAACCTGCAAAGCTATCCGGAAAGCTACGACATGCCGGGCATGTCCGGCGCGGAGCGGCCGGATGTGTGCATTGGGTTCGACCCTTTCCACTGCCCCACCGCCCTGGTGCGCGCGGTGGCGGATTGCGCGTACAGGAACGAGCTTTCCTGCGCCATGAACGCCCCCTTTGCGGATTCCCAGGTGCCGCAGGTGTACCAGCGGCAGGATGCCCGCGTTGTTTCCCTCAAGCTGGTGCTCAAGCGCAGCCTGTACATGGACGAGCGCACCCTGGAGCCGCATGGCGGCATGCAGCGCATGCGCCGCTTCGTGGAGGAGGCTGCCGGCATCATCCGCACTTTTCCGCCCGCAGGGGAGGCCCCATCCGCATGGCGGGGAGCAAAGCGAAGCCTATGACCCGATTTGTTGTGGTTCGAACCAGAAAAAACTTGACAAGAGCATCCAGCGGTTGTATAATATGCCCACTTCCCTATATGACGCGCCTCTTGTGCCAACTCCCCGCCATCTTGGCTGCCTGCCAGCAAGATTCTTGGATGCCCTTCCCCTGACGGAGCATTCTCTCTACCCTCATATAAGTCTATAACAATCTTCTTCGCCCTAGCGGGAAGAAACACCCCATGTGTCTAGACTTTCGCCATTTAACATAACTTTCACACAATAAACTCTATGACTAAACACGAACTGGAACAACTTGTGATGGACCTGACCGAGCAGCTGAAAGCCTTGCAGAAGGCAAACGCCCGTGAGCGGAAGGAGCTGTTGAAAACCATTAAGGAACTGAAAGGTGAAAACGATCCGCCCCGCCGCCGCACGCGGCGGAAAGCCAAGGAGGACACTATCAACGAGCAGATGAGCGAAAACGTGAAAGAGCACCACGATAGGGCTATCCGCCTGTTCGCCAAGCTGAAGAAAACGGAAAAGACCCCCACTATCGATAAGTTCGTGGAGGAGCACGGCATCTTCAACCTGGCCGACATGGACGAGGCCACCTTCATCGTGCTTATTCGCCACCATTTCAACCGCGAGCTGGCGGATGCCTACGCCACGCACCAGATGAACATGCGCGTCTACCACAGCATCGTTCACTATTTCGACGATTCCGTGGACATTAAGCCGCTGGAGGTGACGGACGAGATGAGGATGGAGGCGGAGCAGGTGACGAAGGAGCTGGAGGAAACCGCAAAGCAGCGCTTGCGCCTTAATCCCACCGCCGGAGCCTTCCACCTGCGCGGGCGTGCCGAACTGGAGACCTTTTTCAACGAACAGGTGGTGGATATCGTCAACCGTTTCGACGACTACGCCAAGCTGGGCATGAGCTTCCCCAAGGGCTTTATCCTGGAGGGGCCGCCCGGGTGCGGCAAAACCTTCGCCGTGGAGCGCCTGGCGGAGCACTTGGGCTGGCACACCGAGCGCATCGATTCGTCCAGCATCGGCAGTTCCTATATCCACCAGACCGCCCAGAAGATTGAGGAGAGCTTCCAGCGCGCTGCGGAAAATGCGCCATCCATCCTTATCATTGATGAGATGGATGCCTTTATGCCCAACCGCGCCGGGCTTTCCAGCCACGACAACCACAGCAAGGAGGAGGTGGATAGCTTCCTGAAGTGCCTGCAGACCGCTGCGGAGAAACACATTCTGGTGGTGGGCATGACCAACCTAATCGACACGCTGGACCCCGCCGTGCTTCGCACCGGGCGCATGGGTACCCACATCAAGGTGGGCATGCCCGCGCAAGAGGAGGTGGAGGATGTGCTGGCCTACGCGCTGGAGAAGCGCCCCCATGCCGATTTCAACCTTCAGCCGTATGCCGGGCAGCTGCTGGACCACCCGCTTTCCGATGTGACGCATGTGGTGGACGAGGCCGCCATGAGCGCGGTCCGCGCCTACCACGACCGAATAGAGGAAGAGGACCTTGCCGTAGCCATCGACCGCCTGCTTTATCGCCAACGAGCCCAACAACCCGAGCAAAAGCCCTTCGGCTTTGCTTCTTGAGTCCACCGGCGACACTACAGGGCGGGGTGCACAACCGCACCCCGCCCATTCCCACTATGAAACTCACAAACGAAACACCACCCTGCTACTGCCCCACATCCCCGCTGCGTGACATCACCAAGGTTGACCACACCACGGCGGGGCTGGAGGCGCTTACCCGCGGAAGAGGCCTTTTCAGGGGCTCGCGCCTGGTTTCGTGGGAAGGCGATCTGCCCCTGCTGGAGGATGGGGTCCACATGTTCAGCTGGAGCAACCTGGAGCGTTTCAAGGGCGTTCTCCCCTCACTGTACGAGGCCGGGGATATGTTTTATGAATGCCGCCAGCTGATAGAGTTTGCATCTGATATGCCCCGGCTGAAGTACGGCGCGCACATGTTCCACATGTGCCAGAGCCTGCACCGGTTTGATTCCGACCTGGCTTCCCTGCAAGACGGGGAAATGATGTTCTACTGGTGCCGTTCCCTGCAGAAGCTGCGCACCAACCTGCCATCCCTGGTGAAGGCGAATAGCATGTTCAACAAGTGCGAGTCCCTGGGCTCCTTCGATATCCCAACCCCTAGGTTGCGCAATGCGGAATGGATGTTTTACGGGTGCCGGAGTTTAAGGACCTTCAGGGGTGACCTGGGCTCTCTGGCCAGGGGGCGGGGGATGTTCTCCGGCTGCAAGCTGGATGTGGATTCCGTCTACCACATTGCGGATTGCATTCGCACGGCAGAGGAAAGAGGCGAAATCGGCATCGGCGTTGCCGAAGACGTCGATTGGAATGACCTCACCCCGGCACTGGCGGAATTGGATTCCAAGAACTGGAGCGTCACCCTATCCCGTTGCACGTAACCGCCCGGCTCAAGCAATTTGACATTCAACGCTCCGCTCGCCATAGAATGCAAACAAGCCCCTCAAGGGTTGAGTGGGGGAGCGCCGTCCACAAACCTCAGCATGCGCTGCTGCAGGTCGCGCACTTCCTCTGGCGAGGGGTCGTATATGCTGTCTTCCGGCTCATATGCAGGCTTCTCCTGTTCCTCTTGTTGCTGAGAAAGCAGGAGGTATGCGGTGAGGGCGGCAGCGGCCAGCAGGAGGGCGCCGATTATGGCAATGATGATGCCGCGGCGGGGCGCGGGGCCGGGCTTTTCCCTGGAGGCCAGGGCGGCGAGCCAGGCGTCTGCGCTTTCAAAGCGCTCCTCCGGGAGCAGGGAGAGGGCGCGGTCGATGCTGCGCAGGAAAGTTTCCGGGAAGTCGCGCAGCAGGGCGGCATCCTGAGCCAGCGGGCGCAGGAGGTCGCTTTCCAGGCGCTGCAGGGCCTCTTGAAGCGGCTCGTGCAGCAGGAGGCAGCGGAAGCTGGCGGCAAGGGAGTACAAATCAGACCAAGCGCCTGCGGTACCCTGCATGTTCTGTTCCGGCGGGGAGTAGGGAGGCGAGAACACGGGAGCGTGCGGGGCACCCGCCGGCACCGCCGCGCCGAAATCCACCAGGCGTACGCAGCCCGCGGCATCCACAATCATGTGGGAGGGTTTGATATCGCGGTGCAGCACGCCCTCGCGGTGAAGGCTGCGCAGGATGCGCAGCACGCTTTCCAGCAACAGCGGCAGCTGGCGCCGCCGTTCGGGGGCTTCCTCCAGCCATTGCGGCAGGGGAAGCCCTTCCGCGTAGTCCGTGACGGCATAGGCGGTGCCGCCGGCCTCGAATATCTCATGCACGGCGGGAATCTGCGCGTGGTGCAGGTTGGCCAGCACCTCAGCCTCGCGCCGGAAATCCGCCAAGGATGCCGCAAATGCGCGCTCCATGCCCGGCAGGGGAAGAATCTCCCCGCTTTCCGCATCGCGCTCGCACAGACCCTCCGGGGCATGCTCTTTGATGCACACGCGCCGCCCCAGCTGCTTGTCGCGCGCCAGGTAGGCGAACGCGAAACCGCCGTGCCCCAGGCTGTCCAGCAGGGTGTAGATGCCGAAATCTGTCCCGGCGGGCAAGGGTAACATGGCGTGTCAGGGGAGTCTTACGGGTTCTTTTGGTTGACCGGCAGCACAATCTTGCGGTTGCGGGCAAGCGGCTTGCCGTTGGCGCTGCCGCGCGCGGCCAGCTCAGTGATGCTCTCGTTGATGAGGTCGGCCACGCTCCTGCCGCCCTGCTGTGCGGCCTGCACGAGCTGGGCGTATGTTTCCGCCGCCATTTTGACGGAAAGGGTGACATCCGGCGATACCTCCACCGTACCGGGTGCCGCAATGGGGTCCGCCGGCATCTGGTTGATGAGCTTCATGATGAGCTGCTGCTTGCGGGGCGGGATGGGAGCCTTGGCCATCCAGTTGCGAACCGTGTTTTCCGATACGCCACACTGTTCCGCCAACCAAAGATAGTCAATGCCGTTCATTTTGAGCCACGCCTTGACCTGGGCCTTGAAGCGCGCTGTTTTGTCTATGTCTGCCATACTGATACCATACGCCCGTCCTGTTGCCGTGTCAATACTTCCTTGTGCCCCTTCCCCGCGCAACATATGGGCGTCATACACAAAGCGGTATAAAACGAAAAATTATTGTTGACTTATAGCACCGTTTCGGTATAATTACAGCATCGGGTGCTGAGTACGCCACAGCACCGTTTCAAGGTTTGATGCCGCCGGGCGGCATGCTTCCGGTGCCGGCAATGTCTGCCCCGCCGCCCGGGAGCGCCCGGCGGCATCAATTGGATGAACCAAGTCCATGTACGAATCGAGATGGAGCGCGCGGCGAATTTTCAAATGACAATAGTACACCCTAGAAGATGAAGAAATCCACCGCGCGGAGACGGACGGAGCCGTAGAATTTCTCATGGATGAGGCGCACGCGCTGGGACTGGTAGGCCTTGGCGGCGGCGCGGAGCTCTTCGGTGACGGATTCCGGGGCGTGGTTGGCCAGCAGGCCGCTTTGCTGCAGGTAGGAGATGGCGATATAGGTGGCGGACACGGCGGCTTCCGCGGAGGGGAGGTCCTGCACGCCCTCGTAGCGCTTGGCAAGGGCGTTGAAGATGCGGATGAGCTCCGCGGTCTCCTCTGCCGTGTAGGGTTTGGAGACGGCATCCGCCGGCAGCATGCGGAAAAGCACGGGCATGGGCAGCCAGGTGATGATTTTCTCGTACTGCTCCGCGGGAATGTCGGCGTACTGCGCCATCACGCTCATGGAGGGCACATCGATGCCGAAGAGCTCCACCCAGCGTTCCAGGGCCTGCTCCGCAGCATAGCTTTGGACGCCGCTGAGGTTGCCGTTGCCCATGGCCTGCAGCAAATCCGTGAAGGCTGCGGGGCAGCCCAGCGAGCGCGCGAACCCGGCGGCGGCGAAGTTGTTGGCGTCGGTAATGCGGCCGGCATCTGCCTTGCGCTGCAGTTGGCGCAGCAGCAGCACGCTCTTGATGGCGGTAGCCTGCTCCAGACGCTTCAGCGGGGGAAGCGCCTTCACCTGAGCCTCCGTGGGCGGCAGGGGGAAGTGCGCGGCGGCCACAGTGGTGTACGGCTCATGGCCTGTGGCGGCAAGCATCCATGCAGGCATGCACGCGCACGGCTCCTGCGCGGCCAGCGGCAGCGCGGCCAAGGCGGCGAGGATGAGCGCGCGCGGCGTCATGGAAGCATCAGGCGATTTCGCCGAAGTAGAACTTCTTCTTGCCGCGGCGGATGATGAGCACGGAGCCTTCCAACGCGGTGCTGGTGTCCACGGCAAAGGCGGGATCCTTCACGGACTCGCCGTTGATGGAGATGGCTCCGTTGCCGATGAACTCGCGGGCCTCTCGCTTGGAGGAGCAGATGCCCGCGCCCACCAGCACATCCGCCAGAGGCCCGGGGGTGATGCTCACGTGCGGCACGTTCTTCATGCCGGCCTTGATGTCCCGCAGGCTCAGGCTCTTGAAATCCCCGGCGAAAAGCTTTTCACTGATTTCCACGGCGTGGTTGAATTCCTCCTCGCCGTGGAGATCGGTGACGATTTCGCGGGCGAGGGCCTTCTGGGCCAGGCGCTGCTCCGGGTGCTCCGCGTGCTGGGCCTCAATCTCCGTGATTTGCTCCGGGGTGAGGAAGGTGAGGCGCTTGAGGTAGGAGATGACGCAGCTGTCCTCCGTGTTGATGAGGAACTGGTAAAGCTCGTACGGGCTCGTCTTCTCCTTGTCCAGCCACAGGGCGTTGCCCTCGCTCTTGCCGAACTTGTTGCCCTGGGAGTCCGTGACCAGCGGCATGGTCAGCGCGAACACCTCGTCGCCCGTGGTCTTGCGGATCAGCTCGATGCCTGTGGTGATGTTGCCCCACTGGTCGCTGCCCGCCACCTGCAGGTCCACCCCGCGCGTCTCGTGCAGGTGCTTGAAATCAATGGCCTGGATGAGCATGTACGAGAACTCCGCATAGGAGATGCCGCTTTCCATCTGGCGCCGCACATGGTCCTTGGTGAGCATGTAGCCCACGTTGATGTACTTGCCGTAGTCGCGGAAGAAGTCGATGACGTTGAGCTCCTTGATCCAGTCGTAGTTGTTGACCACCTCGAACCCGAAGAGGCGCTCCACCTGGGCCTTGAGGGCCTCGTAGTTGCGGATGACCTCCTGCTTCTGCTTGAGCTCGCGCTCCACCGTACCGCGGGGATCGCCGATAAGCCCGGTGGCCAGACCCACCAGCAGGATGGGCGTGTGCCCCGCCTTCTGCATGCGCCGCGTAATCAGGAAGCTGGAATAGTGCCCCAGGTGCAGGCTGTCCGCCGTCGGATCCGTGCCGATGTAGAACGTCATCCCGCCCTTGTTGAGCTTCTCAATCAAATCGGGGCTGGAAATCTGGTTCACCAGCCCGCGCCATTGCAGTTCTTCGTAAAAGGTCATTGCCATGCGTTTCCTTCTCCTTGGAAGTGCGCGCATGTTACCACACGGGCGCGAAACTGTCAAAGGATTTGGAACGCGTTTTCCGCAGTGGCCCCCGTGCAAGTCACGTTGCAGGCTTGACACACCACGGTGGGTTGTGGCATGATGCGCCCGCACCACGGCTCCGTCGTTCAATGGATAGGACGAAGGTTTCCGGTACCTTTGATGTGGGTTCGATTCCCGCCGGAGCTAGTGAGGATGTACAATGAGATTGCACCCGCGGGGCGGGTGGTGTAGAATGGGAGCTGGACATGATGAAGGAACCCATCGTCAAGAAAGTGGAATCCATCAGCGTGGCACGGTTCTACGAGACGTACCGCAACACGCTGGAGATGCAGCTGCTCAACAGCCCGCTGGGGATGACGCGCCCCATTCTGCAACCCACATTGAACCGCCCGGGACTGGCACTGGCCGGGTATTTCGGGGACTTTGCCCATGAGCGCGTGCAGGTGTTCGGCGCGGCGGAGGTGGCGTACATGGCGCAGCTGGGGGATGAGGAGCGGCGCTCCCGCCTGGAGCTGCTGCTCAAGATGGACATCCCATGCATCATGTTCTCCCAGGGCCACGAGGTGCCGGAGGATTTGCTGAACATGGCGGATGAGTACCGCGTGTCGGTATTCAGCTCCAACCTGCGCACCACCACGCTGGTGAACCGCGCTACCATCATCCTGGAAAACGAGTTTGCAGACAGCGTGACCCTGCACGGCTGCATGGTGGACGTACGGGGCGTGGGCGTCCTGCTGACGGGCGAAAGCGGCATCGGCAAGAGCGAGATTACGCTCGGCCTGGTGGAGCGCGGTTCCTCCTTGGTGGCAGACGACATGGTGCGCGTGCGCAACAGCAGCGGCGAGCTCATCGCCACCTCGCCCCAGCTCAGCCGCGGGTATATCGAAATCCGCGGCCTCGGCATCATCAACGTCACCAACCTTTTCGGCCTCAAAGCCTTTAGAAACGACAAGCGCGTAGACCTTGTCATCAACCTCATCAACGGCCAGCAGAACGAGCTGGAGCGCCTGGGCCTGGAGCACAAGACCACCACCATTCTGGGGGTGGAGGTAGAGCACCTGAACCTGCCGGTGGCACCGGGCCGCGATATGTCTCGCCTGGTGGAGGTGGCGGCCCTGGGGCGCTACCTGCGCGGCAGCGGCTACGACATGGCCGGCGAGTTCAACCGCCGCCTCAACCTGGAAATTCAACGCAACTCTCAACCCCCGCACCAGTCATGACACCCCTCAACGATATTGTTACCCTTCTGGACACCACCCTGCGCATTGCAGAAATCCATGATGCACCCGTGGCCCTCAACGGCCTGCAGGTGGAGAACAACGGCTGCGTCACCAAGGTGGCGCTCGCCGTGGACGGCTCCCAGCGCACCATCGACGACGCGATAGCGGCGGGAGCGGATTTGCTCATCCTGCACCACGGCATCTTCTGGAGCGGCCTGAGACCGCTCACGGGCTGGTGGAAGGCCAAGGTGGAAGCCGCGTTCAAGGCCAACCTGGCCATCTACGCCGCGCACCTGCCGCTGGATTTGCACCCGGAGCTCGGCAACAACGCCGGTATCGCACACGGGCTGGGGCTCACCGACATCACGCCGGAAATTGACTACCACGGTACCACCATCGGCCTGGCGGGCACCTACCATGGCACCGTGGGCGAGCTGCGCGACGCCTACGCGGCACTCACCGGCGCGGAGGTCACGGGCATCGTCCACGACCCCGCCGCGCCCGCCGGGCGCATCGTGGTGTGCAGCGGCGGCGCCGGGGAGGAAATCTACCAGGTGCAAATCAAGGGCTACACCACCTACCTCACGGGCGAGGAGAACCACTGGGTCTCCAACGCCGCGCGGGATATGGGCGTCAACATGCTCTTTGCGGGCCACTACGCCACGGAGACCTTCGGCGTGAAGTCGCTGGGAGCGCTGCTGCAGGAGCGCTTCGGGCTGCCCTCCGTGTTCATCGACAACCCAACGGGCATGTAAGGCATGGTCATTGTGGTGGATGACAGCAGCGGCGCGCGGCTCGACCAGTACCTGGTCGGGAAGCTGCCGGAACTTTCCCGCGCGCGCATTCAGGCCCTGCTCAAGAGCGGGGATATCTTGGTGAACGGAGCCTCCGCAAAGCCCAAGACCCCGGTGGAGCGCGGCATGCGCATCGAGGTCACCATCCCGGAGCCCGTGGCCGCGGAGGCGCAGCCGCAGGACATCCCCATCTCCGTGCTGTACGAGGACGCCGACGTCATCGTCATCGACAAGGAGAGCGGCATGGTGGTGCACCCCGCCGCGGGCAACCCGGACGGCACGCTGGTGAACGCCGTGCTGTTCCACTGCGGAGATTTGTCTGGCATAGGCGGCGTGGAGCGACCGGGCATCGTGCACCGCCTGGACAAGGACACGAGCGGATGCATTGTGGTGGCCAAGAACGATGCCGCGCATTTGTCGCTCACCACGCAGTTTGCGCGCCGCATCACCTCCAAAGTGTACCTGGCCGTGGTTCAAGGCAGGCCGAAGGAGGACGAGGGCACCGTCTTCACCAACATTGGCCGCCACCCCGTCAACCGCATGAAGATGTGCGTGGTCAACCCCGGCAGCGGCAAGCCCGCCATCACGGATTGGCGCGTGCTGCACTATGATGCGTCCACGGATTCCACCCTGGTGATGTGCACGCTCCACACGGGCCGCACACACCAGATACGCGTACACATGCTGCACCTGGGACACCCGCTGGTGGGGGATTGCATCTATGCCCACCCGCAGCGCCAGAAGGCCAAGCCCGGGCGCCTCATGCTCCACGCCTGGCAGCTTGCCTTCAACCACCCCCAGAGCGGCAGGCGCATTGCCGTCACCGCCCCCATTCCGCCGGAATACCAGCCCTGGATCATCGGTCTGGAACTCCCGCAGCCCGATATGTCCGCCCCCGCCCACGCCGCGGATATTCTGGACGAGGAGGACGAGTGATTGACGATTTGCAGGGACCCCGCGATGCTGTTTAGTGCGCGGTGGGGAGGTCCATGAGGGCGACGCCGCGCAGCATGTAGTTGTGCGGGGAGACGAGTTCCGCTTGCCGCGCGGCCAGAATGCACTCGCAGAAGGGTTGGGGCGTGTGGTTGTCATCCGTGTGCACAGGCAGGGAGGTGGTGGATTCCGACTCCTCCTCGAAGCAGACGAAATCGCCGATGCCCACATCGCCCTTGTAGGTCTCCAGCACCCTCACAAACCAGACGGTGCGGTAGTGCGCCACGCGGCCCTGTTCCGTCTGCTCCACATGGACGTGGCGGTAGAACACGCGGCACTGGGCGCGCACAAGGACGGTGCTTCCCTCCACCATCTTTTGCCATTCGGGGGAATTCTCGGCGGGCGCCCTGGTCGCCCACTCCAATCCAAGGCCGCTCAGCCGCTCCACCTGTCCCCACACGGAGCTCATGCACCCCAGTGCCACCGCCAACATTGCCGTCTTGAAAATCTTCATGCCTGGCAATATATCACACGCCGCCTGCCCGCGGCAATCCTAATCCGCCACGGCATGGGGCTTCCCGTTATTCCTCCCCCAATAGCCAGCGCACCGCGTTGATGTGGCGGATGCCGCCATAGTCTGCGGTGGAGTGGTCGCGCGTGAGGATGAACTTCGGGTGGTTGTCGCGTATGGCTTGCAGGGAAGCCAGCTCGCGCGCCCGCGTGGCGGGATCGGTGATGCTTTCGCTCACCTGGTAGTAGGCGACGGTCCTGCCCTTGCGGGCTACGAAATCCACCTCTATGGAATTTGTTTTGCGCGCGGCGGCATCCCAGCGGTCCACCTTGCCGATGGAGACGCGCCAGCCGCGGCGCAGCAGCTCGAAATACACCAGGTTCTCCAGCATGTGGCCGGAGTCCTCGCGGTCCTGCCCCATGAGCAGCGTGCGCAGCCCCAAATCCACGAGGTAATACTTGTTGAGGGTCTTGAGCAGCTTGCGCCCCTTCACATCGTAGCGGTCCACCTTGTACAAGAGGTAGCTGTCGCGGAAGGCCTGGAGGTAGCTCTCCACGGTGTTGACGGATACCTTGACGCCATCCGAGCCCATGGTGTCCGCAATCTTCTTCACGGATATTTCCGAGCCGATGGCATTGGCCATGAAGGCGAGCACGCGCTCCAGGCGGGCGAGTTCGCGGATGCCCTTGTTGGCGGCGATATCCTTGATGACGATGCTGTGGTACAGGTCCTCCAGGTAGCGGGCGGTTTCCTCCGCGTGGCGGTCGGCATCGAAATGAGTGGCCTGCGGGAAGGCGGTGTCGTGCAGATAGGCGTCGTACAGGTCATCGGGCTGCCCGCGCAGCTCCGGGTGCGCCTCCGCGTATTCCTTCAAAGAAAGCGGCAACACGTGGATTTCAACATAGCGCCCGGCGATGGAGGTGGCCCATTCCCCGGACTGCAGGCGCGAGTTGGAGCCGGTGAGGTACAGGTCGATGTTGCCGCGGTCCATCAAGCTGCGCACTGCCCGCTGGAAATCCCGCACGTTCTGCACCTCGTCCAGGAACACGTAGTTGCGCTTGTCCGGCAGCATGCGCTCCGCTATGTAGTCGTGCAGCCTGTGGTAATCCAGCAAGGGCTCGTTCGCCACGTCCTCCAGGTTGATGCCCAGCATCTGCGCCTCCTCAACCCCCTGGCGCCTCAATTCCCGCCGGAAGAGCTCGAACAGGGTTGATTTGCCGCAGCGGCGCACGCCCGTGAGGATTTTGATCAGGCCCTTGTCCTGAAAATCCTTCATCTGGCGGATATAGGTCGGTCGCTCTATCATAATGCATCCCCTATGGGATTGACACTACAACATTCCGAGCCCCTTTGCAAGAAGTTTTTTTCAGTACAATGAAAAAAAACCGAGAAACGAGAAGTTTTTTCAGTGGGAGGGTGTGCGGCCCTTACTTTTTCCCGTCCTTCCGCAGCTGCTCCAGAATCCAATCATACTTGGCGAGGTCGTGCCAGCGCGCGGCATCGGCATTCGGCAGGGCGCACCAGCACATAAAGGCATAGCCGTCCATGCTGACACAGCTGTGTCCGGCGACTTTGGGGTAGGAAACACGCTGAACAGTGCCGTCCGGCATGGTGAAAAGCATATATATGATAAATGCGGGGTCGAAGGCGACGCAATTGTCGTCCTTCACAGGCTCTATTTTGAGGATGAGGCTGAGCAGTTCCGCCTTCTCCGCCCGGGAGAGCGGAATCTCCCTGTTTTCGATACCGGAGACCCCGCAATCGCTGAAGACCAGCCGCACATCCGTGCAAGAGCGTGCGAGCGCCTGCAAATTGTCCACGAACTTGCGGCTTGAACGCGCCTTTTCCGCATCCTCTGTGGGCGTGTACTGCCCTTTGCGTATATAGCGGTCATTCACTCTTGGGGTGTCGGAAGCCTGGCCGCCTGAACACTGGGCAAGAAGCAGCGAGGCGCAGGCACATGCCAATATGTATCCGTATGGTTGGTGTTCCATCATTTCTCTACCCCCTTTAAGCAACTTTCCGCCCGAATTGTCAAAAAAAAAGAAAAAATCCGTCAATCTCCATTATTTGCGGCGTCTTGCGGCCAGGGCGGCAAGTGCCAGCAGGGGGAGGGTGGTGGGCTCCGGGACGTGATAGGGGAAGCCGAGGAAGGAGGCGCCGAGGATGTACATGTCATCCCCGTACCAGGGCAACTCGTCGACGATGAAGGAGGTGATTCCAAGGACCGGGGTGGGGTCCAGGGCATCTGGCAGGGTGGCTTCGATGAGCGCCACGTTGGCAGAGAAGATTTGGGGCACCTGGAACGCGGTGCGCAGGGCGTAGTCGTCGGAATCCGTGAGGTAGAGCGTGAGGGGCATGCCGGTGGCGTCATCGAATACGCCGCCCCACAGGGTGGCGGCATGCACGGTCTCGTTCCCGCCGAGGATGAGGGAGAGGGGGCGGCCGGATTCCAGCACGTCGCGCAGCTTGAGGGCAAGCACCTGCGCATCCACGCCTTCATCCGCCATGGTGATGAGTTGCGGTATCAGCGACAGGGACTCTTCCGTGGTAAGCACGTCATCCATGACGGCATGGCGGTAGTACCCGCCCCTGCCCTGCCCGTATTCGGTCAGGGGCGGCTCCGGAACAGGGAACAGGTCCAGGAAATACCATGCCATGCCGTAGACGGCGAAGCCGGACGCGTTCTCGAAAGAATCCCGCAGCAGGTGCCACACGGCACCCGGCTCCCGCAGGGAGGGGTCCACGCCGCTTTTCGCCATGATGTCGGCGTGCTCGCGCTGCCACCAGTCGATGATGTTCGCGGCGGATGCCGCCCAGCACATTTCGCGGTCCGCGTCCTCCGGGGGGAAGGACTTGTTGGCATCGTACCAGCCCTGCTCCGTGGAAACGCCGGATGCCCAGAACTCCGCTGCCGCCAACGGCGGCAGCAGGCATGCCAACAGGGCTGAGAAGAGGCTTTTCATTATTCTCCCAAGACGCTGGCGAGCATCTGGCCGATGCCGTGGAAGGCGGCTGCCACGCGGTTCTGGCCGGGGTCCTCCAGGGCCACGGGATGGCCCTCGTCGCCGCAGGAGCGGGTTCCAATGTCCAGCGGAACCTTGCCGAGCAGGGGCACGCCGAGCTTCTGGGCCTCGCGCTCGCCGCCGCCCTCGCCGAAGATGTTGTAGACCAAACCGTCGCTGGGGCAGACGAAGTAGCTCATGTTCTCGATGATGCCGAGGATGGGGGTGTTGACGCGCTGGAAGAGGCTGACAGCCTTGCGGGCATCGATGAGCGCGACCTCCTGCGGGGTGGTGACGATAACGGCGCCCGCCAGCTCCACGGTCTGCACGATGGTGAGCTGGATGTCGCCCGTACCCGGAGGCATGTCCAGGATGAGGAAGTCCAGGCCGCCCCAATCCACATCGCGCAGGAACTGCTGCACGTAGCGCGTGGCGAGCGGGCCGCGCACGGCCACGGGGGAGGCCTCGTCAATCATCAGGCCCATGGAGAGCAGCTTCACGCCGTGGGCCTCCACGGGCAGGAACTGCTCCTTGTCCGTGCAGCCGGGGCGCTCCTTCGTGCCGAACATGAGCGCCATGGACGGGCCGTAAATGTCCAAATCCAGCAGGCCGGTGCGGTAGCCGAGGCGGCTGAGAGCCACGGCCAGGTTGGCGGAGACGGTGCTCTTGCCCACGCCGCCTTTGCCGGAGGCCACGGCAATCACGTGTTTCACGCCGGGCACGCTGGACTTCCAGTCGGCGGGGTCGTCGTTGGGCCCCTTGGCCTTCTTCTGTTCGGGGGCGTGGTGCTCGATGTTGACATCCAGCTTGGCAAGGCCGGGCAGCTCCTTAATCACGCCCATCACGTTCTCGTAGATGTAGCGCGGGACATCGCCGTTGCGGCTTTCCACCACCAGGTCCACCTTGACGTGTCCCTCCGGCGAGACATCGATGTTCTTGACGAGGCCGAAGGAGACGATATCACGGCTGAAGCCGGGATATTTCACGGTGGTGAGGGCGGCGCGGATGAGCTCGGGGGTCAGTTTGGAATCAGGCATAGGTTGAAATCAGGATTGGGGTTTCTTGGAGAATCGCTTCCAGGGCATGATGATAGATTCCACCACCCACACGAAGGCGGAGCAGCACGCGCGGAAGGCGTAGACGAAAGGATGCAGCACACGGCGCATCCACGGCAGGCGCTCGTAAAGCAGGGTGGCCGCCACAATACTGCAAATCATGCTGAACTTGAAGATGATGCCCATGTGGAACTCGATACCGAACTGCTCCAGGGCAAGCTCCGCGCACAGCACCGCACCCACGAAGCCCACCAGCAGGAACGCCGTGTAGTTGAGGATGGGGTGCTTCTCAATGATACCGATGCACCAGCCGGCCACCAACCGCAGCGCGGCAATGCCGATGAACACGCCAATGCAGACCACCCAGATGTGCAGGGCCTCCGGGATTTCCGTGACGTTGTTCACCATGCCGACGGCGGCCACCACGTTGTCCAGCGAGAGCGAGAGGTCCATCATCTCAATGCTGAGGATGGTCATGAGGAAGGACTTGCCCTGGCGCATGTGGTGGGATTCGGAGCCCTCAGCCTTGGGGCGCAGCTGCACGTGCTCGCAGCCCAGGTAGATGAGGTAGACGGCGCCGAACCACTTGACCCACATGTTGTGCATGAGCCAAGCCACCAGGGCGAGTGCGATGCCGCGGAAGGTGTACGCGCCCACCAGGCCCCAGCGCAGGGCGGGCTTCTGCTGGTGCTTGGGCAGCTGGGCGGCCATGGCGGCGATACCCAGCGCGTTGTCCACGGAGAGCAGGCCTTCAATCAGGATGAGATTGAAGATGACCATGCCGCTGGCATACAGGAACGCTCCCATATCCGGGATGCTCTGCCAGGCGTTGACGACTCCTTCAAACATGGCGGTTCAAGATGAGGGGAATCAGGATTGCAGGGATTCCACCAGGGTGGCGGCGCAGCGCACGCACTGCGTGCACGGCACGCGGTTCGCGCCCTTCAGCTCGCGGCAGTGGATGGCGCCGTTCTCCGCGCGGAAGGCTTCGATAATCTGCTGCGCCTTGTCCGGCAGCACGCGCGTGGCGCCGTAGAGCGCGCCGCACATGCCCTCCGGGGCCCTGCCGCCGCCGCACGCGGCCATTTCCTCCAGCAGGTCCTCTCTGCCGAAGGCGGCGCAGACGGTCTGCGCGCAGTTGTAGGAATGGGGAGGTTGGCGGAAGGTGCTCAGTGCTTTTTCTGCAGTTGTCATGGTGGTGTAATGTGGGGATAAGGTTATCGGAGCATGCGGAGGGCGCGCCGGGTGGCGTCGAGGGCGGCGTCCACGTCCGCATCGTTGTTGTACATGGCCACGGAGTACCGCACGGTACCCGTGATGCCGAGGCTTTGCATGAGCGGCTGGCAGCAGTGGTGGCCCGTGCGAACCGCCACGCCCATCTGGTCCAGCAGCGTGCCCAAATCATAGTGGTGCACGCCATCCACCACCACGGAAACCAGCGCGCCGCGCCCGCCACGCGGGCCCAGCACCCGCACGCCGTCCAGCCCGCCGAGCCCGTCGTACAGGCGGTCGGTGAGCGCGCGCTCGTGCGCGGCGATTTCCTGCACTCCGATTTCCTGCACGTAACGCATGGCAGCGGCGAGGGCGATGTTGCCGGCGATGTTGGGGGTGCCGGCCTCATACTTGAAGGGGAGTTTGTTGTAGGTGGTCTTGGCGAAGGTGACCTCATCAATCATCTCTCCGCCGCCCTGCCACGGCGGCAGGGATTCCAGCAGCTCGCGCCTGCCCCACAGCACGCCCGTGCCCGTGGGTGCGTACACCTTGTGCCCGGAGAACGCATAGAAGTCGCACCCCAGCGCGGCCACATCCAGCGGGGTGTGGCCCACCGCCTGCGCGCCGTCCACCAGCACCATACAGTCCGCGCGGTTGCGCTTGGCCGCGGCAATGATTTCCTCCACGGGGTTGAGCAGGCCGAGGGCGTTGGAAATCTGCGGCACGGCCACCACGCGCGTGCGCGGTCCGAGCAGCGCGGTATAGGCCGCCATGTCGAAGGTGAGTTCCGCGGTGAGAGGCACCACGCGCAGCTGTGCGCCCGCGCGCCCGCAGAGCATCTGCCACGGCACGATGTTGGAATGGTGCGCGTCGGTGGTCACCACGATTTCATCCCCCTGCCCCACCATGCCGGCGAATCCCAGCACCATGGCCACCAGGTTGATGGCCGCCGTGCAGCCGGAGGTGAACACCACCTCATCCGCGGAAGAGGCGCCCAGGAAGGCCGCGGCATCGGCGCGAGCCTGCTCGTGCCGTTCGGTGGCGATGCGGCTCAGGCGGTGTGCTCCGCGGTGGATGTTGGCGTTCTGCGTGGTGTAGTAGGTGTACAGGGCGTCCAGCACCGCCTGCGGCTTCTGCGTGGTGGCGGCGTTGTCCAGGTACACCGGCGCGGCCTCGGCGGCGCCGGCGGCGAACATGGGGAACTCTGTGCGGCAATCACGCATCCGCGCTTCCTCCCTTCAGGTGCCTGGCCATGCGGTGCGCCGCCTCCGGTACGTATTCCTTCCATTCCCCGTTGTCCTCCTGTATCATCTTCACGATGTCGCGCGGGGTCTTGAACAGGAGCTTCTGGTTGAAATACGGCACCTCGATGATATCCCCGCCGGCCTGGAGGTGGCGGTAGAGGTAGTGGTATTTCTCCGGCGCGCGGTAGGTGCCGGCGGTGACGAATTCGCCCGTGGTGCGGTTGACCCACGGGGTGACGTAGAACTTGGTGTTGTTGACGAAGATGTGGCCCATGCTGGCGAGGATGCCGCCGGGGGTGTCCGCCCACTTGTCCTTGAACAGCTCGTTGAGCAGGCCGATGGAGAGCGCGATGGCAATGGGCTCCGTGGTGTACTGCTTGAGCATGGTGGAGAGGCGGTGGAAGTGGGTGATGTTGGTGACCATGACGGTCTTGCCGAGCGCGGCGAGGGTATCCGCGCGGTCCAGGAAGGACACCAGGTCCACGTCCTGCCCGCGCAGGAGGTTGGAGAGGGAAATCTCGCAAATGTCCACTACACGCTCGTGCTGCGCCTGCGGCAGGGCCTCCAGGAACTTCTTGTGCACGCTCTCCATCATCTCCATGTGGATGTTGCAGATGGGCATGAAGCTGCCGCGCATGAGGACAATGGGGCGCTTGTAGAGCAGGTCCGCGGGCTGCGCCACCGTGCCGTCGGGGCAGAGGATGGTGGCCTCCGTCACGCCGCTCTGCACCAGCTGCAGCGCAAGGATGCGGTTATCGAACATGCTGAACCCGTGGCCGGAAAAGCGCATGAAGTCGATTTCGTAGAACGCGCGGTCCAGGTTGTCCACCACGCCCTGCACGAACTGGTCCATGTGGTCGCGGTTGTAGAAGAGGGAATGCAGCAGGTTGACGCCCAGGATGCCCAGCACGCGCATCTGGATATCATGGTCCGGCACCAGCAGGCGCACATGCATCACAAAGTCGCTCGGTTCCGCTCCCGGCTTCAACTGGAACCGCACGCCGATCCACGCGGACCAGTCTCCGTTGTCCCGGTAGGCCTTGCACTTGCAGGTGTTGGCGTAGGCGAAGAAGCAGGTGTCCGCCCCGCGCTTCTCGCCCAAGCGGTTCACCAGCTGCTTGTACTCGTAGTCCAGCATCTGGTGCAGTCGCGCCTCCGAGACATAGCGCTTGACGGGGCCGTAGAGCGAGTCGCTCACGGTCATGTCGTACGCGGAAATGGTCTTGGCGATGGTACCGGCGGCACCGGATGCGCGGAAGAACCAGTTGGCGGTTTCCTGCCCGGCGCCGATTTCAGCGAAGGAGCCGTAAACGGCGGGGTCCATGTTGATGCGAAACGCCTTGTCTTGCGTGGCGGCAGCCTGGGAGTATTTGGTGGTAACGGGCATATAGGCGGGTATGTTAAATTTCCAGGGGGATAAGCGGGAGGTTGCGCATGGAGCGCGGTGCGGGCAGCTCGATGGTGCTGTCCACCTTGGGGGCGGTTTCCTGGCTGTCGGATTCATCCACTTCCTCCACCTCCTCGGCGGAGGCGTCGGTGTCCGGCAGGTCCTCCGCGGAGGCGTACTTGGGCTTCAGCTCCACATCGCAGTTGTACGGGTCCTGCCCGGTGAGGACCGCCCCCTTGGGCAGAACCGGCAGCACGGGCAGCACGCGGGAGGCGTTCATCTGGCCCGCGCTCATGTCCAGGAAGTCAGAAAGAGACGGGCTGCCGTCACCATGCACCGGGCAGATGCCCAGCGTCATGTCCCCCTTGGGGAAGTACTCCAGGTAGGTGGGGCGCACGTAGGTGGGCTTGCCGTCCTGCATCACGGACTCAAAGCAGAAGTTGGTGGCAATCTGGCCGGACATGCGGCAGATTTCCACCTCCTCGGTGTCGGACGGCACGGCGATGGGCGCATCTTCCAGCCCGCTCTGCCTGCCGGCGGCCAGCACCTTGCCCAGGATGGGCGCGCAGGTGTCGGACGCAAAGGCCTCCGCGTAGATGGGCTGGTGGTCGTTGAGGTAGCCCACCCACACGCCGCAGGTGAAGGACGAGGTGTAGCCGAAGATGGCGTTGTCGGAGAAATCGTAGTTGGTGCCAGTTTTCACGGCACCGTTGAAGTTCTCCGGCAGGTAGGGACGCACGCGCTGCGCGGAGCCCTTCTCCATGGATTCCCTCATGATGGAGTGGAGACGGAAGGCGTTGCACGCGGAGGCGCCGTTGTGCATGCGGTGGGAGACGGACAGCGGCTCCTCCCACAGGATCTTGCCGTTGCTGTCTGTAATCTTGGTGACGATGTACGGGGCGATGGGGCGGCGGCCCGCGTTCGGGAAGATGGTGTAGGCCATGGTGACCTCCTTGAGGGAGGCAGGTTCAGCACCCAGGAAGGCGCGCGGGTAGAACTGCGGCTTGGCTTCCGTGGAGCCGGCGTTGCGCGGCGGAGAGGTGATGCCCACGCGCTCCAGCGTCTCCGTAAAGCACTTAGCCCCGCGGTCCGGATTCGACCCCAGCGCGATGCCCAAACGGGCGGATGCTGCAATCTTGGACCACTCCAGCGCCTGGCGCGCCGTCACGGAATCCAGGTAGCGCCCCTTGGAAACCTCCATGCCCCACTCGCCCAGCACACCCTCGGAGCCGCCCATGCCCGCCAGTCGGTTGTCCATAGCGTCGTCCACCAGGCGGGAGCACGGCGTGTAGTTGTTCTCAAACGCGCACAGGTACAGGAACGGCAGCATGGCCGTGCCGAGCGGGCGGCGGCCCGCATCAATGATGTCGAAGTTGTCGCGGTCGAAACTGCGGCCGCCCACATAGGCCAGCGTGCCGCCGGTGATGTTGTCCACGGCGAACACGGCGGCATCCAGGTAGCGGTGCTGTTTGAAGCGGGGGTCCTCGGTCTGCAGGAAGGTAACGTGCTTGTATCCCTCATGCTTCTCAATGGCGGCAAGCTGTTCCTGGACGGCCTGCTCGGCGGTCTCCTGCATGCGGCGGTCGATGGTGGTGTAGATTTTGATGCCGCGGCTCTTGAGGATTTCCTCGCCGCGCACGGGATCGCGGAAGATGTCGATGGCCTTCTGCTGGATCATCGCATGCAGGTGGGACACGTTGCGGCGCAGGGGCTTGGGATTGAGCCCGAGGGGCTGGGCCTTCACGCGCTTGGCCTCCTCCTCCGTGATGTACCCGGAGCGCACCATGCGGTCCAGCACGTCGTTGCGCCATTCCTGGTTGAGCTTGGGATTGCGGATGGGGTTGTAGTTTTCCGGGTTCTTGATGAGGGCGGCGATACTGGCGGCCTCTCGCACGGTGAGGTCGGCCGGCTCCTTGCCGAAGTAGCCCAGCGAGGCGGAGCGGATGCCGTAATACCCGCGCCCGAAATACACGCGGTTGAAGTAGAACTCGATAATCTGGCGCTTGTCGTACTTCTTCTCGATGCGGCGCGCGAGGAAGATTTCCACAATCTTGCGCTCATAGCGGCTGCCGCCCATGGCCTTCACGCGCTCCTCCAGGTCATACGCGTTGCGCGCCAGCTGCTGGGTGATGGTGGATGCACCCTGGTTGGCGTCTCCCTTGCGGGCAAGCGTTTCCTTGGCCGCGCGCAAAATGCCCACGGGGTCGTACCCGTTGTGTTCCCAGAACGATTTGTCCTCCTGCGCCACCAGGGCGTTG
Organism: uncultured Verrucomicrobiales bacterium; assembly: GCA_937905985.1. Lineage (GTDB taxonomy): Bacteria > Verrucomicrobiota > Verrucomicrobiia > Verrucomicrobiales > Akkermansiaceae > Akkermansia. Next base: position 5,578 of record CALCWC010000055.1, on the reverse strand, counting down.
ATCATCGCGGTGGACACCTTGTCCAGCGTCACGTAGCTGCGGTTTTCGTCGTAGATGCGGCCGATTTCCTCCCCGTTGCGGTCGTAGATGATGCACGGGTGGTCCAGGTTGTTGATGTCCTCCAGGTTGAACTCGTCCGCATACTTGCTGTACTTGGCCGTCACCACATCGAATGCGAGCCAGCCCACGCCGGCGCCAATGAGGCCGAGAATGAGGCAGATGACGAGGAAGCGCCAAAGGCAGCACCCTTTGCGCCCACGCCGCGCCGACTTGCGCGCCAGCTTGTCCGTGCGCGCCAAGCGACGGCGTTCCGCAGCCGCCATCCGGCTCTTCTGGTATTCGTCCAACTGCTCCATATGCCTGCGCGCGCATTATACCAGCGCGCGCGTGCATAAGCAAGCCGCATTTCTGTGCGCCGGAGCAGGCGGGCGGGCAAACGCGGGCTCGGCGGCATATGAAAGAACCGCCCGGTATCCCGGGCGGTTCTTGATAGGGAAATAGGCGGTTGTCCTTACTGCTGGTTGCCCTGCGGAGCGGGCTCCTGCGCGGACTGCGCGCGCATCTTCTTCATGCGCTCCAGCATGGCGGCGGGGTCGGCGAAGTCGCGGTCCAGCTGCTGCTTGACCTGGGCGGCCACCTGGGCGGGCAGGGTCTCAAGGATCTCGCGGCCCACCTTCTCGGCGGCCTTGATGTCCTCAATGGTCTCGGCGCAGTTCACCAGGGCGGTGAACTTCTGGTCCAGCAGGTAGCGCTTGTTCTGCGGCATGGTCACGGCCAGGCACTCGTCCACGGTCTTGAGCCACTCATCCGCAGTCTTGCAAGCCATAATCTTGGCCTCGAACTCCTTGAGCTGCTGCTCGGCGTTCTCCTTGGCCTTGGTCTTGTAACCGCCGGCAGCCAGGGCCGGGGATTCCATGGTGGCGTACACGGCATCCAGCGCGGCCTCCTTCTCGGCATCCGGCAGCTTGTGCGCGGCCTTCATGTCGGCATGCGCCTTGATGGCCTTGTCCAGCGTCATCTTCAGGTCTTCTATTTTGCGGTAGCCGCTGAAGCCGCCCACCACGGTGCCCTTGTAGGTCACCACCAGCATGGTCGGGTAGCCGTTCACCTTGTACTGGGAGCAGAGCTGCTGGTTCTGCGCCTTGATTTCCGGGGTGAGCTTGTTGGCGTTGCGGGGCACGTCCACCTCCATGAGGACGAACTTGTCCTTGGCGTAGGCCTCGAAGTCCGGCTTGTCCAGCACCTCGGAACGCAGCTTGATGCACCAGTGGCACCAGTCGGAGCCCGTGAAGTCCATCAGGATGAGCTTGTGCTCCGCCTGGGCCTTGGCCTTGGCGGCGTTGAAATCGCTCATCCACTCGGCGGCAAACGCGGGGGCAAACATGGCCGCCGCTACTGTCAATGCAAGGAATTTCTTGAACATGCGAACACTATACACCTTCACGCGCGGACTGTCAAAGCGCAAATTCAGCGGCGCGATTTTGGGGGGCTGACTTGCAATGTGGTTGCGGCGGGGGGATTTTTGGTGTAAAGTTTGCGCGTATGTGGCACGGGAGGTTTACAGAAGCGCCGGCGGACCTGGTACTCAAGTACGGGGAATCAGTATCGTATGACTGGAAGCTGTATCGTCATGATATAGCGGGGTCCATAGCGCATGCGCGCGCCCAGCGCGAGGCCGGGCTGCTCACGCCGGAGGAATTCGACGCCATCGAGCGCGGGCTGAAGGAAATCCTGGCGGATATCGAGGCCGGCAAGTTCCAGTGGAACATCAAGCTGGAAGACGTCCACATGAACATTGAGGCCGAGCTCACGCGGCGCATCGGTGCACCCGGTGCCAAGCTGCACACCGCCCGCTCCCGCAACGACCAGGTGGCCACCGACACCCGCCTGTACTGCCGCGCGCAGATGGACGCCACGCTGCCGCTCGTCCACGCGTTGCAACGCGCGCTGGTGGAAAAGGCGGAGGAATACGCGGAGGTTCGCCTGCCGGGCTTCACGCACCTGCAGCACGCGCAGCCCGTGACGGTGGGGCACCACCTGCTGGCATACGTGGAGATGCTGTCGCGCGACGCACAGCGGCTCACGCAGTGCCGTGAGCGCCTGAACGTGTGCCCGCTGGGCAGCGGAGCCATCGCCGGCTCCACCATCAACCTCAACCGCCAGGCCATTGCGGAGGAACTGGAGTTCGACGCCGTGACGGAAAACTCCATGGACGCCATCGCGGACCGCGACTACATCATGGACTGCCTGTACTGCCTGGCCGTCATCGGCACGCACCTCTCCCGCCTGAGCGAGGACCTGGTGCTGTGGAGCAGCGCGGAGTTCGGCTTCTGCACGCTTTCCGACGCGCACACCACGGGCTCCAGCCTGATGCCGCAGAAGAAGAACCCTGACGTGTGCGAGCTGACGCGCGGCAAGTGCGGCCGCCTGTACGGCAACCTGGTGGCGGTGATGGTGGCCGTGAAGGGCCTGCCGCTCACCTACAACCGCGATTTGCAGGAGGACAAGGAGCCCCTGTTCGACTCCTTCGAGACCGTCTCCCTGGCCCTGCGTGTGAACGCGGAGATGATAGCCGCCATGCGCATCAACGCGGAGCGCTGCGCCGCCGCGGTGGCGGACCCGCTGCTGCTGGCCACGGATTTGGCGGACTACCTGGTGCGGCGCGGCGTGCCGTTCCGCCAGGCGCATGAGCTGGTGGGCAAGGCGGTGGCGCTCTCTGTGCAGACGGGTACGCCGCTGGACCAGCTCACCCCGGTGCAGTACAAGGAGATTTCCCCGGAGTTCGGGGAGGACGCGGCGCAGGTGTTCAGCCTGGACCGCGCGTTCGCCATGCGCACCAACCCCGGCGCCCCCAACCCCGCCAACACCGCGCGCCGCATCCAGTTCTGGAAAAGCATCCTTTCATAACCATACCCCCTCTATCACCATGCAACCGCTCACTGAATCCATCGGCAAGTACCTGCTCACCGTCGTATCCCCCCTCATCCAGAACCCCGACAGCGCCGAGCTGCGCGTGGCCGCTTCCGACGACGGCAAGTACATCCGCTTCCGCCTTATCCTGGAGCAGGTGGACGTCGCGCGCGTCATCGGCCGCAACGGCATGACCGCCTCCGCCATCCGCTCCCTCGCCAAGGCCGCGGGCGACAAGCAGGGCGTCAAGGTGGTGGTGCACATCCTCTCCAAGGAGGAGGCCGCCGAGGAACAGGTCTGATTTGATTTTCCCCCCTGATGCGGGGAGTGTCCCGCTATGCAGGAACTTTTTTCCAGCACGCCGCCTGAGCCCCGCCGCGCCGCGCGCGTGCTGGTGGACGGCCTGAACGACATGGTGCTGGACTATGCCGTGCCGGAGGGCATGGCGGGAGTGGTGCGCGGCTGCCGCGTGGAGCTACCCCTGCGCAACCGCCACGCCACCGGCACTGTGCTGCAGGTGGTGGAGAACGGCGAGTGGGAGGGGCAGTTGCGCCCGCTGGCGCGCCTGGTGGCGGATGCGCCTGTAGTCTCGCCCGTGCTGATGGACATAGCGGAGTGGGCCGCGCGCTACTACGCCGTGCCCGTGGAGCAGATGATACGCTGCATTGTGCCGGAACCCGTGCGCCAAGAGCGCCATGAGGAAAAGACCCGCAAGGTGGTGAGGCTCGTCCAAATGCCGGACGACGAGAAGCTCAACAAGATCAACGCGCGCGCCCCGCGCCAGGCTTCCGTGCTGCGCTACCTGAAGGCCAGCGAGAAGAAGCGCGAGCCGCTGAGCGACCTCGGCGGCACGCCCGCCCTCAACGCCTGCCGCGCGCTGGAGAAGCAGGGCTTCGTCCGCATCGAGGAGGAGGCCGTGCACCGTGACCCCGCCGGCAAGGAGGAATTCGCCCTTTCCCAGCCGCTCCAGCTTAACGGGGAGCAGGCCGCCGCGCTGGAGGCCGTCAACAAGGCCGTGGATGCCGGCAGCACCAAGCCCCTGCTGCTGCAGGGCGTCACCGGCTCCGGCAAAACGGAGGTGTACCTGCAGGCGGCGCGGCGCGTGATGGACGCCGGGCGCGGCGTGCTCATCCTGGTACCGGAAATCTCCCTCACGCCGCAGACCATGGCGCGTTTCAAGAGCCGCTTCGCGGACATCCCCGGCGCCGTGGCCATCCTGCACAGCGCCATGAGCGACGGCGAGCGTTTCGACGAGTGGCACGCCATCCGCAAAGGCAGGGCACGCATCGCCATCGGCCCCCGCTCCGCCGTTTTCGCTCCCGTGCAGAACCTCGGCCTCATCATCGTGGACGAGGAGCACGATTCCTCCTACAAGCAGGAGAACAGCCCCCGCTACCACGGGCGTGATATTGCCGTGCTGCGCGCCTCCATGGAGGGTGCCACCATCGTGCTCGGCTCCGCCACGCCCTCCCTGGAATCACTCCACAACGCCCATACCGGCAAGTACCAGATGCTGCGCATGGACCACCGCGCGGACGGCCAGCGCCTGCCGCTCACCCGCGTGCTGGATATGCGGACGGAAGCCAAGGACAAGCGCAACCTCGGCATCCTTTCCGAGCGCCTGCGCATGGCTATCGACGACCGCCTGCACAAGGGCGAGCAGGTCATCCTGCTGCTCAACCGCCGCGGGTTTGCGCGCGCCCTGCAATGCCCGGACTGCGGCTACGTGGCGGAATGCCCGCACTGCTCGCTGCCCATGACCTACCACTCCACGGAGAACCGGCTCATCTGCCACATGTGCGGATACCGTGCCGTGGTGCCCCAACGCTGCCCGGAATGCCACTCCGATGCCATCTTGCTGGAGGGCTACGGCACCCAGAAGGTGGAGATGGTGCTGCAGCGCTGCTTCCCGGATGCACGCCTGCGCCGCGTGGATGCCGATGTGACCGCCCGCAAGGGTGCCCTGAGCGCCATCCTGCACGAGTTCCGCGCCCGCCGCATCGATATCCTGCTGGGAACCCAGATGATTTCCAAGGGGCTGGATTTCCCCGGCGTCACCCTGGTGGGCGTACTCAACGCGGACCTCGGCCTCTGCATCCCCGACCCGCGCGCCGCGGAGCGCACCTTCCAGCTGCTCACCCAGGTGGCGGGGCGCGCCGGGCGCGGCGATGTGGACGGCGAGGTCATCATCCAGACCTATTGCCCGCAGGCCACCGCCATTCAGTTTGCCCGGCGGCATGACACCGACGGCTTTGCTGAGGCAGAGCTGGCACTGCGCCAGCAGTTCGCCTTCCCGCCCTTCACCCACCTGGCCGTGCTCACCGTGCGCTCCGAGCAGGAGGAACTGGCCCAATTCTCCATTGCCACCCTCTACAAGCACCTCCGCGCCGCCCTGCCGCCTACCGTGGAAATCACGGAACCCATGCCCGCTCCCATTGCCAAGGCATACGGCCAGTTCCGCTTCCAGTGCGTCATCAAGTCCCTCTCCTCCCGCCTGGTGGCCGACACCTGCGCCCGTGAAATCGCCAACCTCCGCCACGGCGAGGAAATTATCATCTCCCTGGATATCGACGCCTATTCCTTCATGTGAGGGATAGGCAAGTGCAAAAAAAAGGTACTCCGCCAGATTTTATGATTCAGCGCGGCCTTTGAGTATGCAATGGTTGGT
>CALCWC010000054.1 GCA_937905985.1 uncultured Verrucomicrobiales bacterium | reverse complement strand
CAAGAACCTCGCCGCCGCTGCAAGCAGCTCTGGCGTGGCAAGCCGCCCCGTGCTGTTCAGCAAAGAGGGAGAGAACCTCACCGTTGCCTGCACCTACGACTACATGGGGCGCCGCGCCACCAAGGTGGTGACGGAAAACGGCGTTATCACCACCAGCCACCGCTTCCTCTACCGGGGCTACCTGCAAATCGCATGCTGCGACCGCACGCGCGCCAACCATCCCTGTCTATGGCTCATCACCTGGGACCCCACCCAGCCCGTAGCCACCCGCCCCCTGGCCATCCAGAAGGATTCCACCTGGTACACCTACGGTTGGGACCTCACCAAGAACATCTGGGAGGCCTACACCACCACGGGCTACATCGGCACCGCCTACACCTACACGGCCTACGGTCAGGTTACGGCAAGTGGCAGCATCACCCAGCCCATCCAATGGAGCAGCGAGTACAACGACTCAGAACTCGCTCTGGTGTACTACAACTACCGCCATTATAATCCGATTGACGGAAGGGGGATTGGGAGAGATATGGCTAAAGAATATGGGGGGCGCTCATTTGTATCTCCTTCTCTCTAATTTACCTATAATCGCTACTGATATGTTGGGTCTTAAGGATTTTAAATGCAATGCAAAAAATATAAATAAATATAAAGATTTAAATGTTGAAATTTATCTACAAACACTGATGGATGAATATCTTATTGCTGATACGGATGATTTTCATTTAAATAAACATATTATATCTGCCACCAAAGAAATATTAAAAGATAAGTCGAAAGAGTTTGTAGATCAACTTCTAAGAGAAAACGTTGAGTCGTACGAAGCAATCAAAGAATTTATGGATGGCGTTAATCGATACATGAAAAAAATGAGGGGAAGATTACCGATGGAGGCCTTTGCTGAAATAATCTCTTCAGCAGGAGGTGTAATCCAGTATTTCTCTGCAAAAGTTAGTGCTAGCATTTGTTGTTGTACGGATCACGGATACTCATTCCAAAAAGCGAGTGGTGAAGCACAAACTAAAGATTACAATGTTAGCATAAAAAATCCTACTGAAAAACAGATTATACAAATCAAGACTTTGCCTGATGATTTAGCAAAAATGGCACTTGATGCCGTTACGTCACTCAACGAAAACAAATGCAAATAATTTATATTGTTTAACGATATATAATCCCATGAAAACGATAATAATCACTGCACTCGTAGGAATTACATCGTCCAATATCTTGAATGCATGCACGTACTGTGATGCCGAACAAGGAAATGGCACTTCAACTCACCATAAGATTGGAGAAATGATGTTCGTACCTGAGGAGGTGCCGGATGGCGGCGATATAATTAACAAAACCTCGTTGTCGGACATTTGCATCTTCGAAGAAGCCCATAGAATCATCCTGGCCTTGTATTTTATATTGTCCGAAGATGAATATAAAAAAGTGCTGAACGGATACATTCTTCACCTGCCTGTCGCAAGCGGGGATTCGGAAAACAAGTACCTACGTGTTCCACTTCCTCTCACTGAATACTTAGAGGATGAAACCATTCAGGATGTCAGGAGTTTCTTTTTGGACAAGGACAACCTGACTTCAGTAGAGAATACATATGGGAAGGGGGGGAAAGAAAGATTGATACACTTGCTGGAAACGGCAGAGATGGACGAACAAGCTTGTACGCGTTTTTGTGTTTCCAACAAGGATTCAGACTATCTGGATGCTCTAGCGCATGTGTTCAACAAGGCTGTCCAATTCATGAACGCCTACCGCAAGATGCCCTCCCGATTTCAGAATAACGAGACTAGCGAATATTATGCCAAGGAAATTCCATTCCTGGAAATGATATCTTATAAGGTGTACATCTGGAATTTGTTACATCCCGGCTTGATGAATGCCGAGCAGAAGAAAGCCATTTTCCAATGTATCAAGGACTATGATGAAAACTCCCTTAAAAATTTAGCAAACAAAACTGCCTCTCTCATGGGGACTTGCTGCACTAAGCGCAAGCTGCGCTACTTCAAGATTCCATCTGATGATTTCAAGAAGATTAGCAAATGGAATTGGGAATTTATATATCAACAATTCCTGCAGCAGATTAAGGCTGTAGACAGCGGCATTCTGGGTGGGGACGGCCTGTCTATTGAGACAGCCATTGTCCTCACCAGCCAAGACAATTTTGAGCTGGTCAGGCAGGAGCGTGAAATTTTCCGCGCCGTCTATGGCTTCAGTCCGGAGAACCAGAGCCTCATAAAGAGAAACGGGCGTTATTATGACGTGTGGAGAGGTAACGGCAAAACGCTCTATTTCGATATTACCTCGTATTGGCAACACAAGCACGGCGCGCAGCCCGCCGCCCACGCCGCTCCCGCCACCACCCCGGTTCAGCAGGCCTCAGACTACTCCACGCCCGCGCAAGCCGAGCAAGCTCTCCAAGCTGCCATGACTCGCTTGTGCGACACCCTGGACGCTTGCACCCCGGAGAACGCAGAGCAGAGCGCGACTACCGTTCGCAAAAGCATTGACACCATCGTCAAGGTCCGAAAGACATTCCAATCCGGCATCTTCAACATGGCGGATCTACAGAAGGCCTTTGCCGCAAGTGGAGCGGAGATAGGCAAGCTGGAATTCCGCATGCAGAAGAGCCTGAAGGCTTTCAAGAAACGCGTCGGCAAGGATACGACCGGGCGCATGAAGACAGTCATTTCTCCCGAAGAACTCGACGAGGTTTTCAGTATGTATGAGTAAAAGCAGGCGCTCATCGGCCTGATGCCCGCCTCCGTGCACGCGGGGTGGGTATTAGGCGCGCCTTGACTGCTTTTCTCCCCTTTTGGCTGCTTATCAGTCAAAAGGGGAGACTTATTTGTTATTTAGGAATCGTCTCCTTTTCTCAAAACGTACCCCGCTACCTGATTTTCCACTACCTCCAGCCCGGCAACGTTGGGTGGAGAACATGGCCTCTTTCCTTTGGGGCATGGCAAAAACAGGCGGGTGGGAAAAAGGGAAGCGAAAGGGATTTGAACTCGGGCGGAAAGACGAGAGTTGAAAAGGGGGCATCTTTCACGGATTTGGCAAGAGGTGCGATTTCCTCCGATGGGACCTAACG
>CALCWC010000053.1 GCA_937905985.1 uncultured Verrucomicrobiales bacterium | reverse complement strand
CATACACACCACGGTAACGCCGCCGAATGGCGGTGTGGGCCGGTGTGGGCGTGCGTAACAAACAACGCTCGTTCACACCAACACTCGCTCCACCCATGCGCTCGCCTCCCTCGCCAACCACACATTCACCCCGCCTCCGCGCCCACGGGCGCGGCTATATTCCCAAATTGTAAATCGTAAATCGTAAGTTGTCCATTTTTGGCCTTGCCAAGCGTTGAAATATCATATAAAATCCCCGCGGTTGCGTGTTGCCACGCGGCCGCTTGTCTGGCAGGGGCCATGCCGGTTCCACCCTGCGCAGACGATGCCCGGAACCGGCATCTAGAAGAAAGAAAAGAAAATGAGTATACATTCCGTATCCTGCGCCGTTGGCGCAAATCCCATCACCATTGAAACCGGAAAGCTGGGCCTGCTTGCAGACGGCGCCGTAACAGTTCGCTGTGGTGATACCGTAGTATTGGTGACCGTGGTGAGCGCCACCAAGATCAAAGAAGGCCAGACGTTCTTCCCTCTCTCCGTGGAGTACAAGGAGAAGGCGGCCGCGGCCGGCATGTTCCCCGGCGGCTATTTCAAGCGCGAGGGACGCCCGACCGAGAAGGAAATCCTGACATGCCGCATGACGGACCGCCCGCTGCGCCCCATGTTCCCGAAAGGCTATTTCTACGACACGCAGGTCATCACGCTTCTGCTCTCCGCGGATGAGGAGAACGAGCCGGATATCCTGAGCATCAACGGCGCATCCGCCGCCTGCGTGATTTCCGACCTCCCGTTTGCCGAGCCCGTGGGCGCCGTGCGCGTGGGCCGCATCAATGGACAGTTTGTCATCAACCCCACCAACAGCCAGCGTCTGGAATCCGACCTTGACCTGGTGTACGCCGGTTCCAAGGACCAGGTGATCATGATCGAGGGCTCCGCCAAGGAGCTGCCGGAAGAGGACTTCATCGCCGCCCTGCATTGCGCGCAGGAGAACGTGGCGAAGATTTGCGCGGCGCAGGAGGAACTGCGCGGCATTTGCGGCAAGCCCAAGCGCGAGTACGAGCTCACGCTCGCCAAGCCCGAGCTGCTGGAAATCGGCTACCAGATTGCCGGCGACCGCATTGAGGAGGCCATCTACGCCCCCAACAAGATCCAGCGCCAGAAGCAGGTGGGTGCCCTGCGCGACGAGGTGGAGGCCGCTATCAAGGAATCCCACCCGGAAGCCACCGACTTTGATGTGGAGCAGGTCTTCGAGTACATTCAGAAGAAGGCGTTCCGCATCTCCATCATGGAGCACGACAAGCGCGCGGACGGCCGCGCCATCAAGCAGCTCCGACCGCTGCTGGCAGAGGTGAACGTGCTGCCCCGCCAGGTGCACGGCTCCTCCCTCTTCGCCCGCGGCGAAACCAAGTCCCTGTGCCTGGCCACGCTCGCTCCGCTGGAGGAGAAGCAGTACCTGGACAACTACACGGGTTCCGTTGCAGAGAAGCGCTTCATCCTGCACTACAACTTCCCGCCCTTCACCGTGGGTGAGACCGGCCGCTTCGGTGGCCAGAACCGCCGCGAAATCGGCCACGGCGCGCTCGCCGAGCGCTCCATCGCCCCGGTGGTGCCCTCTGAGGACGAGTTCCCCTACGCCATCCGCGTTTCCTCCGAAATCATGGAATCCAACGGTTCCACCTCCATGGCTTCCGTCTGCGCCGGCACCATGTCCCTGCTGGCTGCCGGCGTGCCGCTGAAGCGCCCGGTTTCCGGCATTTCCGTGGGCCTGGTGACGGAGTTCGAGAACGCCGGCGACCGCGAGCCCAAGCGCTACAAGACGCTGCTTGACATCATTGGCTCCGAGGACTTCTACGGCGATATGGACTTCAAGCTGTGCGGCTCCACGGAAGGTGTGACCGGTTACCAGCTGGACCTCAAGCTGCCCGGCATCCCGCTCTACATTCTGGAGGACGCCATCCACCTGGCCCGCAAGGGGCGTCTGGAGGTGCTCGACACCATGAACGCCGCTATCGCCGCCCCGCAGGAGATGAGCCCGTATGCCCCGCGCATCGAGTCCACCACCATCCCGCAGGACCGCATCGGCGAGCTTATCGGCCCCGGCGGCAAGAACATCAAGGCCCTCCAGGCCGAGACCGGAACCGATATCAACATCGAGGAGGACGGCACCGTGCGCATCTACGGCAACCGCCAGGAGGGCGTGCAGCGCGCCCTGGACCTCATCTCCCGCATGTTCAAGGAAATCGAGGTGGGCGAGACTTACGAGGGCAAGATCGTCTCCACCAAGGAATTCGGCGCGTTCATGGAAGTGCTGCCCGGCAAGGACGGCCTCATCCACATCTCCGAGCTTGCCGAGGGCCGCACCCAGAAGACCGAGGATGTCGTCAAGGTTGGCGATATCGTCACCGCCAAGTGCATCGGCATCGATGACAAGGGCCGCGTGAAGATGTCCATCCGCGCGGCGCTGCGCGACAAGAAGGCCGCTGAGGCCGAGGCCGCCGGCGCGACGGAGGAAGCCTGACGCACCTGCTGAAAATCACCCAGGACCGCTCCCGGAAGGCCGGGGGCGGTCCTTTTTTGTACGACCGACGCGATACGCGAACTGTGGTGAAAGTCCACAAGGTGCCG
>CALCWC010000052.1 GCA_937905985.1 uncultured Verrucomicrobiales bacterium | reverse complement strand
AGTGTGCAATCGGGGTCATCGGTATGAATTGCAAACCCTTGCCAAATCCGTGAAAAACGGCAAATCAAGACAAAGAGTCCTCAGCAGGGGGCTGTGTGTTCAACTGTTGCACAAGGGCATGGATGTGGACGCAGGATGCGATGCATTCCATGCCATCCAATTCTCCCTGCTTTTCGCTTTTGGTGGTATAGGAATCGCCGCCGAACATGGTAAAAAGTCGTGAGATCAAATCATTCGTGGGGGCAATGTGGATGTTGCCTACATCGGTGCCGGGGATTAGGCTTAAGCTGACTTTCGGTTTATCCTTTTCCCAAAAGATGCTTATGGGCTTGTCAATCGCGTTGAGACGGCAAAAGCGTTTCGTCGTGAGGAAGTAGTCACATGTTGCGATGCGTTTTTTCTCTTTGCGGGATGCACTGTAGCTCAAAACACTCATCAACAGCCCCAGAAAGGCAAGAATTCCGCAAAAAAGACGAATAGAGCTGTCTGTTGCTTGCGCCAGTCCGGCAAGCCCGCCCAGTCCGGCGGCGAAGGTAACCGTGCAGATGACGGTGTTGACCAGTCCTTTGCCGGAACGCCGCCACAGTAGCTCGAACTGAGGAGCCGTGGCATACACAAGTTCTTCCTTCTCCTGCAGGAGTGATTTGAGGATCGCCAAATTTTGCTCGTAGAATGAGGAATGATGCTGCGGTAATGCGTCATGGCCTGCTTCCGGCAACTCGGCGGCTGTGGTGGCGGGTTGGGGCGCATCAACTGTTCCACGATCTGCTCTGATGGGGGAATCCCAGTTCAAGTACTCCCAGAAATTGGTGAAGGAGAATGGAAAAAGCGGGAAAAGCAAAGCGGCAACAAAGAGCAGAGCGACCGATGCGTATGATGCTTTGAACAGAGCCATGATATCCGCAAAACCGCATACTTCGGCAAAGTTGCTGCCTGACGGCAATATCGTATTGAGCCCCATCATGGCCAGGTAGATGAGGAGAGGCACCACCAGCAAAATCGGACTGGTGAGCTTCGCGATTTTGCCGTATCGCTTTTCTTCTTCTAGTTGCTTAGCCGCCCGGAACATCAGGAAGAGGGAAGGAAGCCACCAAAGGAAGTTCCACGCCTCTGACGCCAGAACCAGAACGATGACCTGAAACACCAGGCCCTGCCACGTTTCTCCTTCAGGGCAAAGCAGTATAAAAATCCCCAGTGACAATCCATAAGAGACAGCGAGAGTCGCAAGGGAAAATTGTTTGTTCATAGCTTATGATTCTTTAATGGTTATTGTAAATATGATGCGGCATAGAAACTAATCGCATGTAATCTTGTCTGGTGTCAAGCTTGAAATTCGGCCAAATTGTGTTTTTCGTGCGCACTCGTCAGTTGAACGAGCATGGTAACGGGCTCGGTCCCCATATGGGTTGAAAGAGCCGAACGGAACAGGGTAATCCACGGCTTCTGCCAAGTGATTCGGGTCGAGCACATGTATGACATATGTGTTTCCTGTATTCATAACTTTACGATTTTTGGTTGTTTGTGAGATTTTTTTTTGAATGGAAACGAGAGGTTCACCTGGCGGGTTGGCCAAGGCCATTCAACTGCCACACGTATCCGGCAATTTATGGTCGTTACCAATCAGCATAATAAGCATATTTTCAAGAAATGCTTCCCACATTTATCCTCCATCGAAGGAATTCAAAAATGGCAATCGTGCCTAGGACTGGCATTTGCAGTATCACAAACACATTAATGGTACCGCTTATACATCTTGCATGTGTTAGGAAGTCAAACAAAAAACCTCCTATGTAGGTAGCCAACAGTCCAGTAAAAAGCGCCACCAGAGCATAAGACCTCTCAAAGTTGTCTACATGCTTTTTTATAGAATGGTCAAAGGTAAAACAGCAGAGAAGTACAAATTCAAAAATGGCGTATATAATTATTATTTCCAATAATTGTTCTTCTATAAACTTCCATATCGGCCCACTCCACAGCCGTCTTTCTCCTATCTCATAGACGTAACCGTCATATGTAATCCTAAGGAATAAATAGATAACTGTTATTACCAAGCAGGATATTTCGCCAATAATAATTCGAGGACGCAACATTCGATAAAAATTTTTCATGGTTAGTTTTTCTGAACAAAGGTTGTTAAATCATAATATCGTCAAATCGCTGCTATCATATCTTTACGCATTTTTCCACAAGCCAGATTCCTATCAGCCACAGCCACAAGCCCCGGCGGTGCCCTTTGTCTCTTGTTGCCTTGCTCTCTTTAACAGAGCCGGTTTTATCCAATGCGTATGGTTTCATAAATCTCATTTAGGGTTCTGCAGTGAGCCCCAGGAACCAAGGGGCGGCGTTGCTGGACAAGTCGGTCACGGCCCAGATGAAGGGCTTGTCGAAGCGGATGGAGTGGACTGGCTGCGGAGGGATGTTTACGCTGCAGCTCAGGGGCATGGTGCTAACGTTGGCGGCAGCGGCTTCCGTGCCCTCCTCGTTCAGTTTCACGCAAGCGACCTGGCGGATTTTGTCCACCTGCAGGAACCAGCCGGGCTTGGGGGTTGCCAGGGGGGAGAAATCCGCGCTCAAGGAGAAGGCTGCGTTCATTCCCATGCGTTTGAGAGCCGGGCTCAAATCCATGGCCATGGGGGCGGTGCTGAAGCGCGGCAGGGCCACATGGCATTGCTCAGGCTTGGACTGGCGCAGGGCTATGCGGATTTGCCGCCATTTGGCGGGAGTGAGCGCGCGAGCAAAGTCGCGGGCGTCACCCCGCGGCAGGATGCCGATAAAGCAGCCGCTCTCCCCGGGGCGGCCATTTTTGCGGTAGAAGAGCGCCACCGCCTGCCATCCCGGGGCTTCAGCGTAGCGGCAGAGGGTGGTGTGGCGCTGCATCATCGGCACCTTCACGGTCCTGCCTCCTTTCAGGTGAAAATCCTCCTGCTGTGTGTCATTTGAGCCAAAGGGCATGGCCCATTTCTCATTCAGGAACACGGCGGAAACGGGAACCAGGGCGGTTTTCCATGGCAGCTCGCTGATGGCGGTACCAATGTTGCCCTTGGTTTGTTTCTTCACCCATGAGTTGATTTTTTGCAGGGCTTGGGCCTCCGGCACGCGGTGCCGTTGCACGCCGGGCAGGGCGTTGTCATGCAGTTGGAGTTCCGTGCGTTCCTCCACCACAAACAGCGCCTGGGCCGTGTGCGGCTGCATGGCGGTTTTCACGCTGCCGTCTCCCATGGGCGGCAGCTTCTTCATTTCGGCAAGCGTGGTCCCCGCCGCGCTGTTCATGAGCATGCGCAGCAGATCCTCTGCGCCGGCGGGGGAGAACACCACATTCCCCTCCGTTTCCCCAACCAGCTCCCCGAACAGTTTCAGCCCCAGCGCATCTGACCGCAGTTCCGCTCTATCCCTCCAGTACGGTATGGATTCTGGATGATCCGTTTGTTCGCTAAAACGGCAGCTGAACGGTAGCAGCAGACATAGAAGTAGTAGCTTTTTCATACAACATGATTATTCGTTAATTCTCATGAAAAACACAGAAGGGTGTCTATCGGTTCTGGTTCGCATTTGCAAGCCTGTGGTTCAACGTAACGACCTCTGGCGGCCGGAACCGTACGCCGTTTTTGATGTGGAATTCAATGTAGGACATCATTTTTGTTTGGTACGTATTTTTTTGTCGTTCCGCCAACTTTGAAGCGCTTTTTTTTTGAGAGGGGGTGTCCAATCCCCCTACAAGCCTTCGGGGGCTTTCGCTGCGGTCGTTGTAGTGGAATACATCATTGCGGGTGGCACCCTGCCGCGCGAGCGTGCGGGAAGTCGGGCGGCCCAGCGTGTCGTACTGGTACGCGCGGCGGGGTGAAACAGGAGCTGTGGCGATGCAGGTCA
>CALCWC010000051.1 GCA_937905985.1 uncultured Verrucomicrobiales bacterium | reverse complement strand
GGAAATCTAACCCGGCGCCTAGGCATGGCAGGCAAACTGACAATCAAGCGCAACGGCGGATGCCTACCCACGTTGAGCCTGCTGGCCGTTCTTTTGTTAGGCGGCGCCTTTGCGTGGCTTACGCTCGCGGGGCTGCCGGACTTCGTGCTGCGCGACATTGAGCAGCGCGCGGCGGATGCCGGCGTGCCTGTCAAGATTGGTGCGGTGAAGCTCTCTCCCGGCAGCGGGCTTGCCCTGAAGGTACAGGACATTTCCCTGAGTGTGCCGCAGGCAGATGCGCCGGATGCCACGCTTGACGCCCCCAAAATCCAAGTCCGTTTCGCCCTTACGGACCTGTTGCGCGGGCGCTTTATTCCCTCCAGCCTCTATATGCGGGATGCCGAGATGAGCATCCCCCTTTCCGCCGACCCGGAAAAGAGGATTGCATCTGACGACATTGACGTGCAGGGCACCTACACGGCTACGGAAGGCAGGCTGGAGATACAGTTCCACTCCCTGCTTCAGGGCATGGATTTGAACCTGCGCACCAACCTGCCGCAGGCCATGCTGGAGGGCGGGGGCAAAACAGAACAGGCCGCAGAGGAGGCCGCCGTCGATTTGTCCCAACTGCTGGCAGATGCGCGCCCGCACCTGGAGCGCGCCTACAATGAAATAGCCGCCCAGCACTGGGAGAGCCGGCCCACCCTGCGCGTGGCGCTGGATTTCATGGAGCCGGAATCCCCGCGCGCCTTTGTGCAGGCCACGCTTCCCTCCTATGAGCTGGATGCCTACCATTTCCGCCAAGTGGTGGTGGATGCCAACTACCATGAGAATGTGGTGATTGTCAACTCCCTGCATTTCCAGACCACGAATCCGGTCACGGAGGTGGATTTCAAGGGAGGGTACGATTTGGAGCACCGCCGCCTGGATTTTGATTTGAGCAGCAATGCCCCGCTGCTCTATATCCTGCGTTCCTATCTGGGCGAGGATGCACCGCCCGCACTAAAGGCTTTCCGCCGTGCCGAGGATGCCACCCCGCGCATCGAGCTGGAGGGGCAGGCCGATTTCACGGAGGAGTTCGCCCTCAACCAC
>CALCWC010000050.1 GCA_937905985.1 uncultured Verrucomicrobiales bacterium | reverse complement strand
CAGCTGTTCTTCAGGTCTGTGTTTCCGCATCATCACGGCACCTTGTGGACTTTCACCACAGTTCGCGTATCGCGTCGGTCGTACAAAAAAACGCACCCGCCGGGAAAGGCGGGTGCGGGAAAAGGCTGTATGCCGCGCCGAGGTTTAGCGGGAGTAGTTGCCGGGGTCTTCCGTGATGGTGACATCATGCGGGTGGCTCTCCTGCAGGCCGCCGGAGGTGATGCGCACAAAGCGCGCGTGGTCGCGCAGGGCTGCCAAATCCTTGGCGCCGAGGTAGCCCATGCCGGAGCGGATGCCGCCGATGAGCTGGTAGATGACATCACCGAGCATGCCCTTGTAGGGAACGCGGGCCTCCACGCCTTCCGCCACCATCTTGCCGCTGGCGTTCTGGCCGTAGCGGTCGCTGGAGCCGGCGCGCATGGCGCCCAGGGAGCCCATGCCGCGGTAGGTCTTGAAGTTCCTGCCCTGGTAGTGCACCACGGCTCCGGGGCTTTCCTCGCAGCCGGCCAGCATGCCGCCCAGCATGATGAGGTCCGCACCGGCGGCAAGCGCCTTCACGGCATCGCCGGAGTAGCGGATGCCACCGTCCGCAATCAGGGTGACGCCCGCCGGGCGGGTGACCTTGGCCACCTCCTGGATGGCGGTGAACTGGGGCATGCCCACGCCGGAGATGATGCGGGTGGTGCAGATGGAGCCGGGACCCACGCCCACCTTGATGGCGCTGGCACCGGCGGCCACGAGGTCGCGCGCGCCGTCCTGGGTGACCACGTTGCCGGCCACCACGGGCTTGCCGAGCTCACGCAGCTTGGACACCACCTCCAGCACGCGGCTGGTGTGGCCGGTGGCGGCGTCGATGAAGAGGGCGTCCGCACCCGCTTCCAGCACGGCCTGCGCGCGGTCCCAGAACTCCGGGCCCGGACCCACGGCCGCGCCGCAGCGCAGGCGGCCGAGCTCGTCCTTGGTGGAGTTGCGGAACGCCTCGCGCTTCTGGATATCCGTCTCCGTGATGAGTCCGGCCAGACAGCCGTTCTCGTCCACGAGCGGGAGCTTTTCAATGCGGTTGGAGTAAAGGAGCTTGCGGGCCTCCTCCTGCGTGGTGCCGGGAGTGCCGGTGACGAGCCTTTCACGCGGCGTCATCACGTCTGCCACGGTCATCTGGCTGAGCTTCTGACCGCCGAAGAGGCGCATGTCTCGCCCGGTGATGATGCCCTGCAGCCTGTTGTCGGCGTCTACCACGGGGAAGCCGGAGAAGCCGTGCTCGTCCATGATGCGCTTCACCTGCAGCAGGGTCATGTCCTGCGTGACGGTGATGGGCTTGGTGATGACCGCGTTCTCGAAACGCTTGACCTTGGCCACCATGGCGGCCTGGTCTTCAATGCGGTTGTTGCGGTGGATGACACCGAGGCCACCCTCTCGTGCCATGGCGATGGCCATGTCCACCTCGGTCACGGTGTCCATGGGCGCGGAAAGAATCGGAAGGCGCAGCGGGATGCCGGGGCACAGCTGGGAGGACGGGTCGGCCTGGCCGGGAAGGATCGTGCTCAGACAAGGAAGGAGGAGCACGTCATCGAAAGTGAGTCCAAGTTGAATTTCTTCCATGGCTCAGAGTATAACGCCCACGGGCTTTTTGCAAGCCCAAAAATTGACGACGATGAAAATTCGGCGTGCGGCGGGCGCGCGCTCATGAAATTCGCTTGCGGATGGTAAGCTTGTTGCAGCCGTTGACGAATTCGTACTCCACGGAATCCATGAGCTTCTTGCAGAGGAAGATGCCCAGGCCGCCGATAGGGCGGTCCTCCGCGGAGAGTGTGATGTCGGGGTCCTCCTTGTCCAAGGGGTTGAAGGGCACACCGGCGTCTTGGAGCACAATGCTGAGCACGCCATCCTTCACGGAAGTGTCTGCTTCCAGGTATCCGGCCTTATCGTTGTAGGCGTAGTTGACGATGTTCTCCACGGCTTCCTCAACGGCGAGGCGGAGCTTGAAGAGCAATGCCTCATCCTTGGGCATGTCTTCGGAACTCATCACCGCATCAATAATCATGGCGGAAAGTCCCTCAATGGGGTCGAAACGCATGTGCATGGTTCAATCGAGGTAAAGGTTTCGCAGGGTTTGGATATCCTGCTCAGAGAGGTGCATTTGGTTGCGGAGGTAGCTTTGCAGGCCACCGTAGCGGGAATCGATGATATCGAGCGCGTAGCGCAGGCTGGCGGGGTGGACGCCAACCATCGCGGTGACGGTATCCAGATCGTCGCGCGTGGCACCGGCGGCACTCATTTTGGAAATCAAGCCGGCGAGGCGCGGCTGGAGCGCACGCAGGCTGTAGGCGTGGTCGGCCTCGATGGTGGCGCGGTCCGCGCCGAGGGCGGCGAGCACCAGCACGGTTCCAAAGCCGGTGCGGTCCTTGCCGAAGGTGCAGTGCCAGAGCACAGCGCCGTCATGCGGCTCCAGCAAGGAGTGCAGGAACTTGGAGTACACGGCCTGGTTGGCGGGCGTAGTGGCGAACTCCGAGATGATTTCCTTGGCTGCGGCCTTGGTGGAGGGCTTGCGTGCGAAGGCGATGAGCTGTTCCCCCGTGGGCGGCTGCGGGCCGTTGACGAGGAGGAAGAATTCCTTCATCGTATCCATGCGGCGCACCGTGCAGGTGAGCGGCAGATACTGCGTGCCGGCGGGCACGAGGTCCGGGCTCATGCCGCGCTCGGGAGCGGTGCGGAAATCCACCACGGTTGCCAGCTTGCCGAGGTGGCGGAAATCCGCGGCTGTGGCCTTGGAGAGGTTGCCGCTGCGCAGGAGCTTGCCACTGCGGATGGTGCGGCCATCCGCCATCTTCAGCCCCCCCAGGTCTCGCGCATTGGCCACGCCGTCCAGCGCGATGGCGCGCTCCGGTGCGTCTGCCGAAACAATATGATGCGCCGTGCCGCACGCGCAGCAAAGCAGCGCGGCAAGGGCTATCGGGAAGATGGAACGCATGCGCTTCATGGTGGATCAGTTCAGGAGGTATTTGTCGATATATTGCTTGGCGAGGGGATGGTTGGTGCCGATGGTGTTGAAGTAGACCATCTTGAGCGCGGCAAAGGAGGAGGCCTTTTCCTCCACCTCCGCAACCTGCTCCGGGGTGGTGGCGCCAAAGTACTCGCGCACGAAGACTGCCCAGAAGGCATCCATGGCCTTGCGGTCCACGTGGTAGTACTTCTCCACCATGTGATCTTCGCTCAGCTTGGTGATGATGTAGAGCATGCCGATGTCGAACCAGGGGTTGCCCCAGCCGAAGTCGCTCATGTCGATGAAGAGGTTTTCCGTGCCGTTGGTGATGACGTTGCCCATGTGCAAATCGCCGTGCACGCAGGTTTCCGTGGCCGGGATGGCGTTGATGAAGGCATGCACCTTCACCTTGTCCGCCACCTCCAACAGGTCGCAGTCGTCCACGAATTTGTGGTAGAGCTCCGCCACGTTCGGGAAGATTGTGGTGTCACACGGAGTTTCATGGAGCTTCTTGACCATGGAGGAGAAGGTAATGGCCAGCTCCTCCAGGCGCTCCGGTTCGTCGCTCATGATGCGTGCGAACGAGCGCTTGCCGAGCACGCGCTCAAAGGTGATGCCGTTGCGGCGGCCGTCGTGCACAATGTCGCCGCTCATCGGCGTGGGGATACCCATGATAAACGCGGCGCGGGCTATACGCTTCTCTCGCTCCACCACGGAAGACGGCATGAAGTCGTAGTACAGCTTCATCATGGAGTCGCCGTCGTTCTTGAAATAGGAGATGGCGGTGAAGCCGTCGCCGGATTCCTTGTAGTCGGTCATGTCCACACGCTGCGGGCTGCGCATGATGCTGATGAAATGGGCGGCGCCGGTGGTCTCGAAACGCTGTGCGACGTCGCGGGTGGCGTCCACGATGAAGAAGACGAGGCCGTTTCTGCGGGCGGTGAGGAGGGTGCGGATGGCAGCGTACTTCACGCTGGGCACCTGGGCGAAGTTCAGGGTGTACACGTGGCGGCGCGCCATGGTGGCCACTATCTTCTGCGCGCCCTCGGCATCCAGCACGCCTTCCACCATAATGATGTCGCCGGGCAGCTCCTCAAAGGAGAAGCCGCTGGAGATTCGGCTGAACACGTAGTTCACCAGCTTGGAGAACTCCACGTACGCGGTCGTGTTCTCCAGGCCGGAGAACGCCTTGAGCAGGCCGCGCCAGCGCCAGGCATGCTCATGCGGGTCCTTGCAGTGGAACTTGTCCCAGGCGTGGTTGCCCTCCTTTGCGAAATCACGCGCAATGCCGCGCAGGTTGGACAGTTTGTCGCCCATGGCCACAATCTTGACCTCCAGCGGGGCATTGGCCAGGTGGCGCATGGCGGTTTCCTTGCGGGCGTGCCAGGTGTCTTCCGGGGAGGAGCCCTCCACACGCTTCTCGCTCTCCGCCTCCACCAGATCCGCCACGCGGTCGCCGAACTCGCGGCGGATATCCTCCACCGTGGTCGGGGTGTCCTCCACCGTGTCGTGCAGGGCGGCGGCGGCCAGCATCTCGGGGTCGTTGGTCATGGTGGCCACAATTTCCACGGCCTCCATGCAATGGACGATGTAGGGGAACCCTTTGCCGCGGCGCTCGGTGTTGGCGTGGGCTTTTACGGCAAAAATCATTGCCTTGTCGAAAAGGGTGGTATCGGTGTATTTATTGGACATTTTCTTGCTGTTGGGTAGGATTGGAGGACCATTGCAGGTCAGCCACAAGCTCCAAAATGCGCTTGGCGCGGGTGAGATTGTGCGGGCTGGGACCATTGATGGCCTCGAAAAATTGATTCAGGGCCTTCTCGCCGTACCCGTTCTGCACCAGGTACGCGATGCACAGGTCCTGCAGGGCAAGGGAGGAGGAAATGATGTCCAGGTCCGTGCCGCCCAATTGGTGAAGCGCCAGCTGGTACGCCGCCTCCGAGTAATCGTGCTTCATCTGCTCCACGTCCCCCAGGGTCTTGAACCCCATGTGCTGCAGCACGTCCAGGTAGCGCAGCGGCAGGTCCTGCATCACCTCCGCCTGGTTGATGGCGGCAATGCGGTTGGTAAGGCGCTCAAAGGGGTGGATGGCAAGGTAGCTGCGGAAGGTGTCGCCGTTGAGCCCCACCTCGTCGAAGTTGCCGCTGCTCACCAGGGTCTGCACCTTGCGCCGGTAGTCCGTAATCTGCCTGCGGATGCGGCTGAACTCATCGTCCGCCAGCTCCAGCATACCGGCCAGGCGCGTGAGGTTGCGCAGGTGCTCCACGGGCACCTCCACGCCGGATTTGTAGCCGGTGTCGTGGTTGATGTTGGCCCACACGTGCTGCAGCGCGGTGCGCATCTGCAGCTCAAAGCGGTATTCGTTGATTTCCGGGTGTGCGGGGTCGTGGTACAGCTTCTCCGGAATGCGGCAGATGTAGTGGAGCGACATGTAGCCGAAGCTGTTCAGCTC
This sequence comes from uncultured Verrucomicrobiales bacterium, assembly GCA_937905985.1. Taxonomy (GTDB): domain Bacteria; phylum Verrucomicrobiota; class Verrucomicrobiia; order Verrucomicrobiales; family Akkermansiaceae; genus Akkermansia. The sequence continues at coordinate 49,277 of CALCWC010000050.1, read as the reverse complement.
ATGCATCTTGCGCTTGTCCACGGAGTTCTCCCGGTCAATCTCGAAGAGGTCCTCCATGAGCGCGGCGATCTTGTCCACCTCGTCACTGTAGAACGTGATGATGCGGGCCCCCATGATATCCGTGAGGTCCGCCAGGGAGGTGTACTTGTGGCCCTTGAGCTGGAGCTTGCCGATGAGGCTTTCCTCCGACTTGATGCGGGCCTCCACGGCGGTAACGAGGATGTTGAAGCGGGAGAGGCATTTGTGCAGCTCTGCGAGCACCACCTCCTTCATGGTGGCAAACACAGGCTGCATATCCCGGTATTCATCCAGGATAAACTGGCAATGCAAATCCAACCCGTGGGAATCGTTGGGCTCCATGACGCGAGGCGCGCCGCGCGCGCTTATTGGATGTTGATGATGTTGGAGAAGCCGGTGATGTCGAACACCTCCTTCACAGGGGCACTCATGTTCTTCATCACCAGGGAGCCTCCGTTCTTCATCACGCTCTTCTGGAGCATCAGGAACAGGCGCAATCCCTGGCTGGACGTATATTCCAGCTTCTCGCAATCCAGTATAATCTCTGCTTGCGGCACCTGCATCAGCGGCGTGATATCCTCTTGGAACTTGGGGGCGGTCGTGGTGTCCAGACGCCCCTCCAGCACCACCTCGTAGGCCTTTCCTTTTTGGTTGATGGTAACTTTCATAATGCCGATGTTAACGGTGACCATCATACGCCCCCCCGCCCGCCAAGTCAAGCCTGCGCTGCGGAATGGGAAAGGAGCGGGGGCGGTACACGGTGCCCGGAATACGCGGCGAAATGCAGTGCGCGCTCTTTATTCTTTACAAATTTCGGGAAAATGTTAGAATGGGGCCGCATGGACACGGAGATACTTCAAAAGGCGGCGAACGAGGCCAGAGGACTTGCCATTGATGCCATTTTCGACCGGACATCGGGACACATGGGACTGCCGTTGGGGTGCGCCGAGATAGGCGCTGTGCTGTTCGGAGAGCTGCTGAACGTGAACCCGAGCGAGCCGCGCTGGCTCAACCGTGACCGCTTCATCCTGTCCGCCGGGCACGGCTCCATGTTCCTGTATGCGTGGCTGCACCTGAGCGGATTCCCCGTGAGCATGGACGATGTGAAGGGCTTCCGCGTGAAGGGCTCCCGCACGCCGGGGCATCCGGAGTTCAACCCGCCCATGGGGGTGGAATGCACCACAGGCCCGCTCGGCCAGGGCGTTGCCAACGCCGTTGGCTTCGCCATCTCCGCCAAGCACGCCGCCGCGCGCTTCAACACGCCGGAACATGAAATCTTTTCCCAAAACATCTACTGCCTCGCCGGCGACGGCTGCATCCAGGAGGGTATCTCCCGCGAGGCCGCGGCCATTGCAGGCCGCCTGCAGCTGGACAACCTCACGCTCATCTACGACGCCAACGGCATCACTCTGGACGCCGTGACCGAGAAGACGCAGGTGGACGACGTGGCGGCGGGCTTCCGCTCCCACGGGTGGGACGCCTACGAGGTGGACGGCCACGACATGGAGGCCGTGGAGAAAGTGCTGCGGGAGTGCCGCCAGACGCGCAACGGGCGTCCCAAGCTGGTGATTGCCAAGACCATCGTTGCCAAGGGCGTGCCCGGAATCGAGGGCAGCACCAAGGGCCACGGCGAGGGCGGAGCCAAGTTCTGGAAAGAGGCCCACGCCAACTGGGGCCTGCCCGCAGAGCAGTATTACGTTTCCGATGAGGTGCGCGCCTACATGGCAGACCTCAAGGCCAAGCGCGAGGCCGCCTACGCCGAATGGAAGAAGGTGTACGACGCCTGGCGCGCCGCCTACCCGGAGAAGGCCGCGGAGCTTGATGCCGGCATGGAGCTGGCGGTGCACGGCCTGAGCCCGGAGGAAAGCAGCGCGCTCATCCCGGAGTTCCCCGCCGGCACCAAGGCCGCCACCCGCGCATCCGGAGCCGAGGCGGAGAACGCCTTCGCCGCCAAGCATCCCGCCTTCCTCTCCACCAGCGCAGACCTCTTCTCCTCCAACAAGAACTATCTCAAGGACGCAGGAGACTTCTCCCCGGAGAACTACGCCGGCCGCAACTTCTGGTTCGGCATCCGCGAGCACGCCATGGGCGCCATCTGCAACGGCATCGCCTATGATGGCCTCTTCCGCGTGTCCGCCGGCACCTTCTGCGTGTTTGTGGACTACATGCGCGCCTCCATCCGCGTGGCGGCCCTGGCGCACCTTCCCGTGGCCTACGTGCTCACGCACGATTCCGTGGCCGTGGGCGAGGACGGCCCCACCCACCAGCCCGTGGAAACCGTGAGCGGCCTGCGCGTCATCCCCAACCTGGATGTGGTGCGCCCCGCCGACGAGGAGGAAACCGCCGGTGCCTGGATGTGCGCCATGGAGCGCAACAACGGCCCCACAGCCCTCATCCTCACCCGCCAGAACGTTCCCAGCCTCACCTCCGTGGAACCCATCCCCGCCGCCGTGCGCAGGCAGGGTACCCTCAAGGGCGCCTACGTGGCCCTGCGTGAGCAGACGGCGGAACCCGGCCTCATCATCATTGCCTCCGGCTCCGAGGTTGTCATCGCGCTGGAAGCCGCCAAACAGATAGGCCCCCACGTGCGCGTGGTCTCCATGCCTTCCATGTTCCGCTTCAACAACCAGCCCGCCTCCTACCGCGAATCCGTCCTGCCCGCCTCCTGCGAGCGCCGCATCGCCATCGAGGCCGGCAAGTCCGACCTCTGGTACCGGTACGTCGGCCCCAAGGGCGCCATCATCGGCATCGACAGCTTCGGCTTCTCCGCCCCCGGTGCCCAGGTTCTCTCCGAGCTCGGCATGAACGTGGAAAACATCGTGGCTACCGCCGCGGAGCTGCAGTAAGATTTACAAACAATTGTGAAAGCGAGCGCGCCCCTCGGGGCGCGCTCCTTTTGCTTGAGGATATCCGCGGCTAACTCTCCGCGGGGCGGGCGGAGGCACTGTCATTCTTTTTGTTTTTCTGCTCCCACAGCAAGTTAATCATTTTAGCCGTGTCTTCCTTGCAGTACTGAAAAATGGTTTCTCCCTTGTTGTTGACTCGAAAGGGATTTGCCCCCAATTCCATGAAGAGCTTTAAATACAGCCAATTGTTTGTTTTTGCCGCAAAGGTGAAAGGGCTGTCACCCTCGGGTGTTATCGGAGCGTCCACGTCAATCCTTGAAAACAGAACCAACAAATCATCCATGGGTAAATATAAATGATCCATGATGAAGAGGATGTCCTTCCCGGAACAATCAGGGGGAAGCGGGCTTAAATTGCCATCCATGAAACAGCGTGTCGAGGGATACTCGCTTTTGATCAAGTCCCATTTGGCTTCTGCCTTCTGTTTATAGCGGGATTCAAGCCAATTCATCTTATACTTGTATAACAGTATGTTGCACAGCAGGTACTTCCCCGGGTCCTGAGGTACAACCCCGCCCCATTCAGGCCGCTCAAGCACCATGATGATGGCATCCCGAAAATCATCAAGTCTGTTGTATCGGAGGAACAAATCAAGGAAGTACTTGGCGCGATTTTCCGTCGTATTGTCCAACAATGCGAGCACAAGCTCATACTTTTCTTGGTATGTGCATAACTCCGGGGTTTCCTTTAACAGGCGTTCAAACAGGGTTGCATCGCGCTGGACGAAGGCACGCCAAAGCAATTCCCCTTTCATAACAGCGGGATGGCATTGGCGCTCAACGCTTGCGTCAGCAGCTGAACAACGCTCTGCACCACACATGCCCTGAGCTAGGCATAAAAACAACATCATGCTATTGGTAATGAATGACATATCTATCGTTTTTGTTTCGTTTTAATACATCGGCTCCTATACCCTATTAAGCCATAAGAAGGCCAAATGCACGATAAAAAAATGCGTTGTTTTACAATGAACGCAATGCCAATGCTTAAGAAAGGCAGAATTTTCCCGCTTGCACACTGAATGGGGTATAGAGTACAATACCCTGCGTCATGCAAATTCCCACACATGCAGCAACCGTTCTGGAACATCTGGAGTACCACGGCTTCGAGGCCTACGTGGTGGGGGGCTGCGTGCGCGACAGCCTGATGGAGCGCACGCCCAAGGACTGGGATGTGTGTACCAACGCGCTGCCGGAGGAGGTGCTGCGCGTGTTCCGCAAGTTCCACGTCATCAAAACCGGGCTGAAGCACGGCACCGTCACCGTGATGGTGAACCACCAGCCCGTGGAGGTCACCACCTTCCGCATCGACGGCGCGTACACCGACAACCGCCACCCCGATTCCGTCAACTTTGTCTCCCGCGTGGAGGAGGACTTGGCCCGCCGTGATTTCACCATCAACGCCATGGCCTACAACCCGCGGCGCGGGCTGGTGGACGCCTTCGGCGGGCGCGAGGACCTTGCGGCGCGCGCCATCCGCTGCGTGGGCGAGCCCGACGAGCGTTTCCACGAGGACGGTTTGCGCATCCTGCGCGCGCTTCGTTTCGCCGCTCGATATGATTTCAACATAGAAACGGAGACCGCGCACTCCATCCGCCGCAACCGCCACCTGCTGACCAACGTGAGTGCGGAGCGCATCTTCAGCGAGCTAAAGGGCATTCTGGTGGGAGAGGGCGCGCTGAGCATGCTGCTTGGCTTCCCGGAGGTCTTTGCCACCATCGTTCCAGAGATTCAGCCCGCCATCGGCTTCCCCCAGAAGACCCCCTACCACTGCCATGACGTGTGGACCCACACCGCCTATGCCGTGGCCGCCGCCCCCGCGGATGAACTGCTGCGGCTGGTGATGCTGCTGCACGACCTGGGCAAGCCCGCCCGCTTCAGCATGGGGGACGACGGCCGCGCGCACTTCTACGGGCACCCGGAACTGAGCGCGCAGATGGCCAAGGATATCCTGCTGCGCCTCAAGAGCGACAACGCCACGCTGGACCGCGCCGTGGTGCTGGTGCGGGAGCATGATGCAGCGTGGCCCACCACACCCGCCGGCATGCGCCGCCTCATCGGCCGCATCGGCGAGGATAACGTGCGCCTGCTTTTCGATGTACACCGGGCGGACCTGGCCGCGCACTCCGATTTTGCCAAGGAAAAGAACACCGCGGGCATCCGTGCGGCGCTCCTGCTCTTTGAGGACGTGCTGGATGCCATCCCCGCCTTCACCGTGAAGGATTTGCCCGTCAACGGCGCCGATCTCATGGCCCTGGGCATGAAGCCCGGCCCCGCCATGCGCCGGGTACTGGAGCAGCTCCTGCTGGAATTGCAGGAGGAAACCCTCCCCGCACAGCGAGAACCCATGCTCGCCCGCGCCGGGGAAATCATCGCCACCTTACCGCCCAACACCAACCCATGACAAAACAAGAACCGGGTCAGGAACTGCTTTTCTACACCTCGCCGGACGGTAAGGTGAAAATGGAAATCCGCATTGAGGGCGACACCATTTGGATGTCTCAGCAAATGATGGCAGAGCTCTTCCAGACAACTAAACAGAACATTAGTCTCCACATCGACAATATTCTTCAATCATCTGAGCTTCAAGAGATAGGAACCGTCAAGGAAAACTTGACAGTTCGCCAGGAAGGCACCCGTCAAGTGCAGCGCAAGGTCAAATTCTACAACCTTGACATGATTATCTCCGTTGGCTACCGCGTGAACAGCGTGAGGGGCACACAGTTCCGCATATGGGCCACCCAACAACTCAGCGAGTTCATGAGAAAGGGCTTCGTGCTGGATGCGGAACGCCTCAAGAATCCACCCGTCAAGGGAGCGTCGGCGCTGCCGGATTATTTCGATGAACTTCTGGAGCAGATACGCGACATCCGCGCCAGCGAGCGCCGCATGTACCTGCGTATCCGAGACATATTGGCCACTGCCGCAGATTACACGCCGAACAACAGGGAAACAAACCGGTTCTACAGCGCCATCCAGAACAAATTGCACTATGCCGTGCACGGGCATACGGCGGCAGAGCTCATCATGCTGCGTGCGAATGCCAATGAACCCAACATGGGACTCACTTCATGGCAACGCGAGCGCGTTTCCGCCGCAGACGTCGCTGTAGCCAAGAACTATCTCAGGGGCGAAGAAATCGAAACCTTCAACCGCGTCACCTCAATGATGCTTGATTTTGTGGAAGACCAGGCCAAGCAGCGGCGGCAGGTGTTTATGCGGGATTGGGAACAGGCTGTGGACGGGCTGCTCACTGTCATGGGGCGCCCGGTGCTGCACCATCTGGACACGCATACCGCACAGGAAGCCAAGGATTTTGCCAAGGAGCAGTACCAGGCATTCACCATCCGACGCCAATTGGCCGATGTAGAACGCGCGGAACAGGCGAACGCACGGGAATTGGAACAGCAGCTCAGGGCTATTGAAAATAAGAAGGGCAAGCACCCCTGAGATATTCACCCATCATCCAATCCGCCTGAAGAAACCGCCGCCGAGGAGTTGTTGCTGCGGGGCGTAGAAGGCGCAGACCTGGCCGAGGGCCAGCGCGCGCACCGGCTCGTCGAACACCAGCTCCACCGTGTCGGCGGAGAGATGGGTGCAGGCGGCGGGCACGGCGGGGGCGCGGTAGCGCGGCTGGGCATACACGCGCCCCGGCAGGGGATGCCGCAGGTTGGTGATGCCGCCCACCACGGCACGGCGCGCGTACAGGCCGGGGGTCTCCTGCCCCTCGTATCCCACGATGAGGCGGTTGTTCTGCAAATCCTTGCCCACCACCACATAGGCCACGCCCTCTCGCGGGGAGGCCACGCCGTGGCCGTGCCGCTGCCCCATGGTGAAGAGGTGCAGCCCGTTGTGCCGGCCGAGCACGCGGCCATCGGTGTCCACAATCTCGCCGGGGTTGTCCGGGAGGTAGTGGCGCAGGAAATCGCTCATCTTCACCTTGCCGATGAAGCAGATGCCCTGTGAATCCTTCTTGTCCGCCACAGGCAGGCCGAAGCGGCGCGCGATCTCGCGAACGTGGGGCTTGGTGAGCTCACCCACGGGGAAGACGGCGTGCTGCACCTGCTCCGGGCGCATGAGCGCCAGGAAATAGGACTGGTCCTTGTTGCCATCCGCGCCGCGCAGCACGTAGGCGCCATCACCCTCCACATCCAGCCTGCGGGCGTAGTGGCCGGTGGCCACACCGCCGGTGAAACCCTGCTGCAAGGCGTAGTCCAGAAGCACGCCGAACTTCATCTCGCGGTTGCAAAGCACATCCGGGTTGGGGGTGGAGCCGCTGCGGTAGCCCTCTATCAGGTAATCCACCACGCGGGCGCGGTACTGCTCAATCAAATCCACCACGCGGAACTCGATGCCCAGCTGGCGGCACACCGCCAGCGCGTCCTCAATGTCGCGCTCCCACGGGCACTCGCCGGGGATGTTCTCATCGTTCACCCAGTTCTTCATGTAGGCGGCCACCACCTCATGCCCCTGCTCCGTGAGCAGGGCGGCCGCCGCCGCGCTGTCCACCCCGCCGCTCAATGCCACCAGGATGCGCGCCATAACCCAATCAACGTATACCCTTGTTGAAGCGCACCACCTCGCGGCGCGCCTCCTTCATCTCCACGCGGGCCTTGAGGTCGTAGCGCTGGTCGCGGTGGGTCTTGCCGCGCCCGGTTCCAATCTCCGCCTTCACCTTGCCGTTCTTCCAGTAGAGGCGCAGCAAGGGAAGCGCAAAGCCCTTTTGCGCCTGCTGGATTTCCAGTTTCAGGATTTCCTTCTTGTGCATGAGCAGGCGGCGGGGGCGCTTGGCCTCATGCTGGAACCACACACCCGCCGTTTCCCACGGCTGCACATCGCACCCGTACAGGAACAGCTGCCCCTTCTCCACGCGCGCAAAGGAATCCGCCACGTTCACCTTGCCGGCGCGGATGGATTTCACCTCCGTGCCGCGCAGCTCGATGCCGCATTCGAAGCGGCCCAGGATTTCATAGTCGCGGCCGGCTTTCTTATTGCTGGCAATCAGGTTGCCGGACGGTGCGGGTTTCTTGGCCATGGTGTTGCTTTCCAGGGGGTGTCGGGTTTGGGGAAAAAGCGGCCCGACTCCGTGATGGTGCAGGAATCGGGCCGCGGAAAGGGATGGTGCGCGGTTAGTCGAAGTTCGGCGTCACGGTCACCGTCATCTCGTCCGCACCCTGCGGTGCGCGGGAAGCCTCCTCTGCCAGGACCTTGAACGGATCCTTCTCGGCATCCTGCTCTGCACGGCTGGCGGCTATCTCCTCCGGCGTCATCTCGTGCCACGTGATTTTGCCCTCGATGATTTCCAGCAGCGCGATGTCGCCGCTCTGCATTTCCGGCGTGGTGGGCACATACGGGTCGGACCCGTGGTTGAGCTGGTGCACACGCTTGGAGACGATGTTGACCAGGAGCTGGTTGTCGCCGACGATTTCTGCAGCCTTTTCGATGAGTTTGACTTTCATGGGGATAATGCGGTGCGTCCGCACGCGCGGTGTGGTATGATACCCCCGTTCCGCCCTCCTGGCAAGCCTATAATCTCGTCAGCGGTTAAAAATTTGACCTCGCGAGCGGGAAAAAGGCGTGCTTTTTTCTTGCCAAGGAGTTGAGCCAAGGGTATGATGGCCCATGCGCGGCAGGCGGAAGTCCCACGGCTCCGCCGCATGCGCTTGAGCAACAGATTATTTATTCACCATCAGACATTCCCAAGACTATGGCCTACCTGAACAAAGTAATGCTTATCGGCAACCTGACAGCCGACCCCGAAGTGCGCGACCTGCCCAATGGCACGCCGCTGACTGAACTCCGCCTGGCGGTGAGCCGCCTTGTGGGCAGCCGCAACGGCAACGAGGGCGAGCGCCGCGAGGAAACCGTGTTTATCGACGTCTCCTGCTGGAACCGCTCGGCAGAAATAGCCGCCCAGTACCTGGCGAAGGGGAATCCCGTGTTCGTGGAGGGCCGCCTGCAGATGGACACTTGGGAAGACAAGCAGACCGGGCAGCGCCGCAGCCGCATCCGCGTGGTGGCAGACAACATCCAGCTGCTGCAGCGCCGCGAGAACAACGGCCAGGGCGCTCCCCAGGGCGGTGGTTACCAGCAGGGCGGCTACCAGCAGCGCAGCAACAACTACGGCGGCGGCTACCAGCAGCGCCAGGGCGGCTACCAGCAACGCCAAGGGGGGTATCCCCAGCAGGGCGGCTACCAGCAGCAGGCTCCCGCGCCGCAGCAGGCCCCTGCCCCGCAGCCGCAGGCTCCCGCCCCCCTGCCCAACGAGGCTGACGACGACATTCCGTTCTGATGCGGGGTAGCGCCCGCCGCACCGCCATGCCGCGCAAACCGCAGGATCACCACACCCGCAAGCGCCGCTCCGCCACACCGGCGGCGCCGCGCTTTCAGGCCGTCATTTTCCTGGGTGCCAGCGCCGTCTCCATGATGGTGGCGGAAACCACCCCCCAGGGCAACCGCGTGGTGGATGTACTCTCCCAGCCCGTCAACCTCGCGCAGGACGTCTTCAACGGCGGCACCGTCACCCGCGAGACCATGGACCGCTGCGTGCAGATTGCCCAGGGATACACCACCCTGCTGGAGGAATACCGCAAGGCGGGCGAAATGCAGGTGCGCCTGCTGGCCACCAACATCCTGCTGGACGTGCACAACATGGACACCCTGGTGAACCGCCTGCAAATCAGCTGCGGGCTGGCGCTGGAGGTGATGGACGACGGTGAGATGACCCGCCTGCTCTACCTGAGCATGCAGGAGGTGCTGGAGCAGGAATCGGAGCTGCAGGGGCAGCGCGTGCTGGTACTCCACGTGGGCCCCGGCAACACGCGTCTGCTGCTGTTCGACAAGGGCCGCATCAGCTACTACGCCAGCTACCGCGTGGGCGCCCACCGCACCGGCATTTCCATTGCGCGCCAGGACAGCGACACCGCCGACGAATGCTCCCGTATCCGAGAGCACATCCGCGGCAACCTGGAGCAGATCCTCTACGATATCGAGCCCGTGCTCCAGGAGGCGCCGGACGCGCTCGTCATCTTCGGGCCGGACTTCCACCGCCTGCATTCCCCGCTGGCAGACGGCAACGTGACGGAGGAATCCCTGAGCCGCCTGGCAGACGAAATTGCGGGAACCCCCGCCAGCCAGCGCATGGAGCGCTACCGCGAGGATTTTGCCGCCATGCCCGCCGTGCTGCCCACGGTGGTCATCTGCCTCTCCGTCATCCGCGCGCTGGAACCCGCCCGCATCCTCTGCCCGGGCAACGCGTCCGCCCAGCTCGCCTTCCTCGCCAACCTCATGCCCTCCCAGCAGGACGACCTGGCACTGGAGGACGAAGTGGCGCACTTCTCCACCCTGCTGGCCAACCGCTACCGCGTGGACCGCGCACACTCCCAGCACATCCGCCGCCTTTCCATGGCACTCTTCGACCAGCTCAAGGAGCTTCACGGCCTCTCCCGCCACGACCGCCTCCTGCTCAAGGTCGCCTGCATCCTCCATGAGGTCGGCAGCTACATCAGCCCCAGGAACCACCACCACCACAGCCAGTACATCATCCTCAACTCGGAAATCTTCGGCCTCTCCCGCAGAGACGTCGAAATCGTCGGCCTGCTGGCCCGCTACCACCGCCACGGAGCCCCCACCCCGCACGACCACGGATACTCCGAGCTCGACCTCGACAACCGCCTCCGCGTCCAGAAGCTCGCCGCCATCCTCCGCGTCGCAGAGGCCATGGAGCGCGCACACTCCCACCGCATCAGCCGCTTCTCCACCGCCGTCAACGGAAAACGCCTCGAAATCCGAGTCCCCGACATCCACGACCTCGCCCTGGAAAACTCCGCCCTCCGTTCCAAGGGCGCCATGTTCACCGATATCTTCGGCTACGACATTGTCCTCATTCCGGGAGAATGAAGGTGGCGCTCATAGTTTGTGGTAACGGGCGGGCGCAACCCACCACATCGGTTCCCTCCAATACCCCAACCACCCACGCACTCTAACCACGCCCCCCCGCCGATTGGTGGTGTGGATATACGCTAACGCCATACACCTCTCCGCGCGTTTTCCGTCCACCCAAAAAATCTGGCGGAGTGCCGAATTAGTTTGGGCAATCCTCAGCCCATCAGGGCGTCGATCTTGACCTCTGATTTGGGCCAAATGCCGATGTCGACCATGAAGGCCTCCCAGGCGAGGAGGACCTGCTCAAAGACGGTGGGGTTGACCTCAAAGTGGGTGAGGGTGTGGTCTCCGTTGGGGCAAAGCATGCATTCCGCAATGTTGCCGTGGGATTCCCATTGATCGCAGAACCACCGGCGCATCTCGAAATCCAGGAGGGGATCCATCATGCCGTGGGCGCAGAAGAGAGCAGGCAGCTGCTCGCGCAGCAGGGAGCTGGGGTTCACGCCCTGCGAATCCGGCACCTCTGCGGGGATGTTGAGCACGCGCGCCTCCGGGGCGGTGACATCCACAATGCCGCGGAAGATGGCCACGCAGGCGGGCTGCAGCGGCGGCACGCTGCGCTTGCCGAACTCATACCACTTCTTCTTGTACACGAAGGGCTGCATGGAGGCGTTGAGCGCCATCAGGCCGCCTGCATCCGTTCCGGCCAGCGTGATGCGTCCGCGGTCGATACCCAGGTTGCCGGCGTTGTGGTGCACCCACTTCCATATGTCCACGCCGTCGCCGATGATATCGCCCGCCTTCACGTCGTAGCGCGCGCGGGTGCGGTATTCCGGGATGAGGCAGACGATGCCGCGGTCGGAAAGGTGGACGGCCCAGGAGATGAACTCCGTGGAGTACTCCAGCGCCCACATGCCGCCGTAGTAGAACACCACGGCGGGGGCCGCGGCGTCCGGCGTGTGCTCATCCGGGGCAATCATGAGGCAACGCAGCTCCGTTCCGTCCAGGAAGCGTTTCCAAACGAAAGAGGGGGCCTCTTCCAGCACCTGCTGGAAGAAATCCGGCTCCTCGTCCTGCACTGTGGGTTGCTCCGGCATGTTCAAAGTACGCGGACAAGTATGCAATTTTCTTGCCACAAAGGCAAGCCTGATGTAACATACGGGAAGCCATGAGAGCATTTTTCCCGGTTATTGGAACATTGGCGGCGGCCGCGTGCGCGTGGGCGCAGCAGACTGCCCCCGCCCGCACGCAGGGAGCGCCCATTCCCGTCCCGCGTGAACTCACCCTGCCGAAGGAGGCCACACCCGCGCCCGCCTACGTGGTGCCCAACCAGCAGAAGGCAAAGGAGATTGCGGAAACCGTCTACAACACCTGGCGCCTGGCCATGATGCGCGCGGACGAGCAGGCGTGGGCCGGCTGCACCTCCGCCGCGCGCCAAAACAAGATCCGCAACATGGTGGTATCCGAGCGCAAGCAGTTCCCCAAGGACTTCTTCAGCAAGCAGCCGCAGCCCCCGCAGTTGGAGCACTTCACCTACGTGGGCTCCATTGCCGGCAGCGGCAACCGCTCCATGGCCTGCACCTTCGTCGGCAAGCTCCAGCTCGGTGCCAACGGCAAGCAAGCGGAGAACGCCATGGTCGTTGAGCTCATCTTCGAGGGCGGCAAGTGGAAGCTGGACCAGACCCGCTTCTTCAACCTCTCCCAGCTTCCCGACGTAAGGAAGCGCCTCCACGCACGCGACCTCTCCGTGCTGCAGGAGCAGGACGGCTTCCACCCGTACGACAAGCTGCCCGTCATTCCGCCGCGCTGCGGTGCGCCGCAGCTCATCGGCAAGGTGTTTGTGGACGCCCCCGGCCGCGAGATTGAAATGCGCATCAACGGAGTCTCCCTACACGAGTTCTACGACGAGCGCCGCGCCGACACCATCGCCGGCGGCCTGCGCCGCGGGCAGAACACCATCTCCTACACCATCAAGGACAACGCAGGCATGCAGCATCCCGCGCTGGGCATCGGCCTCTTCGTGATGCCGGAAACGCCGGGCAACCACCCGGTCTGCGTGTTCGACCACATCCTGGACGCCAAGGACGCCGCGAAGGGCGGCACGTTCACCTTCACGGTGAGCAACGAGCAGATTGCCTCCATGAACCCCAAGTTCCAGCGCGCCAAGCCGGAACCCTTCCACGTCGTCCCCCTCAAGCCCAAGCCCCAGCCCAAGCAGGAACAGCCCAAGGGCAAGTGATGCACGGACGGAGCACTGTCCACCGCGCCGAATTCCCCCAGCCGACCACGCCCGGCGACCCGCGATTTTTCTTGCGGGATTGCTGGGATATTGCTTGACCTGGCAGGGGGGCGGCGGTATAGTGGATGGTAACATGAGCGAAGAACAGATTAAATGCACGCCTTTGTGCGAAAAGCATGTGGCCCTGGGTGCCAAGATGGTGCCTTTTGCCGGTTGGAACATGCCCGTGCAGTACACGGGTATCATTGACGAGCACAACGCCGTCCGCAACGATTGCGGCGTGTTCGACATCTCCCACATGGGGCAGTTCCTGGCCTACGGCCCGGGCACCACGGAGTGGCTCAACACCATGTTCACCAACAACCTGAACAAGCTCACGGACGGCGTGGGCCAGTACTCCATGATGCTCAACGAGCGCGGCGGCGTCATCGACGACCTCATCATCTACCGCATGGGCGAGGACAACTACTTCATTGTGGTGAACGCCTCCATGATCGACGAGGACTACGCCTGGCTCACCGCGCACAAGCCGGAGGGCATCTCCCTCATCAACAAGAGCGCGGACTTTGTGGGCCTGGCTGTTCAGGGTCCCAACTGCGAGAAGGTTTTCGCGGGCATGTGCCCGGGCATCGTCCTGCCGGAGCGCAACGGCATCCTCAAGTTCAGCTGCGACGGCGACGAGCTCTACGTCTGCCGCACCGGCTACACCGGTGAGAACGGATTCGAGTTCTTCTGCCCGGCGGCTGAGGGCGTGAAGTGGCTGGAGAAGGTCATCGCCAGCGGCGCCAAGCCCTGCGGCCTGGGCGCGCGCGACAGCCTGCGCCTGGAGATGTGCTACTCCCTCAACGGCAGCGACCTCTCCCCGGAGAAGACCCCGCTGGAGGCCGGCCTTTCCTGGTGCTGCGACCTCACCAAGGACTTCATCGGCGTGGAAGTGCTGCGCCAGCAGAAGGCGGAGGGCCGCCCCACCGCTCTGGTGGCCATCGAGTACACGGGCAAGGGCGCACCCCCCCGCCACGGCTACGAGGTGCAGCTGCCGGACGGCACGCACCTGGGCGAGCTCTGCAGCGGCGTGCTTTCCCCCACCCTCGGCAAGGGCATTGCCATGGCATACGTCCCCACCGCCCTCGGCAAGATCGGCACGGAGGTCAACGTCATCGTCCGCAACAAGCCCGTCCCCGCCGTCATCATCAAGAAACCCTTCCTCAAGAAGTAAACCCCAAACCTAATTACAACCATGAGTGCAATCCCCGCTGATTACAAGTATTCCTCCGAGCACGAATGGGTCAGCCCCGTCGTTGACGGCATCGTGACCCTCGGCATCACCGACCACGCTCAGTCTGAGCTGGGCGACATCGTGTACGTGGACCTCCCCGCCGTGGGCGACTCCTTCTCCAAGGGCGACAACATCGCCGCCGTGGAGTCCGTGAAGGCCGCTTCCGACGTGTACACCCCCGTCTCCGGCGAGGTGGTGGAGGTGAACGAGGTGCTGGACGCAGAGCCCGCCACTGTGAACGCGGATGCCAACGGCGCCGGCTGGATCTGCAAGGTCCGCCTCAGCGATCCCTCCGAGCTCGACGAGCTCATGGACGCCGCCGCCTACGAGGAATTCTGCAAGTAATCCCCACTTCCATGCGGTCGCATGCCCTCTGGGCGCGCGACCGCATGCTTGTCTTTTCTCAAAATCTAACTAACTGATATTCAACAAATTATGAAAACCATCACAGCGCAGACGTCCTTTGTGCCGCGGCACAACGGGTCCGCGGAGGCGGACGTGCAGGCCATGCTGAAGGAAATCGGGTTCAGCTCTCTTGACGAGATGACGGACACCATCGTGCCGAAGAACATTCGCCTTGCGGCGCCGCTGGACCTGCCGGAGCCGCTGACGGAGCAGGACGCGCTTGCGAAGCTGCGCGAGGTGCTCTCCGCCAACCGCCCTGTGCACAGCCTCATCGGCCAGGGCTACTACGGCGCATTCATGCCGGCGGTCATCCAGCGCAACGTGTATGAGAACCCGGGCTGGTACACCGCATACACCCCCTACCAGCCGGAAATCGCCCAGGGCCGCCTGGAGATGCTGGTGAACTTCCAGACCATGATTTCCGACCTCACGGGCCTGCCGATTGCCAATGCATCCATGCTGGACGAAGGCACCGCCGCCGCGGAGGCCGTGCACCTGTGCATCTCCAACAAGTCCAAGAGCGACACCTTCTTTGTGGCGGACACCTGCTTCCCGCAGACCATCGACGTGATGAAGACGCGCTGCGAGACCACGGGCGTGAAGCTCATCGTGGGCGATTGGAAGACCTTTGATCCCGCAAGCGTGCCCACGCTGGCCGGCGTGCTGGTGCAGTACCCGGACAACCTGGGCAGCGTGGAGGACTACGCCGCGTTCTTCGAGAAGTGCCATGCCTGCAAGGTGCAGTGCGTGGTGGCTGCCGACCTGCTGGCGCTCACCGTGCTCAAGGAGCCCGGCGCCTTCGGCGCGGACGTGGCCATCGGCACCACGCAGCGCTTCGGCATCCCCATGGGCTACGGCGGTCCCGCCGCCGCCTACATGGCCTGCACGGATGCCCTCAAGCGCAAGCTCCCCGGCCGCTTCATCGGCCTCTCCGTGGACAAGGACGGCAAGCCCGCCTACCGCCTGGCCCTCCAAACCCGCGAGCAGCACATCCGCCGAGAGAAGGCCACCTCCAACATCTGCACCGCCCAGGTGCTCACCGCCCTGCTCAGCACCTTCTACGCCATGTACCAGGGGCATGACGGCCTGGTGAACGTGGCCATGACCGCGCACCGCCTCGCCGCAGGCTTCGCGGCTTCCCTCAAGGGCGCGTACGAGCTGCCCGTGGCCAACTACTTCGACACCGTCACCGTTCGCGCCGCCGGCAAGGCGGACGCCCTGGTGGCCGCCGCCCTCAAGGCCGGCTACAACATCCGCCGCCTGGATGCGGACACCGTTTCCGTCTCCTTCGACGAGACCACGACCTCCGACGACCTGGCCGCGCTGTGCGGCGCGTTCGGCGTGGCTCCGGCAGAGGTTCCCGCCTCCCCGGTGTGGGATGCGGCGTACACGCGTTCCACGGGCTTCTGCGGGCAAAAGTGCTTCACCTCGTTCCACACGGAAACGGAGATGATGCGCTACATCCACCGCCTGGAGAGCAAGGACCTGGCACTCAACGAGGCCATGATTCCCCTGGGTTCCTGCACCATGAAGGCCAACTGCGCCGCCATCATGATGCCCATCACCTGGCCGGAGGTCACGGAGCTGCATCCCTTCGCTCCCGCGGACCAGTGCCAGGGCATGCGTGCCATGCTGGAGCAGCTCAAGACCTGGCTCGCCGCCGTCACCGGCTTTGATGGCGTCTCCCTGCAGCCCAACTCCGGCGCCGCGGGCGAATACGCAGGCCTGCTCACCATCCACCGCTACCAGGTGGCTCAGGGCCAGGGACACCGCAACGTCTGCCTCATCCCCACCTCCGCCCACGGTACCAACCCCGCTTCCTCCGCCATGGCCGGTTTCACCGTGGTTCCCGTCAAGTGCGACGACCACGGCAACATCGACCCCGAGGACCTCAAGGCCCAGGCGGAAGCCCACAAGGACAACCTGGCGGCCCTCATGGTCACCTACCCCTCCACGCACGGCGTGTATGAGAGCACCATCGCGGAGCTTTGCAAGATCGTGCATGAGAACGGCGGCCAGGTCTACATGGACGGCGCCAACATGAACGCCCAGTGCGGTCTCACCAACCCCGGCACCATCGGCACGGACGTCTGCCACCTCAACCTCCACAAGACCTTCGCCATGCCCCACGGCGGCGGCGGTCCCGGCGTGGGCCCCATCTGCTGCGCCAAGCACCTCACGCCGTACCTGCCCGGTCACGTGGTGGACGGCGCCGCGCAGACCCAGGGTGCCGTCTCCTCCGCGGAGTACGGTTCCGCCGGCCTCAACCCCATCTCCTGGATGTACCTGGCCATGATGGGGCATGAGGGCCTGAAGCTCGCGTCCCAGATGGCCATCCTGAACGCCAACTATGTGGCCAAGCGCCTCGCCCCGTACTTCCCCACCCTGTACAGCGGTGCCAACGGCCTCGTGGCTCACGAGTGCATCCTGGACACCCGCCCCATGCTGCAGAAGAGCCACCTTACCGTGGACGATATGGCCAAGCGACTCATGGACTACGGCTTCCACGCCCCCACCATGAGCTTCCCCGTGCACGACACCCTCATGGTGGAACCCACCGAGTCCGAGAGCAAGTACGAGCTCGACCGCTTCGTGGAGGCCATGGCTGGTATCCACGCGGAAATGACCGCCGTGGCGGAAGGCAAGGTGCCCGCCGACGACAACGTGATGGTGAACGCCCCCCACACCGCCCTCACCGTGAGCGCGGACGAGTGGACGCACCCCTACACGCGCCGCCAGGCCGCCTACCCCGCCCCCGGCCAGCTGCTCCACAAGTTCTGGCCCGGCTGCTCCCGCGTGGACAACACCTACGGCGACCGCAATTTCTGCTGCTGCTGCGATACCCTCGCGGAAGCAGAGAAGTAAAGTAATTTACAATCTACAATTTACAATTGACGATTTTGTAAGTTAGGCGCGGCGTTCGCCGCGCGGGAATTGCCCGCCCCGCTTGGCTTATGGCCAAGCGGGGCGCTCAATTTTTCGCCCACTTGAAAAAAAATCAAAAAAATTCAGCATTTGGGCCGTCTTGTGTATTATAGGAGGTAGAAAGACATCGTTCTCTATGAAAACAACCATTATCACCATGACGACCGCCTTCCTGCTCGCATGCGGGCAGGCCTTTGCAGCTTATTCCCCGGAGTTGCAAGCCAAGGCGGAACAGGGAGACGCAGCGGCGCAGTACGAGCTCGGCGAGTGTTACATGTACGCCCTCGGCGTGAAGTTGGACAGGCAGGAAGCCGTCAAGTGGTGCCGCAAGGCCGCCGAGCAGGGGTATGCCCCCGCGCAGGACAGGCTAGGCCACTGGTATGGTCTCGGAGAGGGCGTGGAGATGGACGAGGTGGAGAGTCACAAATGGTGGCGCAAAGCCGCCGAGCAGGGGTATGCCCCCGCGCAGTGCAACCTCGGCGAGTGTTACATGTACGCCCGCGGCGTGAAGTTGGACAGCCAGGAAGCCGCCAAGTGGTGCCGCAAGGCCGCCGAGCAGGGGTATGCCCCCGCGCAGGACTGGCTAGGCCGCTGGTATGGTCTCGGAGAGGGCGTGGAGATGGACGAGGTGGAGAGTTACAAATGGTACCGCAAAGCCGCCGAGCAGGGGTATGCCCCCGCGCAGTACGAGCTCGGCAAGTGCTACTGGTGCGGCGCGGGCGTGGAGAAAGATTTGATCCAAGCCGCCAGATGGTTGTGCAAGGCCTTGGAGCAGGATGATGATATTGAGTCTTGGTACATACCCGATGAGATTAAAGAAGAATTACGCCAAGCCGCAGAAAAGGGGGATGCAGAAGCGCAAGCGGAACTCCGCAAGCTTGAATCCAGGGAATAGGAACCTGATTTTTTTGCGCGCTTGCGCGCGACATTGAGCCCCGGGCGTAAGCCCGGGGGGTAACCACGATGGACGTTTCGGCACATAACCCCGCCCGCGGCGGGGTGGATACACGGTCGGCATGCATACCCCCCACGCCCGTTACCTCCAATCATTGCGCCCCATCCCCCCTTTCCCAAAATTCTATGAAACCCACGCGCCGCGCCTGCGTAGCCGAAAAGAAGGAGCTTGATAGGCCGGGCGCGGTATGTTAAGATGGATGCGGAGCTGTAGCGCGTGCCGCAGCCCCGCGTGTACGCCATGAAATTCCACACCCTCATCACCAGCCTAGCCGCCGTGGCCGCGCTTGCAGCGCCGGCTCTGGCGAATATTTGCGGCGTGTACCCCACGCCCCAGCTGGTGAAACTGGAGGACAAAACCGTGCGCGCCACCAAGGTCACCGTGGAACTGCGCAGCGCAGAAAGCCGCGGCGGCATTTGGGACAAGCTGCCCACCGCCGCCAAGGGCGGGTACGGCATCAACGTGGATGCCGACGGCTCCGTGACCGTGTACGCCAACGACGACGACGGCGTGTTCTACGCCAAGCAGACCATCAGCCAGCTGCTGCGCGGGGTGGAGGGAGCCAACGGCGCGCAGAAAGACCCCTTCCCCGACAAGGGTGTGCAGGAGGTGGCGCAGCTGGGCGAGCTGCCCGTCGGCAGCATCGTGGATTGGCCGGACGTGCCGTTCCGCGGGGCCATCGAGGGTTTCTACGGCATTCCGTGGAGCTTTGAGGCGCGCAAGTCCCAGTTCGAATTCTACGGGCGCAACAAGATGAATTTCTACCTGTACGCGCCGAAGGACGACCCGCTGCACCACGGGCAGGGCTGCTATGAAGAGTACCCGCCGGAGAAGGCGGAGGAGCTACGCCAGCTGGTGGAGGTGGCGCGCGCCAACCATGTGCATTTCGTGTGGTCCATCCACCCCTCCAATACGGTGAACTGGAACGTGAACGACGGCCGCGACCAGATGAATGCGCTCATCCGCAAGCTGGAGTCCATGTATGAACTGGGCGTGCGGGATTTCGGCGTGTCGGTGGATGATTCCTTCGGCGAAATCAGCCGCGTGGACCGCCAGGTGCAGCTCTGCAACTACATTGTGGAAAACTTTATCCGCAAGCACCCGGACGTGAACCAGAGCCTGGTGATGTGCCCCACCGGCTACACCCGCCAATGGGCGCGCCAACAGGATTTGGAGACACTGGGGCGCGACCTGGCGGAAGGCACCGCCATGTTCTGGACCGGCAACGGCGTGGTGTGCGACATCACGCTGGAGGGCCAGCAATGGCTGCGGGACTGCCACAAGCGCCCCGCCTTCATCTGGTGGAACTGGCCGTGCAACGATTTCAAACCGTCCCGCCTGTCCATGGGCCGCACATACGGGCTGGCGCAGGAGCCGCAGATGCGCACCATGCTCTCCGGTTTCGCCGCCAACCCCATGGAACGCGCGGAGGCCAGCAAGGTCGGGCTCTTCGGCGTGGCGGACTACGCCTGGAACATCTGCGCCTTCAAGTCGGATGAAACGTGGAAGGAGGGCATCGCACGCCTCTACCCCGGCTGTGCGGAGGCCATGCAGGTCTTCTGCAACCACAATGCAGACCTGCTGCCCAACTGCCACAACTGGCCCAAGGAGGAATCCCTGGAGGTACGACCCGCCATCAACCGTTTCCGCCAATGCCTCTCCCAGGGCGAGCCGGATGCGGAGGCCTGCGCCGCCATGCGCGCGGAATTCCAGCGCATTGCAGATGCCGGGGAAACCCTGCAGGCCGCGCCGGATGCCGCCGAGCTCGCCAAGGACATTGCACCCTGGCTCAAGCGCTTCACCATCACCGGCCAGGCCGGCGTGAAACTCATCGACGCCTTGACGAGCGACGAGAACGACACCGAGGGGCGCATCGAAGCCTTCCTGCAGGCAGGCGGCATGATGGACTCCATGGGCGGCATCTCCCGCGATGCCTGGCAGAACAATGAGGTGGTGCGCGTGCAGGACGTGCAGGTGGGCTCCCGCGCCGTCACCCCCGCCCTCATGTCCGTCTACCGCCACCTCAATGCGCGCCTGTACTCGGAGATGTCCGGCTGCAACATCAACACCCTCGTTCCCGCCTTCTCCAGCAGCTACTCCGACATTGCGGACGCCGGCAACGTGCAGGACGAAAACCCCAGCACCTACTGGACCAGCGCGGAGCAGCAGCAGTCCGGCGACTGGTTCTGCCTGGACATGGGCGTGCCCGTGGCCATCCAAACCGTCACCCTGGCCATGGGGAGTGAAAACAGCCGCCTGGAGGTGGCCGCGGAAGGGCAGTTCGAAATCTCCCTGGACGGCAAGACCTGGCAGCCTCTGGGCGATATCCAGAACCGCCCCGCCATCAACCTGGACCTGCGGCAAACGCCCGTCACCGCGCGCATGCTGCGCTACCGCATCATCCGCCCGAACCCGCGGCGCCTCACCGTGGCAGAGTTCGGCATCAACCGCCCGCTGCCCGTCACCATCCGCCAAACCCTGCAAGACATGCCGGGCATCGCCGCGTACACCGAGAACTCGTCCGTGGGCCTGGCGCGCCAGCTGGAGGTGGTGAAAGCCGTGCCCGGCAGCTACCTGGAGATGAGCTTCCCCTCCCCCATCATCTGCACCGGCGTCAACATCAATTTGGACAACTCCGGCATCGGCAAGTGGGGGCGCGTGGATTTGGTGCTGGGAGACGGCACCACCGTCACTCCCCAGCTGCACCAGCGCGGCAAGGATTTCTTCCTGCCCTCGGAGAAGGTGCCGCAGCAGGGAATCGCCGCCATCCGCCTCACCAACATTTCCGAAAACACCGAGGAAATCAAGCTCAACACATTCCAGCTCACCTTCCCCACCATTGACGACGACGTGATGGTGGAGAGCATGCGCGACCGCGATTTCGCCACCGCGTACAACTGCGGCCGCAAGGCGCTCAACATCTCCATGGACGTGCCGGAGGGCCGCACGGAGCTGCTGATTGTGGGCAACGCGGATTGCACCGTGGATGGCAAGCCCTGCGCGGAGCCCAACGGCCGCCTGCACGCTTTCAAGCTGAAGCCCGGTGCCACCAAGGTGCGTATCCGCGCCCCGCAGAAGGACAACACTGTCATCAACGAAATCATCTTCCGATAATTTTCCATCTTCACCGCCATGGACCTTTCCCTTTTCCGCGAAGAATACCTGAAGGACACCCTGCACCGCAGCTCGCTGGCGGATTCCCCGTTTGAGCAGTTCGACACCTGGTTCAAGCAGGCCCTCAAATCCGGCATCCCGGAGCCCAACGCCATGAGCATTGCCACCGCCACCCCCCAGGGCATGCCCTCCCTGCGCACCGTGCTGCTGAAATACTACGACGACCGCGGATACGTCTTCTTCACCAACTACACCAGCCGCAAGGCACGGGAGATTGAGGCCAACCCGGAGATGTGCATGCTCCTGCCCTGGGTTACCCTGGAGCGCCAGATTATCGTCTACGGCCGCGCAGAGAAAATCAGCCGCGCGGAAACGCTCAAATACTTCCTCACCAGACCCCGCGAATCACAGCTCGGAGCCTGGGTTTCACACCAGAGCCAGGTCATCTCCACCAGGAAGCTCCTCATGATGAAACTCCAGGAGCTGAAGGACAAATTCTCCAACGGTGACGTTCCCCTCCCCGATTTCTGGGGCGGCTTCCGCATCGTTCCCCACCACATGGAATTCTGGCAGGGCGGCCCGGGCCGCGTGCATGACCGTTTCATGTACTCGCTGCAGGAGGACGGCTCCTGGGATATCCAGCGCCTGCAACCCTGAACCGCGCCGCCTGCGGCGCGCAAATTCTCCCAATTGTCAATTCCTCCGTGTCATGCGGGCGCACATAAACGCCTGTAGGCTTGCCATTCCGGGCGGGTCGTGCTATCATTTCGCACCCGCGCGGCAAATGACGCGCGCGCGGAAGCGTCACCCAAACCGTCAGCGACATGATCAAGTGGATTCTGAATAAAATCGTAGGCTCGAAAAACCAGCGCGAGGTGCGCAAGCTCCGGCCCGTTGTGAAAAAGATACTCGCCACCGAGGAATCGTGGGGCGAGAAGGACCGTGAGTTCCTGGTGGCCAAAACCCGCGAGTGGCAGGCACACCTGCACCGCTTCACGCCGCTGGAGCTGCCCACGCGCAACTACTTGCTCACCGCGCCCGCAGAGCAGCTGCAGGAATGCGCGGACACGCTGAACACCCGTTTTGAAAGCCTTTCCAAAGAGTTCCCCAAGCTCCCGCACATCGAGCCCACCGCCGAATCCATCGAGGAAGGCAAGAAGGCCTGGCAGGAGATGGAGCCCAAGTTCACCAAGATGCGCGCCAAGTACCTGGAGTCCATCCTGCCGGAGGCTTTCGCCGCCGTCAAGTGCGGTGCCCGCAACATGGTGGGGCAGACCGTGGACGTGTGCGGCACGCCCATCACCTGGGACATGGTGCACTTTGACGTGCAGCTGCTGGGCGGCATTGCCCTGCACCGCGGGTTCATTGCAGAAATGGCCACGGGTGAAGGCAAGACGCTGGTGGCCACGCTGCCGGTGTACCTGAACGCGCTCACCGGTCTGGGCGTGCACGTGGTGACGGTGAACGACTACCTGGCCAAGCGCGACTCCATGTGGATGGGCGCGCTGTTCAGCTACCTGGGGCTCACGGTGGGCTGCATCCAGAGCATGATGCCCAGCGAGCTGCGCCGCCAGCAGTACAACTGCGACATCACCTACGGCACCAACGCCGAATTCGGTTTCGACTACCTGCGCGACAACGGCATGGCCAACTCCAAGGAGACCCAGGTGCAGCGCGGCCACTACTTCGCCATCATCGACGAGGTGGACTCCATCCTCATCGACGAGGCGCGCACCCCGCTCATCATCTCCGGCCCCGCCGTGCTGGAGCACGAGCAGCAGTACGATTCCCTCAAACCCCTCATCGAGCAGGTGGTCCGCAAGCAGATGGAGCTCTGCAACAACCTCATGGTCCAGGCGGAGGAATACGCCAAGGCCGGCGACACCGACAAGGCGGGCCGCTGCCTCTTCAAGGTGAAGCTCGGCCAGCCGCGCAACCGCGCCTACATGCGCGCCATGCAGGACCCGGAATACCGCCGCATCGTGGAGAAGTACGAGCTCTTCCTCTACCAGGACCCCCGCAAGATCGAGCTCTTCAAGCTCAAGGAGGAACTCTACTTCGCCGTGGAGGAGAAGACCCACGACGCCGACCTCATGGAGATGGGCCGCGAGCTCATCAGCCCCGGCCACCCGGAGCATTTCGTCCTGCCGGACATCGGCACCGAATTCGTCAACATCGACGAGGACGAAACCCTGAGCGAGCGCGAGAAGGAGGCGCGCAAGACCGCCCTCATGCGCCGCCTGGACGAGACGGGCGTGCGCCTGCACACCACCAGCCAGCTGCTCAAGGCCTACACCATCTACGAAAAGGACGTGGAGTACGTGGTCAAGGAGGGCAAGGTGGTCATCATCGACCAGAACACGGGCCGCGAGATGCCGGGACGCCGCTGGAGCGACGGCCTGCACCAGGCCGTGGAAGCCAAGGAAGGCGTGGAGGTGGAAGCGGAGAACATGACCTACGCCACCATCACCATCCAGAACTATTTCCGCCTGTACCAGCGCCTGGGTGGCATGACCGGCACCGCCGAAACCGAAGCCGCCGAGTTCCACGACATCTACAAGCTGGACGTGCTGCCCATCCCCACCAACCGCCCCTGCATCCGCGAGGACCTCAACGACCTCATCTTCCGCAGTCGCCGCGAGAAGTACAACGCCGTGGTGACCAAGATCCAGGAGCTGCACAAGAAGGGCCAGCCCGTGCTCATCGGCACTGCCAGCGTGGACGCCTCCGAGACGCTTTCCCGCATGCTGCGCTACGTCAAGATTCCCCATGAGGTGCTCAACGCCAAGAACCACCAGCGCGAGGCTGAAATCATTGCCCGCGCCGGGCAGATGGGCGCCGTCACCGTTTCCACCAACATGGCCGGCCGCGGTACCGACATCAAGCTCGGACAAGGCGTGGCGGAGGTCGGCGGTCTCTTCGTGCTGGGCACGGAGCGCTATGAAAGCCGCCGTATCGACCGCCAGCTGCGCGGCCGCTGCTCCCGCCAGGGCGACCCCGGCGCGTCCCAGTTCTTCCTGTCGTTCGAGGACGACCTGATGCGCAACTTCGGCGGCCACGAGCGCATGACCAAGATGATGGACCGCTTCGGCATGCAGGAGGGCGAGGCCGTGGAAAACCGCCTCATGAACAAGGTTATCGAGGGTGCCCAGAAAAAGGTGGAGCAGCGCAACTACATGTGGCGCAAGCACGTGCTGGACTACGACAACGTCATGAACCAGCAGCGCACCATCGTCTACGCCATGCGCAACGACGCCCTGCTCTGCGAGGACCCGCGCCAGATGCTCTGGGACGCCCTGGAAGAGGGCACGCGCTACAAGTGCTCCATCTACCTCTCCGAGGACGATGCCGGTGCCATCCACTACACGGACCTGCTGCAGTGGATCAACTCCACCTTCCCCATGGGATGGAGCGAGAAGGAGGAAGCCCTGCAGAACAAGGGAATCGACGAGGTGGCCGACATCATCATCGCCAAGGTGAAGGAGATGTACCTCAAGAAGATTGAGGGCGAGCGCCCCGACCGCGTGGACCAGATGGAGCGCACCATCGTGCTGCAGGCCATCGACAAGCTGTGGCAGCGCCACCTGACGGACATGGACGCCCTGCGCGAGGGTGTTCGCCTGCGCGCCCAGGGCCAGCGCGACCCGCTGGTGGAATACAAGAAGGAGGCGTACGACATCTTCGAGACGCTGATGCACAACATCGACTTCGAGATCCTCAACGGCCTGTTCCGCAGCACCACCAACCTCTCCGCCTTCGAGGACTTCCTAGCCTCCCTGCCCACCAGCAACGCCGAGGAGGAAGACTCCGACGTGACCGACATCCTGGGCAACGGCGACCTCCTCTCCGCCCTGCGCGAGCACATGGGACGCATCCGCGAGCAGCAGGCCGCCCAGCAACAGCAGCAGGCCGCCATGCCCATCGGACAGCCCGGCCTCACCGAGCCCATCCCCAATGCGGGCCCGCAGTTCAACGGTGACGAATCCGCCAGCGGCGCCATGACCGCTCCCCTTCCCTACAAGGAGAAGCCCGTGGTGCTGCCCAAGAAGAAGATCTCCCTGCGCAGCCTGAAGCGCCCGGAGGGTGCACGCGACATCTACATGGAAGCCCCCGTGGGCGAAAACGAGGCCCCCGAGGGTGCCACCGTCGGCTCCGTGGATTCCGGCTCCCTCTTCGACGCTGCACCGGCGGAGGACGAACAAGCCTGATCCCCACCCACTCTCCTCCGCATGAACGTCCGCTCCGTACTGGAATACGTGCCGTACTTCCGCGGCCGCCTCTTCCTGGTACACATCGATGCCTCCATGCTGGGCGCCGATGAGCTGGTGGACGCCCTGCTGGACGCAGACGCGCTGCACGAAATAGGCGTGCGCCTGGTGCTGGTGGCGGAGGGGAGCGACACGGCCCAGCTGGCGAACCGGGCCGGCGCGTGCGAGATGCACGCCGCCACCGTGGAGATGCCCCTCACCGCCGGAGCTCCCGCCACCGCGCGCGTGCGCGAGATTCTGGAACGCCGCCAGGTGGCCATCGCCGCCTCCGGCACCACCGGGCGTTTCGCGGAACCCGTCGTGGAGCTCGCACTGGCGCTGGAAGCCGCCAAATACATCACCCTGCAAGAGGGTCAGGTCCCGCGCAGGGAGGGCCAGCCCATCTTCGCCATCCCGCAGCACGAGGTGGCCTCTTGCAGCGACTGCACCAACCTGCCGGAACTGCTGCAAGCCGCCGCCCTCTGCCGCCGCGGCATTCCCCGCGTCCACCTGCTGGACGGCCTCAACCGCGGCGTCATGCTGGATGAATTCTTCTCAGAGGAAGGCGTGGGCACCATGGTGCACAACGACTCCTACAAGGAGATTCGCCAGCTGGAGGAGGACGACATCCCGGAGCTGCTCTCCATGATTGCCCGCAGCATGGTGGATTCCAAGCTCCTGCACCGCACCTACGAGGACGTGCGCCGCAACCTGCACTCCTACTATGTCTACACGCTGGACGACACCATTGTGGGCTGCGTGGCCATCTACCCCTACCCGGAGCAATCCTGCGCGGAACTCGGCTGCCTCTTCATCAAGAAGCACTACGAGGGCCACGGCTACGGCCGCGCACTCTGCCGTTTCGTGGAGAACAAGGCGCGCGCACTCGGCTTCAACCGCATCTTCGCCGTCTCCCAAAGCGCCGTGGCCTACTTCCGCGACCGCCTGCACTACTCCACCCTGCCCCGAGAGGTCCTGCCCCCCGCACGTCTCCAGGCTCTGGAAGAAAGCGGCCGCGCATCCCTCGTCTTCGGCAGGGACCTGGAAGCGTAAACCCGCTCCAGAAAAAAAATTGAAAAAACTTTGAACGCTTTCACCGCCTGCGGTGTCTACCCCTATGCAAGCTCCGAGTGGAGCAACTGTTGAGATACGTTTTTTTCATGTAGTTTTGTGTTGGTTTACCGGCGGACGTTGTGAAACGTCCGCCGGTTTTCGATGTCCCGGAGTTTCGGAGGGACATCGCCTCGGCGTAGCCGGACTCCCTCTAGCTCTGCCACCCCACGTTAAACCGCAAAAAAGGAGAATCGGCTCAAATTTGCACCAAAATGCTTGATTATCGGCTCAAACTTGACTATAAATGAGCCGATTCAAGCACTATTTTGAGCCGATACCATGAAATCAGAAGAAATCATCCTGAACCAATTGGCTGAGCGCGGAGAATTGGGACGCGCGGAACTGGCGGAAGCATTGCCAGAGCCGGTGAGCGATGCCACGCTCAAACGAACCCTGCAGCGCCTGGTACAGGAGGGAAAACTGGAGACGACAGGACGCGCACGCGCCACGCGCTACCGTTTAAGTGCCGCCGGCGTGCTTTTCGGCACAGTGGATTTGGATGCGTATTTCGATGTGGCACCCGATGAGCGCGCGGCTCGCACAGGGTATAATTTCGACCTCATTGAACATCAGCTACCGCAAGTGGCCTTGTTTTCGGAAAGGGAACGGGCAACGCTCCTTTCCCTACAGGCGGAATTTGAGCGTCACCTGGCGGAAATGACACCCGCGGGCAAGCAGCGCGAATTGACGCGCTTGGGAATCGATCTCAGCTGGAAATCAAGCCAAATAGAGGGCAACACCTACACGCTCCTGGAAACGGAGCGCCTGCTGCGGGAACGCGAAGAGGCGGAAGGCAAAACGCGCGAGGAAGCCATCATGCTGCTCAACCACAAAGCTGCGCTGGATTTCATTGCCCGACACACAGATTACCTGCAAGAACTGAGCGTGGCTCACATAGAGGACATCCACAGCCTGCTGGTGCAGGATTTACACGTGGGGCGCAACATTCGCCGCCGACGCGCAGGCATCATCGGTACCGTGTACCGCCCACTCGACAACGAGTTCCAAATACGTGAAGCGCTGGAGGCAGCTTGCCGCCTGGTAAACGGCACAACCTGCGTGTTCAGCAAGGCCCTACTCACGCTGGTGCTTCTCTCCTATATCCAAGCATTCGAGGACGGCAACGAGCGTGTTGCCCGAATAGCTGCCAATGCTGTGCTCATGGCGCACGGCTACTGCCCCCTCTCCTACCGCAGCGTGAATGCCCTCGACTACAAAAAGGCCATGCTCCTCTTCTACGAGCGCAACAACATCTCCGCCATCAAAGACATCTTCATGGGTCAATACGCCTTCGCCGTCAACACCTACTTCTAATCCTCTCACGTCGCCCTCAAAAAAATTGAAAAAAAATTGAACACTTTCCCCGCGCGCGGTGTCTACCCTTCATAAGCTCCGGGTGGAGCAACTGTTGAGATACGTTTTTTTCATGTAGTTTTGTGTTGGTTTACCGGCGGACGTTGTGAAACGTTCGCCGGTTTTCTTATGCCTTCTGCAAGATTTGACGAATGGAGGCGGCGGGTGTCCTTCGCAACAGGGACACGTATCACGGTTTGCTCAATGCCGGTTGCAGGCTGTACACTCCACACCCAACGGCAGCTGCGCCTCGGGTGTGGGCGGCAGGGTGTTGGCGACAGCGCAGGACGAAAGGCAAACAAGCAAGATGGCAATGGTTTTCATTTTTGTAGCGGGCGCATGCTTGCGCCCTTCATCAATGAAGGCGCACCCTACCCGTTATTTGTTGAGAGTAGGACACAGATTGCACAAAAATCATTTCGTCTCCGTCACGCCGATGCGGTCGATGAGGTTGAGCTGCTGCAGGAGGACTTGCGGGGAGAGGGAGCCGCTCAGCAGCTGCCGGTAGGCGGAAATGATTTCCGCAGCCTTGGCGGGGGATTCCTCCAGCAGCTCGATACGGAAGCGCGAGAAGCCGCAGCGGATGATGGAGTGCAAATGGCGCGCGGCGCTCTGCGCCTGTCCGTTGAAGAGGGTGTTGCGGCAGCCCTCGTCACTGTGGAGGTAGTGCATGGCGTGGGTGCGGTCCATCACGCGCACGCGGTGGTGCTCGCAGGGCTGGCCGCAATCCTTGAAGCTGTGGCCTTGGGAGAGGAAGGTGCAGAACACGCAGTGCTCCGAGTGGAACATGGGGATATGCTGGTGGAGGGTGAGCTCCAGCCAGGGCCCGCACCCGGCTGCCAGCAAGTCCGCGAGCTGCTGCGCGTTGAGATCGTACGATGCGGTGGATGTCTGCATGCCGAATTCGCGCCAGAGCTGGACGGAAGCGGGGTTGGCGACGTTCAGCGAGAAGTCGCCAACCATGCGGATTCCCTTGTCCCTGAAGAACAGGGCGGCACCGATGTTGCGTACGAGCACGCCGTCCGGCTTGGCAGCGAGGATGAACTTGAAGAAGCCGCCCTCATGCGGTTTCATGATGCGCAGGGTGGCAATCCAGTACTCCGTTTCCGGGAACTGCGCGCGCAGTTGCTCCACCGCGGGTTGCAGTTGCTTGAGGTCCTTGAAATCCAGGTAGACGCGCTTGATGCCCGCCTCTGCGGCGGCGAGCGCCTGCTCCGGCGTGCGGCAGAGCACGGAGAGCAGCGCGTCCTTGGCGCTTGCGGCGTGCAGGGGAGGGAAATCCGCCACCCACGGCGCGGTGGAAGCGGCGGGCGCGGCATCATCGTTCTGCGGCACGCGCGCCACCAGCTCGCGCCGCATGCGGTTCAGCTCGGACACGGGCAGGATGAGGCCTGCATCCAGATGGAACGCGCAGTTGCCGAGCGTGAATCCCGTGCCGCCCAGGCGCGCGAACTGGGAACGTATGGATTCCTCCGTGAGCGGGCGCTTCTCCGCGCGCTGCAGGGGCTGCGCGCTTTCCACGGCAATGCCGCGGCATGTTGCGCGCAGCGGTTCACCCATGCGGCCTGTGAAAGAGATATCCAGCGCGGAACCGCCCGCCTCCGCGGCGTTGCGGGCAAAGTTGCACCAGGTGGCGTGCAGCGCCTTGTCCAGCGCGGGGTCTGCGGTTTTCCAAAGCAGATTGCCGGGGCGCACGCGGTGCCAATCGATGCGGCTGGCCTTGCCGTGGAAAAACAGGCGGGTGCCGTCGGTTTTCCAAATGCGGCCGCCCTGCTCCTCGTTGCGGTCTTCTCCGGCATCAATGACAAAACCGTCACCGGGGGCGATGGGTATGGCGGGCGTTCCTTCCAATTCCACCCAGCCGTTGCCGCAGCGCGCAATGCGCCCGGCGAGCGCGCCGCGCTTCTTGCCGAAGCGCCCGTGCGTGAGCAGCGGGTGGTCCGTGCCGTCCAGCCAACCTGTGGAAAAACCGCGCGAGAAAGCCATCTGCAGCGCATACAAATCCGCCGCGTGCAGCTTGGGTGAGACCCCCTGTTCCTTCAGCGCGGCATCAATGGCGCGGCGGTAGGCGCGCGTGGTGGCGGCCACGTATTCCGGGGACTTGAGGCGCCCCTCCACCTTGAAGCTGTGCACACCCGCGGCCAGCATCCGGGGCACGCGGTCCAGCGTGCAGAGGTCCTGCGGGGAGAAGAGGTATCGGCGCTCGCCGAGGTCGCGCATGCGGCCGTCCACCTCCAAGCGGTAGGGCATGCGGCAGGCCTGGGCGCACTCGCCGCGGTTGGCGCTGCGCTGGCCCAGGCTCTCGCTGGTGAGGCACTGGCCGGAGTACGCCACGCACAGCGCGCCGTGGCAGAACACCTCGATGGGTTTCTGCGTGGCCTTGGCGCAGGCCTCGATCTCGCGCAGCGAAAGCTCGCGCGCCAGCACGATCTGCTGCGGGTCGAACAATTCGTCCACCAGGCGCACGGCCTCCGGGCAGGTGAGCGTCATCTGCGTGGATAGGTGCAGCTCCAGGTGGCGGATGTTTCCCGCGCGGCGCTGCTGCGCCACATACGCGGCCAGCCCCATATCCTGCACAATGACGCCGTCCACGTGCGCGCGCTCCAGGGCGTGGATGTACTCGGCGGCGGCCTGCATCTCGTCCGGGAAGATGAGGACGTTGAGCGTCACGTAGCCGCGCACGCCGTGTGCATGCAGGAACGGCATGAGCGATGACAAATCTGCCACGGAGAAGTTGTCGGCCCGCATGCGCGCATTGAAGCGGTCCAGCCCGAAATAGACGGCATCCGCGCCGTTGGCCACGGCGGCGCGCACACAGTCCCAGTTGCCCGCTGGGGCCAGTAGTTCAGGCTTGTTCATAGAGGGGTGAGAGGATGTCTTGGAGTTCAGCGAGCGAAGCCACGCGGGAAAGCTGCGGGCGCAGCGGCTTGGTGCCGGGGATGCCCTTGGCATAGGCCAGCAGGCGGGACCGCATGGCGCGCATGGTGGGCAGCTCGTCCCCGTAGTGGCGGCTTTCCACGGCCATGCGCGCGTGCCGCAGGACGAATGCGATGCGCTCGCG
Organism: uncultured Verrucomicrobiales bacterium; assembly: GCA_937905985.1. Classification (GTDB taxonomy): domain Bacteria; phylum Verrucomicrobiota; class Verrucomicrobiia; order Verrucomicrobiales; family Akkermansiaceae; genus Akkermansia. Next base: position 17,782 of record CALCWC010000050.1, on the reverse strand, counting down.
CGGCGTGGGCGGCGGCGGAACCTCGCCGCTCTGCAGATAGGCCTTGGCCTGGCGGAATATCCACGGAGCCGCCATGGCCGCGCGGCCAATGGCCACACCGGATACGGCGGTTGTTTCCCGCACGCGGCGGATGTCCTCCGGCGTGGCGAGGTCGCCGTTGCCGATGACGGGGATTCCGGCCTGCCGCGCGCAGGCGTCGATGATGCTCCAATCCGCCTTGCCGGCATACTGCTGGGAGCGAGTGCGGCCGTGGATGGTGACGGCGCGCACGCCGGCGTCCTCCAGGCGCTGCACGGCCTCCGGGGCGCAGATGTGCTCCGCGTCCCAGCCGATGCGAATCTTGGCGGTCACAGGGCAATCCGAGCCCATTTCATGGACCAAAGCCTGGGCGATACGCTGCAGCAGAGGCAGATCCTTCAGCAGGGATGAACCGCCGTTCTTGCCCACCACCTTGGGCACGGGGCAGCCGGCGTTGATATCGATAAAGTCGGGCTGCGTGGCATCCCAGATGATACGCGCGGCGGCGGCCATGTGCTCCGGCACGGAGCCGAAGAGCTGGATACCCAGCGGGCGGTGTGCATCCTCAAACTCCACGTAGCGGCGGTTGCGTTCCCAGCATTGCAGCACGCCCTCCGCGGAGACGAATTCCGTCTCCATCACGTCCGCCCCCTCCTCCTTGCACAGCGTGCGGAAGATGGGGTCGGTCACGCCCGCCATGGGGGCCAAATACAACGGAAACGAGCCGAACATCCTGGCGAATGAGGATTAGGATTAGGCAATCAGCGGTAGGTGGCGCAGCGGTTGAGCCAGCCGGGGAGCCAGCGGCGCTCGCCGCGCTCCGCGGGGGAATTGTTGACGCGGCGCGTGAGCACCACTCCCGCAGCACGGGAGAATTCAGCCGTGGCGGCGCGCCCCTGCGGGTTGCCGCGCATTTCCTCCAGCACCTGGAGCAGACCCCAGCCCTGGCCGTTGTAGCGTTCAGACTCCTTCACGCCCTCGCCCTTGAAGTTCACATAATCCACCAGGCAGTACATGCCCTGGGTGGTGGCGGCGAGCGCGTTGTAGTGGGCGGCCACCGCCTGGGGGTTGCGGCTCATGCGCGCCATGGTTCCCAGCGCGGCGCGCGAGCGGGCCATGATGAAGCGCGTCTGCAGCTCCACATGCTGCGCCAGCCACTGGCGCATGCGGTCCGCCAAGCCGCTGCGGTCCGCCAGGAACGCGGCCTTGTTGGCCCACGGGGCGGGACCGTTGAAGAAAGCCGGCACCTGCACGCCGCTGCGGCGCGCATACGCGATGAACTTCGGGAAACTTTCATCAAACCTCTCCTGCACCCCCGCGGGGTACCAGATAAAATGGCCGATGCCCAGAGAGGGGAACGCCTCACCCGCGTTCCACGAAACCAACCCGGGCACGGTACCCGCGCACTCGTTGGCCCAAATCTTGCGGCCGAGCCACGCGGTGTCCACGTTTGCGCCCACGCTTGCGCCGGTGGTGCGCGCGGGCTGCGCCCCCGGCTCCGCCACGCATGAACCCAGTGCCATTGCCGCCAACGGTATCATCCAAAATGCCTTCATACCCCACCAGTCTATACCATACGCCTGCTTTCTTCAAGGACAATGAAACGCCGCCCGCAGCCCCGAAACATGGGGGTGTTCATTCTTTTGACTTGCACAGAAGGGGCGGGCGGGGTAGAATGGGCAATGCCTGATACGGCTCTCGCCGCCATATGAAAACGCTTGTCATCGCACGCCACGGAAACACCTTTCGCAAGGGGGAAACGCCCACCCGAGTGGGCGCACGCACCGATTTGGAGCTCGTGGAGGAGGAGCGCGCACGCGGCATCGGCCTCTACCTCAAAAAGCTCGGCATCACGCCTTCCCGCATCCTGGCCGCGCCCCTCAAGCGCACCATGAAAACCGCGCAGCTGGCCGCCGAGGAGCTGGGCAACCCCTGCCCCGTCGCGCCAGACGAGCGTTTCATCGAGGTGGACTACGGCCCCGACGAGAACCAGACCGAGGAGGCCGTGATGCGCCGCCTCGGCACCGTTGCCGCCCCGCAAAAGGGCCTGGACCCCGCCGCGTTGCCCGCGGAACAGCTGGAGCAGCTCGGCGCGGAAGCCATCGACCTGTGGAACGCGCGCGCCGTGGTGCCCCAGGGCTGGCAGGTGGACGTGGAGCGCATCATCAGCAACTGGCATGAACTGGCCGCCGAGGTGGCGGACGGAGAGGCCCTGCTCTGCGTCTCCAGCAACGGCGCCATCCGCTTTGCCCCGCACATCACGGGCGACTACGCCGCCTTCTGCGCGGCACACGACATCAAGGTGCCCACGGGCGGCGTGTGCATCTTCACCTCGCATGACGGCTCCACCTGGGAATGCCGCGAGTGGGGCGTCAAAGCCTTCAAGCTTCTCTAACCCAACCAATCATTATTATGGAAATGAACAAAATCACACCCGCCTGGGTGAAGGAATTCAAGGAGTTCGCCCTCAAGGGCAACGTGATGGACATGGCTGTCGGTGTCATCATCGGCGGCGCCTTCGGCAAGATTGTCACCTCCCTGGTGAACGATGTCATCATGCCGGCCATCCTGCTCATCTCGCCCAACAGCACGCTGGAGACGCTGGCGTGGCACGGCGTGAAGTACGGCTCGTTCATCCAGACCATCATCGACTTCCTGATCATCTCCCTGTCCATCTTCTTCGCCATCCGCGTGCTGTGCAAGCTGCGCGCCAAGGACAAGGAAGCGCCCAAGGAGGAAGCCCCCGCCCCCACACCGGAAGACATCCAGCTTCTGCGTGAAATCCGCGATGCGCTCCGGAAATAACGCGCCTACCCGCCTTTCATGGCAACCATCCGCATAGAGGGGAGGGAACACCTGCCCACACGCCCTGCGTTTATCGTCCCCAACCGCATGCCTACCCTCGAGCTCCTGCAGGAGCTCGAGTCCATGCTGGGCGGCCCGTCGCGCGTGGCCTGGCTGGTGGAGGAAAACCACCTGCCCGGCGCGGAAATCATGGACTACCTGCGGCGGAGCCGCGCCGCGGGCATCATGGGTTCGGTCAAGCGCCAGAGCGGCATCATGCTCGCGGAGCAGATCCACGATGTGATGGACCGGAGACGCGACGCGCAGCGCCACGTGGTGCTGCTGACGGGACCGCGCGCGGACGGGAACGCCGCAACGCTCACGGATGTGCCCGGGGCGGTGCTTGCACACATGAACGGCTGCTCGCTGCCCACGGTTCCGGTGTACGTGGGCATGTTCAACGAGGGCATGGAGAACGCCGTGACCACGCAACCGCCCTGCCATGAAATCCGCGTGCGCGTGCTGCCGGACATCGGCGGCGTGATGCAGGCGGCGCGCGTGCAGGAGGCGTGGATGGAATGCGCGGCGGACATGTTCGCGGAGCTGCCCCTGCCGGAGGACTGCTCGCTGGCGCGCATGCTGCTCGTCAGCATGAAAAACCATCCGGAGGGCAAAATCATCGACGGCATCGACGACACGGAACTGCCCTACCACCACCTGCTGGCGTACTCGCTGATGCTGGGGCGCCACCTGGGCCATGAAATCGGCAGCAAGCGCCTCGGCGTCATCCTGCCGCCCGGAAAGCGCGCCGCGCTCGCCAACCTCGCCTGCATCTTCGCCGGCATCACCCCCGTCAACATCAACTACAACGCCGCACCGGAAATCGCCAGGCAGATGATCCGGCGCGCGCACGTCACCCGCTTCATCACAGACGAGCGTTTCGTCTCCAAGCAGCGCGATTTCGACTGGCCGAACAAGCGCGACCTCGTCTACATCGACACGGTGCTGGAGAACCTGGGCAGCGGGCGCATGCGCGTGTGGCGCGCGCTGCTGCACCGCATCAAGACAGAGTACCTGCTGCGCTACCTGAAGCTGCCGCACAAAAAGGCGGGGGACGAGCTGGCGCTGGTGTTCAGCGGGAGCACCACGGGCGAGCCCAAGGCCATAGCGCTCACGCACCGCATGGCGCTCTTCAACCTCATGTCCCTGCAAAGCCGCATGCAGCTGCAGGAGGGCGACAACATCCTTTGCGCCGCGCCGCTGCACTGCAGCGCCGGCTTCATCCCCGGCCTGCTCATGCCGCTGCTCTACGGCTACAACATGGTGACCTACCCCTCGCCGGAATTCGCGGGAAGCCGCCTGCGCGACCTGGTGCTGCAGCACCGTATCGTCTCCGCCGTTGGCACGCCGGAAATGGCCGGCTCCATGGTGGCGGACGGCAAGGAGGTGCCGCTGCTTTCCCTGAAACACCTGGTGGCGGCGGGTGGCCCCGTGCCGCCATCCGTCACGCGGGCAACGGAGAAACTTCTCCAGGTTCCGCTGGCTGGCGCCTACACGCTGGCGGAGCTCGGCTCCCTCGTCACCCTCTCCCGCGGCGTGGAATCCACCGCGCCGTCCCCGCGCAGGGCGGGCCCGCAAATGCATGCAGACGCCATCGGCGAGCCCCTGCCGGGCATCGCCATGAGCATCAGCGACCCGCGGCAACCCAGAAAGCTGCTGCCCATCAACACGCCCGGCCTGCTTTGGGTGCGCGGCGCCGCCCTCACCCGCGGATACGAGGACGACGACGAGACCACCATCACCAACATCCGCAACGGATGGTTGCGCACGGGCGACCTCGCCATGGTGGATGCGGACGGCCGCCTGCACATCTTCGGCACCAAGGACCGCTACGCCGTGGTGCGCGGCGAATTCATTCCCCACGCCGCCCTGGAAAACCTCATGATGGACGGCCTGGACGCCGCGGAATCCGAAAACGGGGAACCCCGGATTGCCGTTGTCACGCTCACGGACCGCGATGCGCGCGACCATCTCATCATGCTCACCACGCTGCCGCCGCAGGCCCTGCCGCCGGACGCCTCGGTGCTCCGCTACGCCATCCGCAACGAGGGCTTCTCGGACAACTGGTGCCCGGATGCCATCCTCAACGTTGAAAAAATCCCCTGCCTTCCCAACGGGAAGCTGGACTACCCCGCCGCCTGCCAGCTCGCCAAGCAAACCCTCGAGCGCATGGCGTAAACGGGCGTGATTGACACCTCTCGCGTTGTCTCCCGCGCGCCCACATGCGCACACGGAAACGAATTGACATTCGTCCGCGCCGCATGCTATAAACCCGCAGAGATGACAACCAAAGACATCATGCTGACGCTGGCGCTCGGGCTTGCCCTGGGCGCACCGCTCGCCGCGCAGGAAAGCGCGGCTCCCATGTCCCCCACGCCCGTGGCGGCGGAGCATCCCGCCTGCGCCTGGAACGAGTACCCGCGCTGGTCCAAAATCACGCCCAAGCAGGTGCTTGGCGACATGCGCTACGGCCTGCAGCGCGCGCAGCAGGGCATCGATGCCATCTGCGCCGTGGAACCGGACAAGGCCACCTTTGAAAATGTCTTCCTGGCGCACCAGGACCTCGCCCGCGAACTGGACTATGCGGAGAGCATGCTCAGCGTGCTGGGAAACAACCTGGACTCCCCGGAAATACGCGAGGTGCAGGAGACGCTCATCCCGGAACTCACCGCCTTCTCCGCATCCATCGTCGCCAATGAGAAGCTTTGGGAGGTCGTCAAGAGCGCCGCCGCCCAGGATTGGGTGAAATCCCTCTCCCCCGCCAAGCAGCGCTACGTGCAGCAGGTGGTGGATTCCTTCCGCGAGAGCGGCGCCGACCTCTCCCCCGAGCAGAAGGCACGCAAGGCCCAAATCATGGAGCGCCTGGGCACGCTTTCCCATGAGTTCGGCAAGAAGGTGCTGGATTCCCAGAATGCCTGGCAGCTGGTGGTGACCGACAAGGCGCAGCTGGACGGCATGAGCGACGCGTGGATGGCCAAGGCCGCCGCCGCCGCGCTGGAGAAGGGGCACGGCACCAAGGAGGCCCCCCAGTGGCTCGTCACGCTGGATATTGACAGCGTCATCGAGGTGCTGCGCAACTGCACCGTACCCGCCACCCGCAAGGCGTGCTGGGAAGGCCGCCAGAGCGTGGGCACCGGCGAGTACGACACCGCGGCGATTGTGGCGGAGGTGATGCAGCTGCGCAAGGAGCTTGCGGAGCTGCTCGGCTTCAAGACCTACGCGGATCTCACCACCGCCCACCGCATGGTGGAGAGCGGCGACAAGGCCATGGCCTTTGTGGACGACCTCGCCAAGCAGGTGCTGCCCGCATTCGGCAAGGAATGCCAAGAGCTGCTGGACTTCTACGCCCGGCAAACCGGCAAGAAGGTGGAGAAGATGGACCCGTGGGACGCCACCTACTACGCCTACCAGCTCAAAAAGCAGCGCTACTCCTTCGACCCCGATTCCGTGCGCCCCTACTTTGAGGCGGAGCAAGTGCGCCAGGGCATGTTCAACCTGGCCTCCACGCTGTACGACATCAACTTCAAGGAAGTTCCCACCGTTTGCCTGAAACCCGGTGAGGAGCTGCCCGCCGGCAAGGCGGAGGTGTGGTACCCCGGCGTGCGCCTCTTCGAGGTGCGCGACAACAAGACCGGCGCCCACCTCGGCTCGTTCTACATGGACCTCTACCCGCGCCCCAGCAAGCGCGCGGGCGCCTGGGTGATGCCCCTGGCCTTCGGCGAGCCCGCCGCCAACGGCAAGCCCCACCGCCCGCACCTGGCAGCCCTCTGCGGCAACCTCTCCGCCGCCACGGAGGACACCCCCGCCCTCTACTCCCACTATGATGTGGAGACCATCTTCCACGAGTTCGGGCACATGATGCACAACATGCTCACCGACACCGAGCTGCTGGCACACGCCGGCTCCAGTGTGGCCTGGGACTTCGTGGAGCTGCCCAGCCAGCTCAACGAGGACTGGACCTGGGAGCCGGAGGCCCTGGCCACCTACGCCAAGCACTACAAGACCGGCGAGCCCATGCCCGCCGAGCTGGTGAAGAAGCTCAACGACAGCCGCTTCTACATGCCCGCAACCGATGAGATGAGCCAGCTCGCCCTGGCCAAGCTGGACCTGGAGATGCACATGAACTACGACAAGCTCTTCAAGGGGCGCGACCTGGACGAGGCCACCAACGCCCTGGTGGGCGCGTGGCGCATGCCCTCCACCGTGCCCTCCCGCTCCATCATGCGCAACCTCACCCACTGCATCACCGGCGGGTACGCCGCGGGGTACTACTCCTACAAGTGGGCGGAGGTCCTGGCCGCGGACGCCTTCTCACGCTTCGCCAAGGAGGGCGTGCTCAACCCCGCCACCGGCGCCGCCTACAGGGAGGCCATCCTCTCCAAGGGCGACAGCAAGCCCGCCGCCGAGGTCTTCCGCGACTTCATGGGCCGCGACCCCCAGCCGGACGCCCTGCTGAAGAAGGAAGGCCTGAAGTAATTGGCGATTGACCATTTACCATTGACGATGGGTGAAACCCCCGCACGCCCGGCGCGCGGGGGTTTTCACGTTGCGGCCGCCGCAAGGCAGGCAGGGTGATGCAACAATTCCGCCTTGCGCGCGCGGGGAAATCTGCTACGATAGGGGCATGAAAATCTGGACGACAGCATGTGCCTTGTTGGTGGCATTGGCAGGCGTGAGCCCGGCGCAGAGCGAATATGCCCGCGAGGCCGCAAACGAGGCGCGCAACTACGGCACCGCCGTGCGCAGCTGCGATATGCGCTGGGTGCTGGAGGCCATGTACCCCCCGCTGCGCAACACCTACGCAGAGATGCTCGTCAACCGCGAGAACCCGTCCGCCGAGGCCGCCGCCGCACGCCGCATCATGGGCCTGGACAAGAAGGCCGGCGAGACGTCGACGGAACGCGCACGCCGCGAGGAGGAGAACCGCCGCCGCCTGGCGGAGAGCAACAAGGCCCTCCTGCAGCGCTACGTCCAGATGGGCGAGGAAATGAAGAAACAGGGGCTCAAGATTGAAAGCTATTCCATCGGCACGCCCACGGGCGAGTACGTGGTCACCCCCGCCAACGCCACGGCTTCCTCCGTCCACCGCGCGGAGACGGCACGCCGACAGGCCGCGGAAAGGAGCATGACCGGGTCCGCCCCGAACTTGCGCGGCAACGGCTGGCCGGAGCAGCCCCCCAAACAGCCCTACAGCGAAACGGGCGAGACGGCGGACCGCTCGCGCATTGTCATCATCCCCACCACGCTGGTGGTGAGCATGCCCGGGCCGAACGGCGCGCGCACCCGCGTGGAGCGCAAGAGCTACATCTACGCCGTGCGCGATGAAATCATCTCCGACGACGGCGCCAACCGCGAGACCAAGAAGAACAAGTGGTACCTCATCGACGGCAACACGAACGTGGGTACCCTGCGCACCTTCTTCCCGGACCTGCCGCTCTACCTGGAACGCCCGACCTGCGGGGAGCGCGTGCTCAACTAACCCCCTATCCCAACCTACCCTATTCCACGGTGGCATGGCTCACTGAACAGACACTCAGCGACTTTTCCGAAACGGGCGTGCTCTCCGGCGCCACCGGGTTCGAGTTCCGTCCCCAGCAGCAGCAGATGGCCGCCGCGGTGGCGGAGGCCCTGGAGAACGGCGAGCCCCTGCTGGTGGAGGCCGGCACGGGCGTGGGCAAATCGCTCGCGTACCTCATCCCGTCCATCCGCTTTGCGCTGCAGAACGGCCGCAAGGCGGTGATCTCCACCCACACCATCAACCTGCAGGAGCAGCTCTTCCACAAGGACATCCCCACGGTGAAGAAGGCGCTGGGCTGCCAGTTCCAGGCCGCCCTGCTGAAGGGCCGCGCCAACTACCTGTGCAAAACCCGCCTGCGCCGCGCCATGGAGCAATCCAAGGACCTCTTCAACCAGGAGGAGGCACGCCAGCTCCACCAGCTCCTGGAGTGGTACCGGCAGTGCCCGGAGGGCTCGCTCTCCGAGCTGCCGGACGAGCTGGAAATCTCTCCCAAGGTGTGGGCGCAGGTGTGCAGCGAGAACCACGTGTGCACCGCGCGCAACTGCGGCCAGGACTGCCCGTACCAGGCCGCGCGGCGCCGCGTGCAGGATGCGGATGTGGTGGTGCTCAACCACACGCTCTTCTTCGGCCTGCTCTCCCTGGCGGACCAGACGGCCCCGGAGGACGAGGAACGATTCGACGGCTTCATCTTCCCCGGTGATTTCGTGATACTGGACGAGGCGCACACCATCGAGAACGTGGCCGCCCAGCAGCTCGGCATCTCCCTGCGGGAAGCCGATTTGAAGTACGACCTGCTGCGCCTCTACAACCCGCGCACCCACAAGGGCAGCATGCGCCAAATCGCCACGCCCGGCCTCATCCAGCTCATTGAGGACGCCCAGACCGCCACCGATGAATTCTTCAAGGCCGCACGCGCAGACTGCCGCCTGGTGGAGAACCACGGCACCGTGCGCCTCCGCACCCCGGATTGGACGGACGACCTCCTCTCCCCGCCCCTGCACGACCTGTACCTGGAGGTGCACAACATGGCAAAAGAGGAGGAGAACGAGCTCACCCGCGCCGAGCTCAAGGACACCGCCGCCCGCCTGATGGCCTTTGCCGCCACCGCCAAGGAATGCGTCCACCTCTCGGAGCTGGAATCCTCCGTCTACTGGGCGGAAACCAGCGGCCAGGAGGGTGCCTACACCAACATTGCCTCTGCCCTGGTGAACGTGGCGGACGTGCTGCGCGAAAAACTTTTCCAGAGCGGCCGCACCTGCATCTGCACCAGTGCCACCCTCTCCAGCGGCGTGCGCGGCATGTCCTATTTCGCCGGCCGCGTGGGTGCGGAAACCGCACGAGCCCTCCGCATCGGAAGCCCCTTCAACTTCGCAGAGCAGATGCGCGTCGTCGTCGCAAAATCCATGCTCCCGCCACCTCCCGCATCCGACGACAACGAGTACAAGGCCGCGCTTGCGGACTGGATTATGCGCGCGCTGGATATGAGCGGCGGCCGCGCCTTCGTGCTCTTCACAAGCTACGCCCTGCTGCGGGACCAGGTGGCGCGCCTCAAGCCCTTCTGCGCACAGCGCGGGTGGACCCTGCTCGCCCAGGGCGACGGGCGGGACCGCTCCCGCCTGCTGCACCTCTTCAAGGATGATGTGGACAGCGTGCTCATGGGCACGGACAGCTTCTGGATGGGCGTGGACGTGCCGGGTGAGGCGCTCTCCAACGTCATCATCACGCGCATCCCCTTCGAGTCCCCAGGCAACCCCCTCGTGGAGGCCCGCATCGAGGACGTCACCAACCGCGGCGGAAACGCCTTCAACGACTACTCGCTGCCGGAGGCCGTCCTCAAATTCCGCCAGGGAATCGGCCGCCTCATCCGCTCCAAGACCGATACCGGCCTCATCGTCCTGCTGGATTCACGCATCACCGCCAAATACTACGGCAGAAGCTTCATGCTCGCCATCCCGGAACAGGCCCGCCGCGAATTCGTGTAAACGCCTCTCGTTCCTCAACTTGTTCAGCCGGATTCGGGATTTTTTTAGAAAACAACAAATTGGGCTTGCATATTATGGGGAAACGCCGTACACTTCCTTATAGTATGCGTGTCGACTTTTGCCTCGCGCATGGTGCCTTTCTAAACATACAGGACTAAACTTTCATCTCAAGCAACCGTTATGAAACTCCGTCTTCCGCACAAGTTCCAGGCCGCGCTCATCGCCGCGCTCGCATCGGTTTCCTTCACCACCCTCAGCACCGGCACCACGGCGCAAGCCGCCACGGTCAACGCAGTGACCCTTTCCGAATGGGAAGGGTACGACGCCACCACCGGGATTGCCACGGTGGGCAACCTCGGCAATGACACAATCAACCACGGCGAGTTCAGCCAGCCCGACCAGGGGTGGAACTCCGTATGGAACTTTGCCATTGTGATGGATGCCGACACACTGAAGGACGGCGCCACGTACGACCTGATCACCACGACGCTTTTCCAGAACGACTACGACGGCTACATCAACGGCGCCAAGATGGTGGTGAACGGCACCACGGCCACGGTGACCAACCAGGGCTGGAAGAACAACAACACCTCCGGCCCCAAGGAGTTCAGCCTGGAAGGGGTGGAAACGTTGACCTTCGTCATGACGCGAACAGGCAGCAGCTCTGGCAACATTGTACTGAAAGGCTACAAGAACGGCGATTTCAGCACCGAGGTTGTCACGGCAGCCGTTGCCGGCATCAACCTGAGTTTCAGCGCCCCCATCAGAAAGGTGTACGTGGGCGCCCTGGACGGGTTGCAACCCCACAGCAACGTTGAATCCGGTGTGTACCAGGTGCCGGATACCGATATTGGCTCGTACGGCGTGATGGCGGCGGGGTACCAGCTCGCCGGCGCACTGAGCGCTCAGGACCTGGCCGATTTCTACACGTCCTCGCTCACCATGAACTGGAACGGCACGAGCAACGGCGAGTGGAGCAGCACCGCGCAGAACTGGCTGTTGAACAATGCCACCACGGCATCCGCCTATGATGTGCCGCGCGCGCATGTGGTGTTCGGCAGCGGCGAGACCCTTGCCAAGACGGTGGAGGTGAAGGGCGACCTCATTGCCGGCAGCACCTCGGTTGAGGGCAACTACACCTTCAACTTGACCGGCAACCTGAACGCCGGCAAGATCACCATTGCCCAGGGGGCCTCCCTCGAACGCACGGGCAACGGCACGCTCTCCGGCACCCTCTCGGGCGCGGGCACCTATGTGCTGAAGGCTAGCGAGTCAACGCTCGGCAGCGTGACCCTGGGCAGCGACTGGACGGGCACGGTGAAGGTGACCAAGAACGATATTGCCGATTTGAATCTAAACGCATTCGGCAACGGAAACTCCACCGTGGAGGTTGACGGCTGGTCCAAACACCTACCGAAGCAGAACGCCACATTCAATCCCAAGCTGCGCTTGGGAAGCAACGGCATGACTGTGTCGGATGGTTACTCCGGCTACTCGTACACCTTTGCCGGCGGCGTGGAGGGCACGGGCAACTTCAAGTTCCAAACCACCTCAGGCGTAGACAATCAAACCTACATCTTCACCGGTGATGTCTCCAAGTGGACCGGCTCATACATCATGAACAAGGCCGGCAAGACCACCACGCTCAAGTTCTACGGCAGCGCCACGGAAATGGGTGCCGCCATCACCCGCTCCGACGGCACGCTGAACATGGAAGTGGGCGACGGCACGAACGCCTTCACCACCACGTTCAAGAAGGCGGTGGGCGCCAGCAAGCTGGTCATCAACAGCAACGCCAGCGCTACCCTCAAGGAGACCCTGACCCTGACCGGCGACCTGACGCTGGACGGCAGCGCGACGCTGGAGAAGGGCGGCAGCGTTGGGGTCATCGACCTCTCCCACGGCGGCAACGCCCACGGCACGCTGACGGTGGCCGCAAACCAGACGCTGACCTACAGCAGCAGCTTCTGGGGTGCCAACAACAACAAGCTGCTTCTGGAAGCCGGCGCCACCGTCAAGCAGGCGAGCAACGCCCCGATTGAAATCGTGGGCCTGGCCGGAGAGAGCTACGTCTCCAGCAGCGCCAACGTGCAGTTCGGGCTCACCGCGTCCGCCTACACCCTGCACAATGTGCAGGCCACCATCAAGTCGGCCAGCGACAACGTGCAGCTGCGCTTCGACAACAGCAAGCTGGTGGCAGAGCAGGCCATTACGCTCAAGGACCTGCAGAGTGTGTTCAACGGCATGGATATCAAGGGCGGCACCACCACGGTGGGTGCCAGCGTGACGGATGACACCACGGTAACCCTAGGTGCGGTGCAGCTTTCCGGCGGCAGCCTGACCCTGGCGGACCATGTTGCCGGCTCTGTGAGCGGCATAGATGCCACGGCCACCGGCGCCATCACCGGCGGCAAGCTCGTCATGGGCGGCCTGATCACCACGCACACCGGAGCCACGCTCACCCTTTCCGGCACCGTGGTGGATATAACCGCCCTGCCTGCGAGCGGCGAAGAGACCCAGAAATACGTGGAAGGCCAGCAAGGCGAGAACGGCTTCTCCAGCCTGGTTGCCAGCGTGCAGCTGGTGGACTTCACCAACGGCGGCACGGTGGTGAACAACGGCGCCACCTTCTTCAAGGGCTCCAATGCGGGCACCCTGGACCTGACGGAGGGATCCGAGACCTACGGCAGGGTGAATATCAACGACACCAGCTACAGCGCCTACTACGTGAGGACGCCCGGCACCACGGAGAAACTGGGAGAGGCCCAGGAGACCGCCCTTAGAGGCCACGGTGTCGAAATTACGGACGTTTACCTGCAGGCGGGCTCCCTGAATGTGGAAGATCAGCAGCTGCTCGCGAACAATCTCCACATAGACACCGGCTCCGGCACGGCCAGCGTTACCGGCACATGCTATATGGGCTTCATGACGATTGACGGCAAGGGCACCCTGAATATTCCCGACAAATTGATAGGCACGAACCTCAGCATTGCGGCGGGCGACACGCTCAACGTCACGGGCGGCGGCGAACTTGACATCAACCACGTCGCCAACCACGGCACGCTGTCCATCGGCGCCGACACAGCGGTGAACGCCACCAGCGACATCACCGTGAGCGACGGATCTTCCTCCATCACCGGCCAGGGTGCCTTCAACAGTACCGCCAAGCTGGTTGTAGACGGCGGCACGGTGGCGCTCAGCGCGGCAGATGTCAAGTTCTCCGAGATTGACCTGGGCAACGGCACGCTGGACATCACCGCCGGCACGACCACCGTGAGCGGCTCGGTGAAGCTGGGGTACGACAGCGGCAAGGATTCCGGCTCGCTCAGCGTGGCGCAGGACGCCACGCTGACGGCCGACAAGGTGCAGGCAGCCTGGGGCTACAGCACGTTCACCGTGAACGGCACCGTCAACGCCAACACCCTGTTCGAGATTTCCACGGGCAACCAGGTGCGCAACGTGATCGGTTCCGGCACCATCAACACCAAGGAGCTGAGTATTGGCAACCAGACCTCCAAGGCGGTGTTCTCCGGCGGGCTCAAGATCAATATCGGCAATGGCGGCATCACCGGCGACCGCCCCTTGGAGCTTCAGGATGTCACCATCGGCGTGTTGGAGGGTTCTAACGGATGGACCGCCAACCGCGCTATCTCCTTGGCCGACACCGCCACCGGCACCACCTTTGCCGTCGGCGCGGGCGAGGCTGTGACCATTAGCGGCGTGGTCAGCGGCAGCGGCAAGCTTGTGAAGACGGGCGACGGCACGCTGACGCTCTCCGGAGCCAACACCTACACCGGTGCCACCACCGTGAGCGCCGGCACGCTGCAGTTCAACCAGGGCTTCACCTTCGGCAGCACGGTCTCCGGCGCGGGCAACATCACCTACGGCGGCACAGCCAACGGCACGCTGACCTTCAGTGACAAGGATATTTCCGGTTGGACCGGCAGCTTCAACAACACCGGCTCTGCCACAGCCACCCTGAACATCACCAGGAACAACGGTCACGTCAAGGCCGCCATCGGCAATGAACAGGGTGGAACCATCAACATCACGTCCGCGAACGATGTCTACTTCGACAATGTTGTCAACATCAACGACATCTCCCACAATACCAGCCACACGCTGTACGTCGGCACGGACAGCACCAAGGGATTGAAGGGCGAGATGACCGTCACGGGCCACGCCTCCACCGGACGCCTGGTGGTGGGCTTTAACACCACCGATTCCGCGGCCGTGTTCACCCTGAGCGGCGAGAATGCCCGCCTCTCCAACGGAAACGACCACACCTACGGAGCCAAGGTGCAGGGCTACGGCACCTTCGCCGTGGTGGACGGCGCCTATGAAACCCTGACCGGCGACTTGGTTAACGGCCCCGGGCCCGGCTTCCACGGCACCTTCGCCGCGGATGGCGCGGGCAGTTCCCTGACGCTGAACACCACGTTTGCAAGCGATGTGACCCTGAAGGCCACCAACGGCGGTGTGATCAACCTCATGAAGTCCTACACCATGGGTGACAACACGGCTGTGGATGGCGGCACCCTGGCCGTGAGCAGCGGCCTGGTGGTGAACGGCACGGTGGACCTCAGCAAGGGCACCCTGACCCAGACCGGCGGCACCGTGACCGTGAACGCGGACAAGAGCCTGACGCTGGGCAACGCCAGCATCACCTCTGCTATTGCCAACTCCGGCACGGTGAACTTCACCAAGGACATCACCGCCACCGGGCTTGCCAAGGAGGGTGAGGATGTTTCCTACCAGGTGGGTGCGGATGACAACAGGGCCACCAACGGCAACTACTTCTACCAGGGCCAGCGCACGGAGAGCACCCTCCGCGTGGTGACCGGCGGAACCGTGAACCCCGACGGCCACACGGTCACCCAGGACAACGTGGCGTACGTCCTCAAGGCGGACGGCACGGCCACCGGCGTGACGGGAGAGGCGAACTACAGGGTCTTCTATCAGGGCGAGGCCGGTACCACCGTGAGCGTTTCCCAGCTTGCCGCCACCGCGGCCAAGCATGACACGGAGCTGGCCGCCGTCTACAGCATCGGCGCGTGGCAGAACCCCACCGTGCTGGATATCGATCAGAACCTCGGAACCGCGATAGTGGGCTTCGGCACCGTGAACATCGGCAGCGGTTTTGACTACACCGGCGACCTGCTGATATACGGCGGCATGAATACGGTGAACGGCCAGCTCGACATCGCGCAGCAGGTGGGCTTCTTCGCCGCGCAGGACAGCGTGGCGGTGTTCACCGACGCCCCGGTTGTGGATGGCGGTGTGCGCTTCACATCGGATGCAGAGCTGGGTGGCGTCCAGGTGCAGGCAAACAAGGTCTCCGACTCCGATGACAATTACTATGGTTACGATATCGGCGACTCCCACTACGCCGTTCTCGCCTCCGAGCTCTCCAAGGAGGGCGGCGAAGACGCCACCGTGCGCAACAGCCTGCAGGTCAACAGGGTGCACAACAGCGCAGAGAACGCTTCCGGCAAGCTCACGCTTGATTCCGGCGTGCTCGCGCAGTTCCTCAATGAAGTCACCGCCACCAGCGGTGATATCCAGTTCATGAACATGGCCGCCGCCAACCTCACCCCTGCCGATTCCCAGACCCAGGTCTCCCTGAACAAGCTGGAAATCGGTGCCGGCATGACCGTGAGCTTCTATGAGGCCGCGGCTCCCACCTCCATGGAAGAGATGGTGGCTGAGACCACCGTGACCGTGGCGGGCACGCTCACCGCCGGCAAGGATGCCACGCTGAACGCCAATCTGGTGATGGGCTCCAAATCCACGCTGGATGTCTCCGCCACGGGCGGCAAGGGCCTGCTCATGGGCAGCACGGTGACCCTGAACAAGGGCATGACCCTTGAGGACTACAGCAGCAGCGTATGGTCCACCTGGGAGGACGGCACCAAGTATGCGCTCTTCTCGGGCGTGGACGGCCTGAGCATCGGCGACAGCATGGGTACGGAAGCCATCGACTACACACAGTGGGTGGACGCCAGTCAGTACTTCACCAACATCGATGAAGTCAACCGCTACTTCCTGTGCTACGACGGAGCCCCCGCCGACAACCAGAACGGCGTGCTGCAGGCATCCTTCAATGGTTCCAACGTGGGCATGGTGTACGTGATGGTGATGCCCGAACCCACCACCGGCACGCTGAGCTTGCTTGCCCTTGCGGCCCTTGCAGCCCGCAGGCGCCGCAAGTGAGCGAACCTTACTAGTTAAATCCCCGCCCCGCTTGGCTCCCCGCCTTGCGGGGCATTCCATAGTCGCGCGGCGCCGCCGCGCCATTATTTTCAAATCGTAAATCGTCAATTGTCAATCGTCAATCTCCTTGACCAGCGCGGCGTTTCTGGTATAGTGGTGTGTGGACGCACATGCGCCTTGCATGATTTTGCCATGAAAAAGACACTTGCATTGCTTTTGCTGCTGGCCGGGCTTACATTGGAAGCCCAGGGGAAAACGCTGACCTGGACGGGAGCGAAGAGCAACGTGTGGGATTATGAGACAGCCAACTGGTTGGATGAGGATGGCAATGCTGCGGTATTTCAGGACAACGATGCTGTGGTGTTCAGTGACAACGGCAGCGGAAATGTTGTCTTGGACGGCAGGCTCAAACCGGTAAGCATGGTTGTGGCCAACAATGGGGGGAAAGACTACACCTTCGTTGGAAATGGCGTATTGGCCGGGAGTATGTCGTTAACCAAGACCGGTGAGGGCAAGCTTACCATCAACACGGCCAACGAATTTCACGGAGCGTTCGATGCGGGAACGGTGATTCAAGGCGGCACGGTGGTGGTGGGGCATGACATGGCCTTAGGCTACTCTGACCTTCTTCTGCAAGGAGGCACGCTGGATTTAGGTGGCCATACCCTAACCGAAAATTATAGTACAACCGTGGAGGGAGAGGCCAAGCTCGGCAACGGTACGCTGAACTGTAGGATAGTCAGCAATTATGAAGTCCCCTATTCTCTCACCCTATGCGGCAACTTGGGCGGAGAGGAAAAGATTTATATGCAGACAGCGTGTAATCTGAATCTAAACGGCTACACACTTTCCAAGGATGTTGTCATAAAATCGGATTATAATAGCATCGGCAACGGCACCCTTCTCGGCAATGTAGAGATGGAGAATTGGGGCAAGCTTATTAAACTGTCTGATGATTTGTATGGAACGGGTACCATCAACCTTGGCAGTGAGGGCCAGCTTGACCTGAATCAGAAAACACTCTATGCCAATGTTGTCGTGGCCACAGACGAGTACGGCATGTTAAGCGATCTAGGGGATGCCTGCCTATACAACGGCACGGTTGCCGGAAGTGTGATTGTACCCGACGGTATCACCTATAATGCAACCGCTATTATTGACTTGGCAACTTAATACTACCGTGCTATAATCCTCCCGTATGGAGCAC
>CALCWC010000049.1 GCA_937905985.1 uncultured Verrucomicrobiales bacterium | reverse complement strand
TGCGGTAATGGTGGAGTTTTTTCCCAGTTTGACGGAGGCGGAGAGGGTTTTGCTCTCGAGGTCAAGTAAGGTACGTTCGCCTAGGGCAATATTGCCCGTGAGTTGCACGCCGTCATTGAGGAAAACACTGCTCCATAAGAAGCTCGTATTGTCCGGAAGAATGAGATCTCCGGAGATGGTGCCGTAGCCGAGGATGTAGGCCCCCCCGTTCAGAATGACGGAGTTGGAGAGGGTGCTATAGAAGAGGGCAAGCTTGCTGTGGTCGGCCAAAATGATGTTGCCAGTGCCTTTTAGGTCGTCTTCAATGATAAGATCCTGGTCTTTTCCCACGTTGAGATTACTGTCGAGCGTGCCTCCGCCAATGGAGGCGTTATGCTTCAGGATGACGTTGTTGGAGAGGGTGTAACCAGCGAGGCTCAGCTTAGCGCCGCTGCTCAAGATGATGTTGCCCGTGCCATCGATGTTGCCTGCCAGATAAAGCGCTCCTCCACGCTCCACGGCAAGGTCGTGGTTGATGCTTCCGTTGCCGATATAGGTGTAGTAACCATTCAGGATGACATTTTCGGGGAGGGTGTGCTTGCCGAGGTCAAGCGTGGTCTTGTTACCGAGGGTGATGCTGCCGGTGAGTTCCAAAAAGCTACCTTCCTCCCAGGTAAAGGATGCGTTGTCTGCCAGACTGAGGTTGCCGGAGACGGTGCCGTTGGTGATATGGGCGGTGCCATTCACGTTGACGTTGTTGGAGAGAGTGTGCCCTCCGAGGTCAAACGTGGTGTTGTTGCCTAGGGAGATACTGCCCGTGAGTTGCAAAGAGCTGCCTTCCTCCCAGGTCAAGGTCGCGTTTTCTGCCAGGCTGAGGTTGCCGGAGACGGTGCCGCTGCTGATATGGGCTGCTCCTTCCACCACAATGTTGTTAGAGATTGCGTGCCCGGCGAGATTTAGTGTCGCCCCCATCAGTGTTACGTCCCCGCTTCCCAGGGCCTTGTCGTTGTACAGCACCAGAATGCCGTTCTTCAGGAGAGTACCGCCAAAGTAGTCGTTGGCGGTGTAGATGTAGAGCTCTCCTTCTCCGTCCTTAATGAGCTGCATGCTGCCGGTGAGGCTGCCGGACCCGACAATGATGGGGGGTATAAAGAGGTAGCTGTGATCCGAGCTGTTCTTTACCAATACGCTTTTAGGTGCAATAGGACCTTGCAGGGTAACCAGGCAGTACCCAGTGTTGTCGAACACAACATCTGCACCATCCGTGTACTTGGTAACCGAGTCGCCCTGCAACCAGTTCGTATCCTCTGTGTTCCACGTCATGTGCTCCTCGTTGCCGTTCCAGGTCAAGGTTTCTCCCCAGGCTCCCAGATTAAGTCCGGCCAGCAGCAAAAGTAGTGCGAGTGTCTTCTTCATGGCAACAGTCATGTGTGGCCGCATGTGCGTCCACACACCACTATACCAGAAACGCCGCGCGGGTCAACCTAAATGCCTGTCGCGCATTTGCGGCGCGAGGCGGTGGTATTAGCAACGCAGCGCGCACGCCGGGAGACGGGTGCGCGGGCTTTCCGGCTTCGCCCTATGGGCTTCCGGCTTCGCTAAAGCTACGCCGAGACAAGGCCAGCGTGGCTAGGCGGGCGGCAGCAGGACAAGCTCCACGGCCATCACGGTCAGGGCGGCGAAGTAAGACCACTGATCACCCGCTCCCCGCCCCATGCCCGCAGGGCATGCGCTTTTTATATAATATAACGCCCGAACTTGCCCGCGCGATTCCGATGCTCGGACAAGGCCAGACAATTTTTCGCAAAACCACGTTCGGCTGACCCTGTTTTTCAGTTACGAAGATTGAGTTTTTACTCGGGGGGTGTATTGCCCATGAACGGATAGACTTTGCAACGGCGCGGAAAATCGGACTTTTTCAGGCACTCTCGGCGTTCAGGTTTGTCGCCGTTCCTGAAAATTGCCGTTCGTATCCAATACTCGGGGGTGTATGCCATGCAACGGGATAGACGTTGAAGTGGTGCGGAAACCGGGGCAAAACAACTCGCCTAAAACGGCGGCTGACAGCCCGCTGGAGCGCATTTCAGCCCCGGCAAGCCCGCAGATGCCGTGAGACGGGAGCGCGGGCTGCCAGCGCGGCTAGGCGGGCATACAACACGCCCCGCAAGACGAGATGTCAAGCGGGGCGTGGGTATGATTCCTTATGACAGGCGGGTTTAGAATGTGTAGCGCACGCTGGCGTTCACGCTCTGGTCAACGGAGCGGCTGCGGGTTTCAAGCGTGTAGGATGCACCCGCGCTCCAAGAATCAGAGAAGACCGCGTTCACGCCCACGTTGAGCATGAAGGCATTCCTGCCGGGGGCGTAGCCCTTCACGCGGTAGCCTTGGCCGTTGACGCTCACGTTCGCATGCGGCACCTGCTGCGCCAGGGAAGGCACATAGGCCACGGAGAGCTGCGGCAGCAGCTTGGTGGAGCCCACCTCCGCGCTGGTGG
>CALCWC010000048.1 GCA_937905985.1 uncultured Verrucomicrobiales bacterium | reverse complement strand
TGTCCCCGCATGTCAACCAATCCCCATAACCCCGCTTGCCGGGGTGGTTCGGGGCACCAACGCTTGCTTCTCTCCGAGCGTTTATTCCAGGCAATTATGTCTACCCATAAAATCTGGCGGAGTGCAAAAAAATCACTCCGCACCGAATTCCGCCTCAAGCTCAGCCTTCTTGCGCTCCATGTCCACAGAAAGGTCCTCCCAGCGCGTGAACAGGGATTCCGTATGGCGCTCCAGTTCCTGGTACTCCTGGGTGAGCTCCATGAGCCGCTGGTTGTCCGCCATGTTCTCCGGCTTCTCCAACTCGGCTGAAATCTCCGCCTTGCGGGCGTCTGCGGAGGCAATGTCAGCCTCCACCTGCGCCAGTTCCTTCTCCATGGGACGCAGCACCTTGTTGCGCATCTCGCGGGCTTGTGCACGGGCACGGCGGGCATCCTTGCGGTTGCCTTCCACAGGCACGGACGAGACTGCAGCCGGAGCCCCGGCGGCAGCGGCCTTCTCCCGCCGCTCCTCCGCCTCCACGGTCTCCAGATACTGGCTCACGTTGCCATAGAACAGGCGCGGCGCGTGACCCAGACGGAACTCCAGAACCTTATTGACAATGGGATCCAGGAACTGACGGTTGTGGGAAACGATACAGTAGGAGCCGGGGTATTCCATGAGCGCGCGCTGCAGCACATCCTGGCTCTGGAAGTCCAAGTGGTTGGTCGGCTCGTCCATGATGAGGAAGTTGGCCGGACGCAGCAGCATGCACACCAGCGCCACACGAGACCTTTCGCCGCCGCTCAGCACGCCGATTTTCTTGAACACGTCATCCCCGCGGAACAGGAAACAGCCCAAAATGTTGCGCACCTGCGGGCGTATTTCCCGGCCGGCAACGGATTCCACGCATTCCAGCACGGTTTGGTTGTTGTCCAGTACATCCGCATGGGTCTGGGAGAAGAAGGCAATCTCGGTGTGGCTACCGAGGGAGAATTCGCCGCTATCAGGTTTCTCTGTGCCGGAGATGAGGCGGGTGAAAGTGGATTTGCCGCTGCCGTTCACGCCCACCACGGCAATGCGGTCGCCCTTGCCGATGGTAAGGTCGTAATCCTTGAGCAGCTCGATGGGGCCGTAGGCTTTGGAGGCGCGCTCCAGCTTCACCACCACATGGCCGCCGGGCGGCGGGGGCGGGAAATGGAAACTCATCACGGCATCGTCCTCCTCCACCTCGATGATTTCCACCTTTTCCAGCTGCTTGATGCGGCTTTGCACCTGGGTGGCCTTGGTGGCCTTGTAGCGGAAACGGTCGATAAACTGCTGAGTCTTGGCAATCTCGCGCTGCTGGGCCTTGGCCTGATGGAGAAGGGCCTCCTTGCGCGCGCGGCTCTCCTTCAGGTAGAAGGAGAAGTTGCCGGCGTACTCCTCCGCGCGGCCGTGGTGGAAGGCGATGGTGCGGGCAACCAGGCTATCCAGCATAGCCACGTCATGGCTGATGATGCAGATGGCGCCCCGGTAGGTGCGCAGGCTCTGCTCCAGCCAGCGCTGGCTCTGGATGTCCAGGTGGTTGGTGGGCTCGTCCAACAGCAGCACCTCCGGCTCCTGCAGCAGCAACTTCGCCAGGGCGATGCGCATCTGCCAACCGCCGGAAAACTCCCCGCAGTCGCGGCCAAAATCCTTGTCTGCAAAGCCCAGGCCGCGCAGGATGCTTTCCGTGCGCGGTTTGAGCGTGGCGGCATCCCGGTCCTGCAGAATCAACTCCAGGCGGCCGATTTCCTCCAACAGGTCGCGGTACTCCGCAGAATCCGTGGGAAGCTTCTGCAGCTCGTCGGAAAGCTGGTCCACCTCCTGCTGCAGCTCCACAATGTTGCCGACGGAGCCGAGCACCTCGTCCATCAGGGAGCGGCCGGAGATGTGGATACCCTCCTGGGGCAGATAGCCCACGCGGGTGTACTTGGGCAGCAGCACACGCCCGTGGTCCGGCTCCATCTCCCCCGCAATGCACTTCATGAGGGTGGACTTGCCCGCGCCGTTCTGCCCGGCGAAGGCTATGCGCTCCCCGCGCTCCACCACAAAGGAGAGCTTATCGAACAGGACGCGCGGCCCGAACTCGATATGCAGGTCCTGGACGGCGAATTCCATGCCGCCTGCCCCTTATTTCTTCAGCTTGGCGTTCCAGCGGTCGATGTTCTGCCGCTGCTCGTCGAAGAGGTCCGCGCAGTCGTCATGCACGATGATTTCCTCGATGGTGTCGCCCTGGCGGATGCTGTTGACCACGTCCTGGTCGGCGGCCTCCAGCACCTCACCGAAGATGGTGTGCTTGCCGTTGAGCCAATCTGTGGGCACGTGGGTGATGAAGAACTGGGAACCGTTGGTGCCCTGCCCCGTCCAGGTGCGTCCGGCGTTTGCCATGGCCAGCAGGCCCGGGCGGTTGAACTTCAGGTCGGGACGGCACTCGTCGTCGAACTGGTAGCCGGGGCCCCCGCAGCCCGTCCCCTCCGGGTCGCCGCCCTGGATCATGAAGTCCGCTATCACGCGGTGGAAGGTCAGCCCGTTGTAGAAACCCTTGGTGGCCAGGTTCAGGAAGCTCGCCGCCGTCATCGGCGTCTTGGAGGCGAACACCGTCAGCCGGATGTCACCCTTGTTCGTTTTCATCGTGATTTGCTTGTCCGTTGCCATGCCACGCACCATACCAGCTTTCACACGCCCGCGCAAGGCATTTCCGCGCCAGCGACGGGACGCCGTTGCTCGGCTCTACATTACCCCGCGTACCGGCATGGAATGCGACGGCCCAGTTGCCTAAGCTTTTTCGCCCCATACATAACTGCCCATGTGAATATGGCGCAGAGCAGGCATCTCAGAGCCAGCATGCTCCATGCGCAATCTATAATAGAGAATGAACACCCTATCTTCCCGGAGACAAACACCGTCGGCCAGTGGGATAGATAGAGGGGGAGACTAATCTTCCCAAGGTACAGCATCGCTTGTTTGGTGAATCCGCCTTTGTTTACAGCCTGATGCCCACGCAAACCGAAGACGCACATCAAATATATGCCCCATAATACCCATGAAAGCGTATCATTGAGGAAATCGCGCTCAAAAAGGGTAGCCATAGCCAGGGCAAGTAATGAATACTGAAAAATCCCAACTATGCGCCTGTAGTTCCCGAAACAACGCGTGCTGCCCTCCGTTTTGGTTATCCAATAGATAATGGCTCCCGCTGACAGCATACTCAGCCCCTGGAACATTCCGTCCGGGATGAAAAAATTCCATTGCAAGAGTCTAGATGGACAGTGCGTTGTTGAGAACGCGATACGTATACGCGGGGAACGGTACCGAAGCATCAGCCCGGAGCTATTTCCGCTTCTAATTTTGGATTGGGGATTTCGGATTTGGGATTTAGGATGTAGGATTTTGGATTTGGTTGCATGCGCGCGGGGACGGGTGTATGATGGGGAGCATGAAACCGATGGACATGATGGGCGGGGCCTTTGAGCTGGAACTGCCCGTGCACGACAATTTCCCGTACCGGCAGTGCGCCGCGTGCGCCTATGTGAACAGCGGGCGCAGCGCTCTGCAGGTGATTCTGCAAAACCTGCCCAAGCCGCGGCGCGTGCTGGTACCGCGATTCATCTGCGACACCGTTCTGCAGCCCCTCAAGCGGCTGCGCCTGCGCGTGGTGCGCTATGGGTGCGATGACCAGCTGCGCCCGCAGCTGCCCTACGACCTGACGGAGGACGACACGCTCATCCTGGTGAACTATTTCGGGCTGACGGGGGAGGCGGTGGACGATGCGGCGCGGCAGCACAAGGGCGTGAGCATTGTGGATGCCACCACCGCGCTCTTCGCGCGCTCCGTGCTGCCCAGCTTCTACAGCCCGCGCAAGTTCTGCGGCGTGGCGGACGGCGGCGTGGCCTGCGCGCCCTGCCCGCTCTCCATCCTGCCGCTGGAGGAGGATATGTCCTTCATGCGCTCCATGCACATGCTGATGCGCGTGGAGAGCGGTGCCTACGTGGCGCGCCCCGCCTGCGAGGTGGCCGAGCAGGAACTCAAATGCCCGCCCAAGATCATGTCGCCCCTCACCCGCCGCCTCCTGCGCGCCTATGATTTCGACAAAATCGCGGAGCGGCGGCGGGAGAACTACGCCGTGCTGCACCGCCTGCTCGGCGGCATCAACCGCCTGGAACTGCCCGCCGTACCGCGCAGCGCACCCTTCTGCTACCCGCTGGTCAGCGGCATCCCCGGCCTGCGGGACGAGTTGGTGGAGGCGCGCATCGCCCTCCCCCTGTTCTGGCCGGAGGTCATAGAGGCCACCGGCGCGGAGACGGCAGAAAACCGGCTGGCGCGCACACTGCTGCCGCTGCCGCTGGACCAGAGATACACGCCCGAGGACATGGAGGATCTGGCAAAGCTCATTTTGCATTGAAGCCCCCATCACCCCGATTGCTCCACTGCAGCTTACCCCCAGCAAACAAATTCAGCGTTTTTCTTCATCTGGGGCTTGCATTTGACAGGTTCTGTGGTAACATGATTGCAAGTATGAATTCCGACCTACAGAAACTGGTGCAAGCGGGAAAAATTCCGGCCGACTTTGCCACCAGACTCGACAAGATCTCTCCCGGAAAATACGTTTTGCATCAGGAAATGGGCGTGGGCAAAGTTGCCGCCTGGAGCCTCCCTCAGCAGAAAGTCAAGATTGCCTTTGAGCATGGCAAGGACCATGTGATGGGCCTCAAGCTCGCGTTCAACTCCCTCACCTCCATTCCTGAAGGCCACTTCTTCATCGCTTGCTACGATGACCCCGAGGGCTGCTACAAGAAGGCCACCGACAAAAACACCGTCAAGGACTTCATGCGCGACATCATCAACGGCAACAAGTCCCTGCGCGAGGGCATTGACGAGGTGCTGCCGCTGCAGCCGGATGATTTGGAGCGCTTCCTGAGTGACCGCATCATTCCCGCCAAGGAATGGAAGGGCTGGTGGGACAAGGCACGCGCCGCCATGCGCGAGGATCCCGGGTTCCGCCTGCCGACGAAGCGTGGCGAGGCCATTGTGCTGCGCCACGCGGCCTCCGCGGCGGAGGCCCTGCTGGAGGACTTCACGGATGCCAAGACGCTGGAATCCTGCGTGCGCATCCTTGATCAGGCACACCTGGATGTGCTGAAGGGCGAATACGAAATTGCCGCCCGCCTTGTCAAGAAGATGGAGGAGGATTTCCACAAGTCGCACGATGAACCCCAGCGCGTGCTGGAACTCATCATCATCCGCGATGAAATACTGGGCACCATCTTCAACTCCGACGAGGAGAAGGCCAAGCTGGATGAGGCCCTGAAGGCAGAGGAGGAAACCTCCATCACCACGCTGGCCGACAAGCTCAAGGCCATCAGCTCCGAGGAAATCGTCGACTACATCGGCGATCTCAACGCCTCCCGCCAAAGGGAGGTGTACAAGGCCCTGGCTGAAGCCTACGGGGATTCCTGCCTCTCCTACACCATCAACATCTTCCTGTTCGGCGGCTCCAAGGTCACCGCGCCCGTGGCGGACTTCATCATCGCCAAGGGCGGCAAGGAGCAGCTCTTCACCGTCATCTCCAACGGCCTGGCGCGCCAGAACCTGGCACCGGACGTGCTCATATGGGTATGCAAGGAGCGCAACAACCTGGCCAAGGAACTGGTGGACAAGACGAAGATGGTGCTCGGCGCCGCCCTGATAGCGGCCATTGAGCGCGACAGTGCGGAAGGCGGCCCCAACCGCGCGCTGCGCCTGCGCAACCTGCTGCTGGAGGACAAGACCCTGGCCCCGGATTTGGTGAGCGGCGTGAGCGAGCTGGAAGCGCGCCCCTTCGCCAAGGCCATCTACAACTCATCCGTGCTGCCGGAACTGGACCGCAACCTTCTGCTGGCCAACATGATGAAGGTGCAGGAATCCCTGCACGACATCGTGAAGTCCAGCCTGGGTTCCAAGGAGAAGCAGTCGATGTACGTCTCCCTGCGCTCCTTCGCCGCCCGCAAGGCCGAGTACGAGGATATCATCAACGTTCGCATCCCCAAGAACAAGCACGACCTGGAAATCACGCGCGCAGAGGGCGACCTGCGAGAGAACGGCGGCTATCAGGACGCCAAGGCCACACGCCAGGTGCTGATGCGCCGTTCCGTGGAGCTCTCCCGCCTGCTGTCGCAGGCAGTGCCGACGGACTTCTCCAACGTCACCTGCGAAGAAGTGACCATGGGCACCAAGGTCACCTTCGTGACGGAGGACGGCCAGGAGGTCGTCTACATCGTCTTGGGAGCGTGGGATTCCGTGCCGGAGCAGCACATCATCTCCTACAGCTCCCGCCTGGGCGCCAAGCTGCTTGGCCACAAGGTGGGCGAAGCCCTGCGCCTGCCGCTGGAAATCGGCGGCGAGCAGGTGAAGATGACCATCAAGAGCATCGAGCCCGCGCCCAAGGAGCTCATCTTCCCGGATGAAACGCCGGAAGAGGCGTAATCAGCGCCAAACGCATTTTATCGCATCGAGCAGGGGGGGCTTTCGCCCCCCCTTTCTTATTTGCTGTACCTGCCATTTATGGCTCCACGTTTGAAAGTTGCCCTCCGCGAAGATTTGTTCTTCAGGTCTGAGTTTGCGTATCGCATCGGTCGCACGCCCCCCCCATCAGCCCTGAAGGTGGGAGGGGCTCGTTTTTGTTCCAGCCTAACGGTTTTACTTCCTGCGGCGGCGGGCGGCAAGGGCTGCCAGCGCCAGCAGGCTCAGCGTGCCTGTGGCGGGTTCCGGGAGCCGCATCAGGTAGATGGTACCCGCCTTGCCGCCGGTGCCGCCTTGGCTCGCACCGCTGTAGAACAGGTAGTATTCTTTCCCGCCATCCTGGAACAGGTCGTTGTTGAAGACCTCTGCGGCCTTCACCCATTCGTCCGAGAAAGTGATTTCACTGTAGGCGGTACCGCCGATGCTGAAGCTGTCCACCCCGCTGAACAGGTCGTACGCTTGCATGAAGCCCAGGTTGCCCACTGCGGCCATATCGGCAGCGGAGAGGGCCACGCTGCCCGGGCTCATGGTTACGGCGCTGCCCATCAGCAGGCCGCCTATGCCCTCGGTGCCGGAAATGTCTAGCGTGGAGTAGTCTTCCATCACCAAGTCCGCGTTCAACGTGGCGCCCGCACCGGCGGTGAGGGTGCGCCCATCTGCGATGGTGAGAGTTCCCTCGTTGGCCTCTTGCGTGTTTTCGCCGGTGTACACACCCATGATGGCATCGTTGCCGATGGTGACATCCGCCACGCTCAAATTGGCGGCTTCCGATATGTTCATGATGTTGAGCGCTCCCCCGGATTCCACCTTCACGTTGCCGGTGAAACTGGAGAGGTCGCCGGTGAGCGTAGCGGACTCATTTCCGGTTTGAACGATGGTGGCGGACGAGTCGCCGGTAATCTTGTTGGCAACGGAGGTGCCGTTCGTCAGGCGCAGGGTGGAGTCTGTGTCCAGGGAGATGGTTCTCGTGCCATCCACATTGCCCCGCAGGGTGAGAGTCTTCTCTTCTGCCACGGCCAGGGAGCCGTCATTGATTGTACCGTTGCCGATGGTGGCGGAGCCTTTCAGGGTCACGCTCTTGTCAAGCATGTGGCCGCCCAGGTCCAGCTCGGTATTGTCGCCCATGGTGACAGCGCCTGTGACGGCCAGTTCGCCGCGCAGGTAAAGGCTCGCATTGTCAGCCAGGGTCAGCGTGCCGTTGAGGGTGCCGGAAAAGATGTTGGCCTGCGTGTTCGTCTTGTCGCAGGTAACCAGCACATCATTGTTGATGGTGCCGGCATACAGGGATGCGGAATTTTTCAGGATAATCCTGCCGGAGCCATTGAGGGTTCCCGTGATATCCATGTACACGCCAACGGTGACGTCCCCGTTGATGGTGCCGTCTCCTGCAATCACGTTGTCGTTGCCGAAGGTGGCATCCACCGCCAAGTCCAAGGTTTGGCCGTTGAGGTCGAGGCGCGAGCCATAGCCCATGATGATGGTGCCCGTGCCGGAGAGGTCGCCAATCAGCTTGAGCGCCTTGCCGCCCTCCAGGGAGAGGGGGCTGTGGAGGATGCCGTTGCCGATGGTGGCGGAGCCCTCCAGGGTCACGGAGTTCTTGAGCTCGAAGCCAGTCAGGTTCAGCGTGGCGGTGTCTCCCAGGGTGATGAACCCCATTCCCTCCAAATTGCCGCAGAGGGTGAGTGTATGGCCGCCGGCCACGGAGAAGCCGCTGTTGATTGAGCCGCCGCCGATGAAGGCGGACCCCTCCAGGGTCACATTTCCGGCGAGGGTGTGGCTGCCCAGGATCAGGGCGGCCCCTTCCTTCAGGGTGACGCCGCCGTTGAGTTGCAAGCTGTCGCCGGACCAGGAGAAGGCGGTGCCTTCCGCCAGGGTGAGGGTGCCGGTGAGCGTGCCGTTGCCCAGGGTGGCGAAGTCATGCAAGACCACGCCTTTTCCAAGCGTGTGGTTGTCCAGGTTCAGTGTGGCGCGTTCTCCCAGAGTGATGTCACCCGTGCCTTCCAGGTTGTCGCAGAGGGTGAGTGTATGGCCGCCGGCCACGGAGAAGGCACCGTTGAGCGTGCCGTTGCCCAGGGTGGCGGTTCCTTTCAGGGTGATAGGGTTGGTGACGGTGTTGCCATCCAGGTTCAGCAGGGTGCCGTTGCCCAGGGTCACGCCACCGGAGAGGGTCAGGCCATTGCCGCCCAAGGCGTCCCAGGAATAAGACACGCTGTCCGCCAGGGTGAAGTTGCCGCTAACGGTGCCGTTGTGGATGGTGGCGCCGCTGGCGGTCAGAACGGCATTGTTGAGGCTCTTGCCGTTCAGGTAAAGATGGGCGTCCTTCCCTAAGGTTGCGCCCCCGCTGAGATTCAGGTCCTCGCCCCACCAGTTGAGTGAGGCTCCGTCCGCCAAGGTCAGGGTGCCGGTGAGCGTGCCGTTGCGGATGGTGGTGGAGCCTTGCAGGGCCAGGGAGTTGCCCAGGGCAAAGCCGCCCAGGTCCAGCGTGGTGCCGCCCGCCATGGTGACGGTGCCGGTGCCCAGCGCCTGGGCGTTTTTCATCGCAATGGTTCCGCCGTTGATGGTGGTTCCGCCGGAGTATCCGTTGGCGGTGGCAATGGTGAGCGTGCCGTCGCCGTTCTTGGTGAGCGCGGCTTCCCCGGCAATCATGCCGGAGCCCTGGAAAGTGTAGTCGCAGGTTCCCTCCACCAGCACGCCCTTGGGTGCAAGCGTGCCCTCCAGCTGCACTTCGCCGCCCTTGCCCGTGTCGTTGAACACCACGTCCACGCCGTCCTTGTATCGGTACACATGGCCGTCCTGGGTCCAGTTTTTGTCCGTGGTGTTCCACAGGTGGTTCTCACCGGGGGTCCAGACGGCCGTTGCCAATTCGCTTCCGTTTTGGTAGAAGAGGGTTCCACCCACCCAGAAAATTTCATTCTGTTTTGCCCCCAGCCCGCTGATGGTCAAGGATTTTGGCCAGCCTTCAGGAGACTCGCCGCCCTCAATGGATATCAGCGCGTACGTCTCTCCGCCCTCCACGCTTGCATCTCCCCGCAGGTTGATGACAATATAATCGATATCATTGCATTCCAATGTTCCGTCAATGGTCAGGAGCGGGGTCTCGGTGTTTGCCTTATTCAGGGAGAAGTTGAGCTCTGGATTGACCTGAAGATACAAGTTGCCACCGAGCCTGGTGGATTGATTCACCGTGAGATGCCCGGGCACCAGGCCGAAATCTTCCCCCAGTGCCGGGGTGAACGTCAGTTCCCCGCCGTTCAGGATGCCGTTTTCCACCACCAAGTCGCACACCAGCTCGTTGATACGGGAAGTGCCGGAAGATGTAAAGGTTCCCAACTTCTTACCCTCCTCCAAATACACGCTGCCGATGCTGCCACCGTTGAGCTCGATATCCTTGGCTCCCTGCTCTAGGCCGGTGATGGTGGAGTGGTCCACCGTGAGCTTGGCATCCTTCGCTTCTATGGTCACGTCTCCCTTCACCTGGCTTTCTTTCAGAACCAGCGAACCGCCGACGCCAACCTCCGCGTCTGCCTCCGCGCCGTCCTCACCCGCGCCCCCGGTCAGGGTCACGTTCGTGAGCGTGGTGCCGTTCGCCCAGCTCACTTGCGGTGCGCTGACCATGGCATTTGACAGGCCGCTTTCACTGGCGGCGGCGGCAAACGCTACGCTCTGCCCTGCAAGGAAGGTGTTGCCGGTGCCGGAAACAGCCGAGTTCACCTGGATTGAGCCTTCGAGCGCAGAGATTTGCGCCCCCGAGCCGGAGAACGTGTTCAACACCACATTGCCGCCGGTGGAGACAATGCCCGCCCCTGTCTGGCCGACCTCCACGTCTCCCAGGGCAATGTTGCCGGCCGCGTTGGCCGTCAGGTTGACCACGGTCACTTTGCCCGCCGTGATGCTTCCGCTCTTCGCCGTCAGCGTCGCCGGGCTGAAAAAAATGTCGATGTTTTTCAGCACAATGGATTGCTCTGCCGTGGCCGTCAGGATGCCGCCATGCATATCGGCGGCTTCGCCGGTGATGCTCCCTGCGGAATTCAGGGTGATGGAGTCGTTAACTCTCACCTCGCCGCCCAGCGTGATGTCCCCGGTGGTGCTCGTGATATCGGCACTGGATTTGTGTGCGGCGAGGGTGCCGAGGATGCTGACGCTGCCGCCCGTGAGCTTGGCGGAGCCCGAGAATGCCTCCACGAACCAGTTGATGGTCACGGCTTCCTTGGCACTCGCCTCCAGGGAGAGCCCGGCGAAGTTTCCCACCATGATGCTGCCGTTCGTTGCCGTCAGCGCCGTGGTTCCCGCTTGTTTCTCGAAAGTTCCTATATTTCCCAGCGTGATGGAATCGCCGGCCGTGGCCGTCAGGGTGGAGCCAATGAAATGGCCCGCCGTGATGCCGCCGTTCGTGGCCGTCAGCACCGCGGCGTTGGAGTCAATGTTGATTGCCTGCAGCGAGATGGATTGGGCGGCCGTGGCTGTCAGGCTGTCGCCCGTCACATCGCCGCCGATGGCAATGTTCCCCGCAGACTGCACGGTGATGGAGTCCTTTGCGCTCAGTGCGCCGCCCAGCGTGATATCCCCGGTGGTGCTCTTGATACTGGCACTGGCATTGTTGGCGGCGAGTGCGCCGCCGATGCTGACGCTGCTGCCCGTAAGCTCGGCGTTGCCCGATGATGCCGTCACGCCCCCGTTGAAGGTCACGGCTCCCTTGGCACTCGCCTCCAGGGCGCCACCGGTGAAGTTGCCCGCCGTGATGCCGCCGCTCGTGGCCGTCAGCACCGCCGAGCCGGAGTCGATTCCGATTTTCCCCAGCGTAATGGATTGCGCGGCTGTGGCCGTCAGGCGGCCGCCCTGCACATCGGCGTCCGCGCCGTTGATGTTGTTCGCGGAATCCAGGGTGATGGTGCCCTTTGCGATCAGTGCGCCGCCCAGCTTGATATCCCCGGTGGTGCTCTTGATACTGGCTCTGGCAATGTTGGCGGCGAGTGCGCCGCCGATGCTCACACTTTTGCCCGTAAGCGCGGCGTTGTCCGATAATGCTGTCACGCCGCCGTTGATGATCAGGTCTCCCTTTGCGCTCGCCTTCAGGGAGGCCCCGGTGAAAGAGGCCGCCGTGATGCTTCCGACCTGAGCTGTCAGCACCGCCTCCCCCACAGCATTTTCAGCGGTGCCGATGCTTCCCAGCGTGATGGATTGCGCAGCCGTCGCCGTCAAGTCGCCTCCCAGCACATGGGCATCTGAGCCGATGATGTGTCCCTTTGAATCCAAGGTGACGGAGTCTCCGGCGCTCAGCGTCCCGCCAGACAGCATGATGATGTTCCCGGCTGTGCTTTCGATATTGAGACTGCCGCCGCTGGCGGCGATCGGGCCCGCAATGTGCACGCTGCGGCCCGCAAGCTCGGCGTTGCCGCTTGCCGCCACGCTATCGCTGATGGTCAGGGCTTCCTTTGCAACCGCCTTCAGGCTGCCCCCGGTGAAGGCCCGCATCGTGATGGCACCGCTTTGGGAGCTGATGTCCGCTTTCCCCACAGGCCCATTCATTCCCACCTGGCCCAAGCTAATATCCTGGTCGGCGGCCATCATCATGTCACCGCCAGTGAATCCCGCCGCAATCTTGATGCCGCCATGGGCCAGGATGGTGCATGCCGCGAATTCCACGGCACAGTTGTCTCCATCTCCCTCTATGTTGTTTCCCTCCATCGTTATCTGCCCTGCAGACAGGTTGGAGTTGAACACTATGTTTCCATAACCTTTCTCCGCAGCATTGAAAATCAGGGACTCCGCCGCTATCGCGTTCCCCTTTACCGTTATGGCGTTGACCCCCGCTTCCAAAGCCGCGTTGGAGACCGCACGGAGCTCCAGGTTCTTGCCGATAAAGCCATCGACGAGGATTTGTTTCGCTGAGACGTATCCGGTGCTTGTGGTGTCGTCCGGCTGGCCGATGATGCCGGCGTTGACACGCCCGTTCTCGGCATCCACATGCAAGCGGCCAATCAATTGGTAGAGCATGTTCACATCAAGGTTTCCCGTGTCGGTGCCGGGGCCGTTGTACTTGATTATCACCCCACCCGTAATCTTCTGGATTTTGCCTTGGCTTTTGCCTAGGGTGAACATCCCTTCGGTGCGTACGTGCAAGTCCATGATGTCTTTGCTCTGATTGGAGATGAGGATGGTGGCATCATCGCCCGCAAAAATGTCGGCACCGCCCATCAGCCGCAGCCGGGAGTTGTTGTTCTTCAGGACATCGGGGGTGCCTCCGGCATCATATTCCAGCGTGTAGGTGCTTGAACTCGCAATGCTCACCTCTCTCCCGAAATTGCTCACCGAGGCGGTGCCCCCGCTGGACACGGTGAACTGCTCCAGCGAGATTGAATGCGTCCCTAGGTTCAGCTGCGCGCCGTCCTCCATGTTGAAGTGGGCGCCCCCCGCTAATGATCCGCCCTTCAAGGCCAGCTCCGCATATTCGCCAATGTTGAAGGTCGCGTTGTCCCCGATTGTCACGCTTTCCAGCATGAGCCGGCTGTACGGCTGGCTGGCGGTGGCACTGCGGATTTCAACGGATTTGTCAATCGTGCCGGCCCTGACAACAAGATCCGCAGGACTGGCCGATTCCCACGCAATGATGCCGAAGTTCGCGGTATAGCCGCAGAGGTCGAAAGTATAGTCGCCCTCGTCGCCGGTAAGTACGTAGTACGTGCCCTCGCCTTTCAGGTTTTCCACACCGTGGCCCAGCGTGTACACGTGGCCTGATGCCTGGGAGGAGCGCACGCGCAAATAGGCTCCATTGATGGTGGCCGTTCCATGCACCTGGAGCGCGGAGAGGTTGTTGATCCATTTATCGGAACCGGCCATGTTCAGCGTGGAGCCGGCGTACATCTCTATGGACATGGGGCCGGCCCAGCTGCACATTGCGCTGTCGGCATTCAGGGCGCTGCCCGCCTCCAACGTGAGCATGCCGGTGAGAGAGCCGTTCTTCAACATGTTCCCCGTGGTGTTCTCGTTCACAACCACATCCAACTTGACCTCCTTGCCCGCCAGGTCCAGCGTGTTGTTGCCGTTTTCCATGACAACCGTCGCTCCCCCTCCCAAGTGCGCGCTGTCAACCCCTGCGGGAACGACTTTCATATCGAACACCAGGGAACTGGCACCCCGCATGCTGATGGTGCCGCCATAGTAACCGAGTCTCATTGCCAGGCTGCGTCCTTGGCGCACCTCGATGTTGTTCAGCAGCCAGCTGATTTCGGTTATGTCCGAGTACTCGATATAGCGCCCCCAGAAATCGCCATCGCCGAGTGATATCAGGGTGGAGCCTCCTAAATAGCCTTGGATATACTCGCCGCGAACGCCGTCGCTCATTTTGATGGTGCTCTCATTCAGCTGCGTACGGTTATCGGATGCGGGCAAGATGATTTTCCCGCTCAAATCAATGTAGGGCGCGCAATATGTGTCACCCCGCAGCACTTTCACATCCATGTTCTGATCGTACTTCAGTGTCACAACTGAGGTATGCTGATTCCACAGCACTAGCTCGGCCGTTGTGTTGATATAGGCGTTGATGGTGAAACTGCGGTCTGTGTATTTTCCAAAGGATCGAGCTTCAATAACGGGCACTCCGACGTTGATGTTCACCGTGGCACCCTCCTGGAAATGGAGAGCCCCGAGGCGAATGGTATAATTGGTTACGCGATTCGTGTAGTTCAAGGTGGAATTGTCATCCATGTAGATGTGCAGGCGGTAATCGTCATTGTCGTAGGAGTACAATATCCTCCATAATTCGGAGTCTTCCGGATTATCCGTCCACTGCAGCAAATAATCCGCGGTGAGAGATGCACCACTGTGGATATAGATGTTTGAAGACCAGCCGCCGTTGACGATGCGGCCATCCTTGGCATCCACAAAGAGATCGTAACAGGCGTACTTCACGCCGTTATTTTTATCCGTGTATGTGTAATACCAGTTGTTCGCCTTTACATCCCAGCTGGGTGCGTCATCGGTTAGGTGAACATTGTAGTACGTCGATGCCGCAGCATGGGGGATGCCGGAGCATGCGAGCAGGGCTGCAAGGATGTAGGAAAGGAACGGTGTCTTTTTCATGACGGTGGGGGAAAGGCTGGAATGTGTGCTACGGCGGATGCGCACGCCAACCGCGCCTGCGCGGAAAATTGTATGCATTTTCAATCCATAAGGCAAGCCAAACTGTTGAAAACCGCACGCGAGCGTACGCGTGGTCCCATGGTTTTTGTTGCAAGGCATGGTTCCGTCTTCGCGTTCCGTTACACCGAGACAGGTGGCATGCAATGATGGGTGGTAACGGGCGTGGTTGGTTGGCGGGTGTGGGCGTGCGTAATCAACCACGTCTATACACGCTAATCAACAATCCGCCCCGCAGGGGCGATGACCATGCGGGGCGTGTAATTCTCGCGCGCAACGCGCGCCTATATTCTCAAATTGCAAATCGTAAATTGAAATTGAAGATTGTAAATTCTTCCCCAGCAATCAGAATTCCGCGGTTACGGCGAAGAGCCAGTGGGGCTTGTTGTCCCTCAGGTTGTAGGTGTGCTTCTTGAGGGGCATGGCCATGGTGAAGCTGGCGTTGAGGTGGTTCAGCAGGCCGCAGCGCAGGCCGCAGCCGGTGGAGGAAAGGAAGGCCTCGCTCGCGGAGCTCAGCGCCTCTGATTCCGTCTTGTGCTTCAGCTGGCCGCAATCGTAGAAGGCGAAGAACTCCGCCGTGTCCAGCCAGGATGGTGCGCTTTGCCAGAGGCTCTTGATGTTGCCGCGCAGCTCCGCCTGCAGGGCGTATCCGCGTTCTCCGTTGACCATGCCCTCCTCATAGCCGCGGATGGTGTTGACGCCGCCAAGCTGGAACTGCTCGCTGCTCTGCAGCTCCCGGCGGTTGGAGATTTGCGCGCTGAAGCGGGCGTTGACGCCCAGGTACTTGTTGAAGGCGTAGTTGCCCTCCAGGCGGTAGTTGGCGCGCCAGAAGTCGCGGGCCTCGCCCGCGAGCTGCCATCCTCGCGTGGCGGTGAGGGCGTTGTAGACGTAGCCGTGCTCGAAGAGCGCGAGGTAGTCCAGCGTGTAGGCGAGGGTGTTGGTGCGGTAGGAGTTCATCCTGTAGCCGGACACCTCGCTCTTGTTGTCCTTGAATGCGAAGGCAAGGCCGTTGGAGAGGATGTTGCGGGCATTCGTGTACAGGGAGCGCTTGACGCTGATGGTGCAGCCGGTGTACTTGCCCTCCACATCCAGGTCCCGCAGCTCGTCGGTGATGCAATCGGTCTTGGAGTGGTCCAGGGAGACGCCCCAGGTGGTCTTGAGCACGTTCTCCGTGATGGAGTAGGCGCCGCTGAAGGTGTTGGCACCGCGTGAGCCCACGTATCCGGCGGTGAGGATATCCCGCGTGTAGGCGGTGGAGACGAGTC
>CALCWC010000047.1 GCA_937905985.1 uncultured Verrucomicrobiales bacterium | reverse complement strand
TTAAACCACATGCTCCACCGCTTGTGCGGGCCCCCGTCAATTCCTTTGAGTTTCATACTTGCGTACGTACTCCCCAGGCGGCATACTTAACGCGTTGGCTTCGGTACCCGGGGCGAGCCCCGGACACCCAGTATGCATCGTTTACGGTGCGGACTACCAGGGTATCTAATCCTGTTTGCTACCCGCACTTTCGAGCATGAGCGTCGATAAGTCCCCAGCAAGCTGCCTTCGCCATCGGTGTTCTTCCTGATCTCTACGCATTCCACCGCTACACCAGGAATTCCGCCAGCCCCTGAGCTATCCAAGAGAAACAGTCCAGTCTGCAGGTCCGGGGTTGGGCCCCGGTATTGTACAGACTGCTTGCATCTCCGCCTGCGCTCCCTTTACGCCCAGTGATTCCGAACAACGCTTGCACCCCTCGTATTACCGCGGCTGCTGGCACGAAGTTTGCCGGTGCTTCCTTTCAAAGTACATTCAACTGGACCGAGGTCCAGCATTATTCCTTCACGACAGTGGTTTACACACCGAAATGCTTCTTCCCACACGTGGCGTTGCTGCATCAGGGTTTCCCCCATTGTGCAATATTCCCTACTGCTGCCTCCCGTAGGAGTCTGGGCCGTATCTCAGTCCCAATGTGGCCGATCACCCTCTCAGGCCGGCTACCGATCGTCGCCTTGGTGGGCCGTTGCCCCGCCAACTAGCTAATCGGACGCAAGCTCATCCCACACCGATAAATCTCTAGACAACCCCTCATGCAAGGGGCCTCTCTCCTGGGCATTAACCGCGCGTTGGCACGGGTATTCCCTGATATGGGGCAGATTGCTTACGCGTTACTCACCCGTTCGCCGCTAGGTCCGAAGACCCCGCTCGACTTGCATGTATAAGACACGCCACCAGCGTTCGTTCTGAGCCAGGATCAAACTCTTCATTAATTTTTTAAAGTCTTGGTCCCGTAATCACGTTCGTATTTGACTAATTCCAAGAAATCTCTTGGGCCGTCACTAAGCACATCTCCGATTCCTTCAATCTTCCCCCGCGCCTCTCGGGTGCGGGCACTTCGTTTTTGGAAGTGAGGCCAATTATAGAATTTTCCACAGATCCGTCAAGGCCTTTTGCGCAAAAATTTTCACTTTTTTCGCATTTTTCCGCAGATAACGGGATTTATTCCACAAAAACTACAGGTTGTCAACTTTTTATTCACAACTATTTTCATAAAACCAGCTTTTTTCATCTCGCGCCCCCTCGTCTTTTTTAACTCCTTGACACGCAACAAGGTACAAATGTCAAAAAGAATGGTGAAAAAAAAACACCTTTCCCGACACTACTCGGGAAAGGACCTAGCATATTCATCCATTTTACATGATCAGATGTTATCTTCGGCCCATATCACGAAGGCGGAACAGCACGCAGGCAATGTCTACTGGACGGGGCAGACTCATTTCGCGACTCATGCCCTGGGGCAGGTTACGGAAGCCAACATTCTTGATCTTGTCACAAAGTTTTTTGATGCTTTCCACGATGGATTCGTCGCCACCGTTACTAGCCGCGCCCTGACAAAGGTTAAGGAGCATGAAACCTGCGCCGAAGCGCTGCTGCTTTCCAGCAAGCGTTACAAGGCGGCTAGTATCCGAAACCAGGAAGCCAATTTGAACAAGATAATCACCAGTCAGCTTAACCTTTACCTGGCGCTCCACAGCGGACAGAGGCTTGATGGACGGCTGCAAAGGCTTGACGTACTCGGCAAAGGAACGGCAGACCGGAGCGACAAAAGGAGCGAGGCCCGACGGCGACGCCATATTCGTTTCACCTAGAGCGGCACAGGGCTTTCCAGCAGTCTTTGCACATTCGGCATTGTAGTTGGCCATGACAATTACGTTGTCTGCAAGTTCCAG
>CALCWC010000046.1 GCA_937905985.1 uncultured Verrucomicrobiales bacterium | reverse complement strand
ATTTGAAAATAATGGCGCGGCGGTCTCGTCACGCCGAAGCCTTTGGCGAAGGCGGAAGCCGCCTAAATTCAAAATAGTACATAGTACACAATCATTTGCGGCGTCTTGCCGCCAGGGCGGCCAGCGCCAGCAGCGAGAGCGTGCCCGTGGCGGGTTCCGGAATAGCTCCCACCACCACCAGTTTGAGGGCGCGGCTGCCCTCATAGTAGCCGGTGAAGCCGATTTCACCACTCAGGAAGACGTATTCGTCAGGCTTGGGGCCAACGTAGGTATACGGGATACCGCCTATATCAAGAGCCTCGCCATACCCTGCCCGGTTGAGCTTGATGGTGGTCTGTTCCGGCGAGCAATCCCGGAACACCATGCCGTCTGAGCTGATGAGCGTTTTTTCCATGCCGGAATCTGCGGGAATGGCCGAGAGGTCGAAACCGGAGATGGTGAAACAGTAGACGCTGCCGGCACCGTTGAAATAGGGTCCTTCTCCTGTTGTGATGGAGAAAACCGTGTCCGGGAAGGATTCGAAAAGAATTTCTGATTCGTTATAGATGGAAAGGCTGAAATCCCCGGGCATCACTAAATCATGATTCATGCAGAGCATGTCATAGCCCATATTTTTGCCGAGGACAATAGGCCCATCGCCAGCGTATTCGCTTGCGTACAAGGCTTCTCCGGCAAAAGCCCGCGAAGCCGGCAGCGCGGCCGCGACCGCAATAGTGAACAGCATCTTCTTCATATTCATTTCCCGCAGCTCCTCCGCCTCTATTTTCAAATAGTAAATCACTTGCGCTTGCGTCTGCGCGCGGCCAGTGCTGCCAGTGCCAGCAAGCTCAGCGTGCCGGTGGTGGGTTCCGGGGTTTCCACCAGCTTGGTGAAGACGGGGCGGCCCTGCTCGTCTATGCTCATGGTCCGGCTGCCGTAACCGCCCATGAGCAGGTAGATGTCCCTCTCTGCGGTTTCTGAGGTCAACTTGGCATCCCCCAGGTCGAAGGAGATTCCGTTGGTCTCGGGATTGAAGCCTTCCGGCAGGGAAAGGTCGGAGGCGTCAAAGGTGACGTCAGCCATATCCACGGAGCAGTGGAAGAGGTCGGAGAGGTTGAAGTAGTACACGCCCGACACCAGCTCGTATGAGGTCTGGGAGAGCTTGATGGTGACATCCTGAAGCGTGATGGTGTTCTGCCCCACGGAGATTTTGTTGTCTGCCGTGATGGTCATGCCCTTTATCATCAGGTTCGCCGTGGAT
Organism: uncultured Verrucomicrobiales bacterium; assembly: GCA_937905985.1. Classification (GTDB taxonomy): domain Bacteria; phylum Verrucomicrobiota; class Verrucomicrobiia; order Verrucomicrobiales; family Akkermansiaceae; genus Akkermansia. The sequence continues at coordinate 715 of CALCWC010000046.1, read as the reverse complement.
TCAATCTCCAACCCGGTCGCCAGGCTGCTGGCACGCCCGGTTCCGAGAATGAGGCCGTCGGACACGGTAAGCTCTTTCATCAGGCCGGGGTACACGGGAGCACCTATCTGCGATTCGAGTGGCCTGTGGAGAGCCTGAATGGTTGTGCCGCCGACCTCGATTTTGCCGTGGTAGGATACCAAACCTTCGCCGACCTCATTGTTGCTGTTGATTTTCGTTTCCCCGAAGAAGCGTACGCTCTTGCCATCGTCCACGGTCACTTTGCCGCCGATGGTGCCGTTACCGATGGCGGTATCGGCCTCAACGGCGAGGTTGTGCGAGAAGGTGTGACTATTCAGGTCAACCGTGGTCTCTGCGCCGATGGTGACGGTGCGCGCCTGAATGTCGACTAAGGACCGGGTCATGTCGTGTGCCAGCACAAGCCTGCCGTTGGAGACGGTGGTGTCGCCGACCAGCTTCAGGCCCTTGGAGAGGGTGTGGCCGCCCATATCCAGGGTGGAGGTAAAAACCGGGTGAGGCAGGTCTATGCCGATGGGCGAACTGCTGTTTTTGTTGACGACGCCGATGGCAATATCCCCCGTGCCGCCCAGGTCTCCGCAGAGGGAGAGCTGCTGGTTTTCCACGGCAAACGAGATTTCCCCGTTGAGCGTTCCGCCGCCGATGGTAGTATCCCAACCAAGGGAGACGTTGCTGGAGAGAGAGCCGCCGCCCAGGT
>CALCWC010000045.1 GCA_937905985.1 uncultured Verrucomicrobiales bacterium | reverse complement strand
AACCTACCACCACTTTTTTGTGTCTTCTCGAAATTTTATGGGACGGCAGTGATCTACAATTGACGATTGACGATTTGTCAATAGAGACGCACGCCTTGCACGCGGGGGAATTGCCCCCCTGCGCCGCAAGGCGCGCGAGCTTTCAAAATTGTCAATTGTAAATCTGTCAATTGTAAATGCTAAGCGGCTGTGCCGCCTAACAATCAGATATTTTAGTTTACTTTCCACCCGCAGCCGCATACAATACGCGCAACCCATGGCAGAGGAACGCACAGACGCCCCGGAAACGGAGCCTAGCGACGAGGAGCTGATCCGCAGCACCCTCGCCGGCAAGACGCGTGCATTCGACGTGCTGGTGCGCCGCCACAGCCGCAAGCTCACGGCCATGCTCATCCAGGTGCTCAACAGCGAGGCGGATGCGTACGACGTGGCTCAGGAGGCCTTCATCAAGGCATTCCACTCCCTGCGCTATTTCAAGGGCGACAGCGCCTTCTACACCTGGCTCTACACCATTGCCCTCAACCAGGCGCGCAACTTCATGCGCAAGCGCAAGCGCGAGGGCAACGGCTTCTCCATCGACAACGACGAGAACGGCGATCCGCTGGAGAAAGACAGCGAACTGGCAGACAAGGGCCGCGAGGCGGACCCCATCCGCAACACCCAGAACGCAGAGCTGCGCAAGAAGCTCGCCAAAGCCATCTCCCAACTCTCCCCCGCCCACCAGGAGGTAGTCACCCTTGCAGACATCCAAGGGCTTTCCTTCCCGGAAATCGCCAAAATGACCAACGTGACGGAAGGCACCCTGCGCTCCCGCCTCCACTACGCCCACAAGCAGCTCCAATCCCTCCTCGCGGAGGAGCGATAGCGGCGGGGGAAATTTAGGCTTGCGTGACGACGCATGTCCAGTATACAATGCGTATACTTGCGGGATTGCACACCCTATGGCAACCCGCCAACCAACAACCCAAACTAATACCATGAGCAATAACGACGTCATCTCCGTATTGGCGGAATTCAACGCCCCCGTGCCTGACACCCCGGAAAACCTGCGCCAGCTGCAAAACGTGTACTCCAACAACGTGCTGGAGGCGTGGGAAAAGGAGGGCTTCTCCAACATCAAGCCCCTGGACAAGCCCGCCCGCAAGGGCGACCTTTGTCCCGCCCACCGCGCGGAACACGGGGGCAAGCCCTGCTTGATACTCATGCCGCCGCCCGCGCCCAATCCCATGGAGCTGGACGGCCTGGGCGACGCACAGTGCGAGCGCGCGGAAAAGGACTTCCCGGAATGGGACGTGTACTATTCCTCCGTGCTGCTGTGGGGAGTCAACCTTGTGCTGTTTCTGCCCGTGAAGGTACGCAGTGGGGGAGAGTGGCTCACCAACGAAATCGAAACGGAACAATTCATCCCGCAGTCCCGCCGGGAGGGCGGCAGCAACTTTCTGTCCGCCATCATGGGAGGCGTGCATTTTTTCAAGGCCTTCAACATCCTGATGCCCTACGTGGCAGAAAATGGCCGCCCCCTCACATTCAGCATCACCAACCTCTTTGACCACAAGGAGCAGGGAAAGCCGTACGTTGCGGTGTCGTGCTCGCCGCCGCCCGGCTGGATGCTCGTGCTCTCGGCCCCCGAGAACGCCAAGCACATAGAGGTCAGCCACCTTGCCTTCTACCACGACAGCGGCCCGTACACCGAGCTGGAGCTCACCGGCAAAAGCAGGGAATTCCGCAAATACGGAATCATCCAGCTCCTCCACCAAAGCGGGCGGGAGCTGCAGGCGGAATGCCTGGAGGCCACGCTCTTTGCCGATGCCCTTCCCACGGGACGCCGCTACATGTGGTCCCTTTACATGGTGGCAACCGGCATAGTGCCCAACGCCAGGGAATTCGTTATCCGCGAAGGCCCCCTGTACGAAATGGGAAAGGCAGACTACCGGAAGGAGCACGGCGTGGAGCCGCCCGCAGACTTTGGGGTCAATGTCACCTCGAAAGGCCTGCGCACCATCAATCAGGAGCGGGAGGGAGAGCATGCAGCCCATGCCAATTGCTTCGGCGTTGTCACGGCGCTGGAGGAACAAGCGTTTTCCCCGTTGGAGATACCCGGCGGCAAATGCCTCAGGGCGCAGGTGCGCTGCATGCCGGATGACGACGACTTCCTGCTCACGCTCTACCTGCCACCCGCAGTGCTGACCAACTACACGCCGAAGGTGGGGGACTCCATCGCGTTCTGCGGCACGCTCTGCGCCGCGCCGGACGAGCTGTGCGAAACCGGGGAGTCATGGCAGGATTCAGGCGAGGTGGGAGCTGAGCAGGAGGAACGCGAAAGGCCCATGCAGGCGTTCCAGACGATGTCCCTGTTCCAAGAGGGCTCCATCGGCCTAGGTGTGGCGGCAGCGGCGTTCGCGCGTGCCGGCTGGGAACTTGAGCAGGCGGTACGGGACGACCTGTTCTCCCGCAAGTATGTGCCGCTGAGCATGAAGAACCAGCGGGGCGAGACGGCGCTCGTTTTCGTGGACACGGTAGTGGACGGGCACGAGCCCCAGCTGCCGTACACGGAGAAGCGCGGGGAAATCGAACAATTCGTCCGTGAGGAGGAAGACATACATTCCTGCCACTTCTGCCGCGTGCACCTGGACTACAAGCCTGAGATGGACCGCTATTCCGTCTCCATGGAGATGGAGCCGGAATGCCCGGGCGTCGAAAATGCCCTGCTGTTGACCACGTCCGGATTCCACGGGACGGAAAGCATCATGGAAAACGGGGAAATCACTGAGCGACGCACGCGGCCGGAGGTTCTGGACGAGGCGATGGCGACGCGGTTGTTCCGCGACGCGATGGCCAAGGGGGAATGGGCCGCGCTGGCCAAGTGGATGCGCGAGGAAATGACATACCGCAGCCACACGGTCGGCAAGGAGTACTACGGGAAAATCGACTACCTTCGCTATATGGCGGAGCGCATCGACTGGTGGAAGGAGAACAACGCCTGGCAGGATTTCTCGTTCTCCACCGGGACCATACCGCACGACGGGCGGGAGCGCCCCTGCATGGCATTGTCCTACCAGGGGAAAATCACCGCCGTTACCGTATTCGACGACTACCGCGGCATGATCGGCCACATGGAAAACCTGCCCAAGGAATGTTTCAGCCGGTATCGGCAGGAGACGCCCTCCATCTCCCCTGCGGATGAGGACGGCGACGGGCAGGAATAACCCAGGGTCACGAAACACGGCATAGCAAAACGCCATCCTGCGGTTTCCGCGGGATGGCGTTTGAAATGTTGAATATAGCGTTCCTTAGTTGGCGAGGACGATGGCGCCGCCGAGGACTATGATGGCGATGACAATCCAGATGATGACAATGCCGCGGCCTTCAGCGGCGTCGCCGGTGCCCTGGAGGTGGCCGTACTTGCCGCGGATGCGGCCCTTCTTCATGAAGCCGTCGTAGTTCTTCTGCAGCAGGGTGGCCTCAATCTGGCGCATCATGTCCAGCAGCACGCCCACCAAAATCAGCAGGGAGGTGCCGCCGAAGAACTGGGTGACAATCTGCGGCAGGCCGCCGAACACCGTCAGCAGGTTGGGCAGGAAGTACACCAGAGTGAGGAAGATGGAACCGGCAAAGGTGAGGCGGCCCATGGTCAGGTCCAGGAAGGTGGCGGTGGTGGGGCCGGGGCGCACACCGGGGATATAGCCGCCGCTGCGCTTGAGGTCCTCCGCAATCTGGGACGGCTGGAACATGGTGCCCACCCAGAAGTAGGAGAAGAAGTAGATCAGGATGGCGGAGATGAGGTAGAACCACACATCATTCGGGGAGAGCCAGTTGTTGATGATGCCGTTGATCCAGCTGTCCTGGGAGAAGACCTGTCGGGAGAGCATCTGCGGCAGGGCGAGGATGGCGGTGGCGAAGATGACGGGCATCACGCCGGAGTAGTTGAGCTTGAGGGGAAGGTACTGGGTGCCGCCCTGGGTCATCTTGCCCTGGCCGAGCACGCGCTTGGCGTACTGCACCGGGATGCGGCGCTGCGCCTGCGTGATGATTACCACAAAGGCCACCACCAGCACCATGAACAGGATGAGTGCCACCATGCCCAGGGAACCCAGAGGGTCAATCTCCGTGCCGCCGTGCATCACGCAGGTCTTCCAGGCAATGGAGAACGCACCGGGCAGGGCGTGGATGATGTTCACGGAAATGATGAGCGAGATGCCGTTGCCCACGCCGCGCTCCGTGATCTGGTCACCAATCCACATGAGGAACATGGTGCCGGTGACGATGATGAAGACGGTGGTGAAGGCAAAGACGGTGGAGTTGACGGTGGGCATCACGAGGTCCGGCACATCCAGGCCGATGGCGCTGGGGTTGTGCAGGGTCTGGGTGAGGAAGTAGCCCTGGATGATGGCAATGATGATGGCCAGGATACGCGTGTACTTGGTCATCTTCTGGCGTCCGCCCTCCTCACGCAGCATCTTCTGCCAGCTGGGCAGCACGGCGCCCATGAGCTGGGTCATAATGGATGCGGAGATGTAGGGCATGATACCGAGGGCGAAGATACCGCACTGCTGCAGGCCGCCACCGGAGAAGATGGTGAGGATGGAACCGAGCGCGCCCAGCGGGCTGTCGCCGGATTCCGCCTGCTTCTGCATGAAGTCGGAAAGAGTCTGCACATCCACACCGGGCAGGGGCAGATGCACACCCATGCGCACGATGACGATCATGGCAAGGGTAAAGAGGATGCGGGCCCGGAGCTCGGGGACCTTCATGGTGTTGGCAAACGCAGATATCATGGCTTGTCTTTGTGGGAGGATATGGTAAGGATTGCGGCAGCGCGTTCACCGGGTTGCACGGGGCGTTTCCGGCGGGTTTCCAGGCTTATCGGGCGGGCATTGTTCCCCATCCCTCATCCTGCACAGTTGCCGGGCAGCGCTGCGCTGCCCGGCCCCTGTGAAGTGATTTTTCAAACTGCGGCACAGGGCCGCAGGGTGTACCTCTTACGCCTTGGCGTCCTGGCTGAGCACGGTGACGGTGCCGCCGGCGGCCTGCACTTTCTGCACGGCTGCCGCGCTGGCAAAGTCCACGGTCACGTTCAGGGCCTTGGAGAGGTTGCCGTTGGCCAGAAGCTTCACTGCATCCGCCTGACCCTTCACCAGACCTGCAGCGCGCAGCTCGTTTTCGGAAACGGCGGCGCCGGCCTCGAAGAAGGCCTCAAGCTGGTTGAGGTTGACGATGGCAACGGTGCTCTGGAAGCGGGCGTTGTTGAAGCCCTTCTTGGGGAGTCGGCGGTGAAGGGGCATCTGGCCACCTTCAAAGCCGGGGCGAATGGAACCGCCGGAGCGGGCCTTCTGACCCTTGTTGCCCTTGCCGCAGGTCTTGCCCAGGCCGGAGCTCTCACCATTGCCCAGGCGCTTCTTGCGATGCTTGGCGCCGGGATTGGGCTGAAGTGTATGGAGTGTCAACATGATATTGGGAATCTATTGTTGAATGTTAGTAACTCAGATGGCGGATTCCTTCTTCTTCTTGCCACGGGCGGACAGGATGGTGTCCGCGGTGCGCATGGAGAGCATGGCCTGCATGGTGGCCTTCACCACGTTGGCGGCGTTGGAGGAACCCAGGGACTTGGCGATGACGTTGTTGACGCCGGCGGCCTCCAGCACGGCACGCACCTTGTTGCTGGCCACCAGGCCGGTACCGGATGCTGCGGGCTTGAGGACGATCTTGGCGCCGCCGAACTCGCTGTAGGTCTCGTGCGGCAGGGTCTCGTTGACCACCACCACGTTCTTCATGGCGCGCTTGGCGGCATCGGTACCCTTGCGGATGGCGTCGGACACCTCGTTGGCCTTGCCGAAGCCGTAGCCAACCTTGCCCTTCTGGTCACCCACCACGATGAGGGCGGAGAAGGAGAAGCGGCGACCGCCCTTCACCACCTTGGCGCAGCGGTTCACGTACACCACCTTTTCCATGAGCTGGGGGCCGTCCTCAACGGGGGCCTCGCCACGGCGGCCGCCTTCACGGCGGGGTCCGCGGGGTCCGCGCTCACGGTCGCCGCGGTCACGGCGGGGTCCGCGGGGGGCCTGCTGCTCAGTGGCCACGGGAGCGTTCTCCACGGGGGCCTGCACAGTCTCGGTTGCTGCTTCAACCGGAGTATTGTTTTCTTCAGGATTCATAGTTGCAACCTTTCTGTTTAGAATTTGAGACCGGCTTCACGAGCGGCGTCGGCCAGGGCCTTCACCTTGCCGCAGTAGAGGAAACCACCGCGGTCGAACACAACTTCCTTGATACCAGCTGCAAGTGCGCGCTCGGCAATCATGGAACCCACCTTGGCGGCGCTTTCCTTGTTCGCCTTCTTCAGGTCAGCCTGCTGCGTGCATGCGTTGCAGAGCGTCACGCCCTTCGTGTCGTCGATGACCTGGGCGTAGACGTGCTGGTTGGAGAAATTAACAGCCAGACGGGGACGCTCAGGCGTACCGGAGAGCTTCCGGCGGATACGCGCATGAATACGGCTGCGGATGGCTTTGCGATTGATTGTACTCATATCTGTATAAACTTTCTGTTGGATTGTTGATAAACGGATGATTACTTGCCAACGCTCTTGCCTTCCTTACGGCGGATGTGTTCACCCACGTAGTGGACGCCCTTGCCCTTGTAAGGCTCCGGCGGGTAGTACCCGCGCACCTCAGCGGCAAACTGTCCAACAACCTGCTTGTCCATACCCTCCACCTTGAGCTTGGTGTTCTCGGTGACGGTGACGGTGACACCCTCGGGGATGGGGTGCAGGATGGGGTGGGACTTGCCCAGCGCCAGGTCGAGGTTCTTGCCCTTGACGGCGGCCTTGAAGCCCACGCCGACGATTTCAAGCTCCTTGCAGAAGCCCTTGGAGACGCCTTCCACCATGTTCGCCAGCAGGGAACGGTTGGTGCCGTGCAGAGCACGCAGCTTGCGGGAGTCGTCCGCACGGGAAACGGTGAGCGTGGTACCCTCCACGGAGGCGGAGATGCCGTCCGGCATGGTCCACTTGAGCTCGCCCTTGCCGCCCTTCACGGCAACCTCTGCACCATTGACGGTGACGGTGACACCGGCGGGGATGTTGATAACTTTCTTACCTACTCGAGACATAATCGTAAAGTGGGTTGGGGGTTACCAGACGAGAGCCACGAGTTCGCCGCCGATCTGCTGCTTGCGGGCCTTGGCGCCCGTCATCATGCCGGCGGAGGTGGAGACGATGGAGATACCCAGGCCGTTCATGACGGTGGGGATTTCCGCGGAATGGACGTACTGGCGGCGGCCCGGCTTGGAGCAGCGCTTCACGCCCTGGATGATGGACTTGCCGTCCTTGGTGAACTTGGACTTCACGGAGATGACCTTGTCCTTGCCCTCACCGGAGATTTCGTAGCTCCAGATGTAGCCTTCCTCCTGAAGGATACGGGCGATTTCCGCCTTGATGGAGGAATGGGGGACCTGGAACTGCTCGTTGCGAGCCGCACCGGCGTTCTTCACGCGGGTCAGGAAGTCTGAAATGGGATCTGTTAATACTGCCATGGTCGTGGATTAGTTAGCGGTTTCTTCTTGCTTCTTGCTCGGCTTGCGGAAGGGCATGCCCAGTGCGTCCAGCAGGTCGCGTCCCTCTGCATCCGTCGGCGCGGACGTCACAAAGATGATGTCGAAGCCGATGTTGCGCTTGATCTGGTCCAGCTCAATCTCCGGGAAGATGCTCTGGTCGGAAATGCCGATGGCGTAGTTACCGCGTCCGTCGAACGAACGGGTGGGAAGGCCGCGGAAGTCGCGGATGTTCGGGGCCGTGATGTTGATGAAACGGTCCAGGAATTCCCACATTTGGGTGGAACGCAGCGTCACGCGGGCGCCGAGGACTTCACCCTCACGCAGTTTGAAGTTAGCCACGCTCTTGCGGGCGTAGGTGACAGCCGGCTTCTGGCCGGTGATTTTGGCGATTTCGGCAACAGCGTCCTCAACGGCCTGCTTGCGGTCGGGCTGCTTGCCCATGCAAGTGGTGACAACGATCTTCTCCAAACGGGGGATCTGGTGGACGTTGCTGTAGTTGTGCTTCGCCTGGAGGGCCGGTACGACCTTCTCCTTGTAGTATGTAAGCAATGTAGGAGTGCTCATGGTATTTTAGCGGGTCAGCTCTGTTAATATTGATTGGGGTTTATGGCTTAAGCGCGGAGTATTGGCTAGTTTGGTTGCCTCAGCTCACTTTCTTCACATTCGAGATGTGGATGGCGCCGTCGATTTCCTTGATGCCGCCATCGGGATCGGACTCGCTGGGCTTGGTAGCCTTCTTGAGGATGCGGGCACCCTCCACGGTCACGGTCTGCTTCTTGGCGTTCACGGAAAGCACGACACCACGCTTGCCCTTGCTCTTGCCGGCGATGATTTGGACTTCGTCGCCTTTCTTCACATGGGTTTTCATCGTGATAATGCTTGTGATTACGTTGATACCCTACCTTGCACTTACAAGGCGGGGCCGTTATTATACGCGCGGGCGGCCATACGTCAAGCAAAATTCCGCAGATTTTTCAAATTTCTTTAGGAAAGCAGCGAAAACGGCCACCCGGCCCCGCTTGTCACACAAAACTGTCAATCCCCCATTATCAGTTACTTGCGGCTTCTACGCCGGGCAAGCGCGGCCAGGGCCAGCAAGGAAAGAGCCCCCGTGGTGGGCTCCGGGATGGGGACGAGTGCAGTGAACACGGGATTGCCTTGGGTGTCTATGCTCATGGTCTGGCTGGAGTACCCGCGCATCAACAGGGAGATGTTTCTCCCAGTGCTTTCCGGGGTCACCTTGGCATCCCCCAGGTTGAAGGCGATGGAATCGGTTGCGGGGTTGAACCCTTCCGGCAGGGTGAGGTCCGAGGCGTCGAACACCACGTCCGCCATGTCCACGGAGCAGTGGAAAAGGTCGGACAGGTCGAAGTGGTACACGTCTTCCACCAGCTCGGCGACGTCCGCCGAAATCTTGATGGTTACGTTGTTGAGTGTGATGGTGTTGCCGTTGCCCACGGAGATGGAGTTGTTATCGGTGAGGATGAGGTTCTCCAGCTCCAAGTCGCATCCCATGCGGCGGATGTCCAGCCCGTCCGCCAGGCTGGGGCGCCCTTCCGTTCCGGCAATCAGGCCGTCCTTCACGGTAAGCTCCTGCAGCAGGCCGGGGGCATCGTCGGCAAGCGCCTTGATGGAGGTGTTCCCGGCGGTGACGGTGCCGTCATTGATATATGTTTCGCCGAAGAAGTTCGCGGTTGCGCCCTCCTGCACGGTGACGCTGCCGTCAATCGTGCCGTTGCCGATGGAGGAGGGGCCTTTCACGGTGACGGAGTTGGAGAGGGCGTGCCCGCCGAGGTCCAGGGTGCCTACCGTCATGGTGATGGCACCGGAGCCGAGGGCGGAGGCGGAACCCATCACCACGGTGCCTCTCTCGATGGAGGTGCCGCCGGTGTAGGTGTTGGCGGTCTCCACCAGCAGCGTGCCCTTGCCGCCTTTGATGAGGGAGCCCGCACCCGCAATGTAGCCGTCGCCCGTGAACGCGACATCGCTGTCCGAGCCCACGGTGACGGCGACCGGGGTGAGTTCTCCCTGCAGCACGAGGCTGCCGCCCTGCACTTCCTGGATGAAGAGCGCGGCGTTGTTGCGGTAGGTGCGCGGGGTGTCTGTCGATGAGGAATAGCTCCAGTTCTTGTCGTCGTTCTCGGCCCACACGTTGCTGTCGCCGCCAATCCACCCCAGGATGTAGTCCCGCGAGCAGTAGAGCGTTCCCTTCCGCCAGTATAAGCGCCCGGGGTCGTCTATGCCCTTCCCGTCCACCGTCAGGGATACCTTGGAGAAGTCCCAGCCCTCAGGGGTGGTGCCGTCCGCCATGGTGATGAGCGCGGCATCTTCCGCCAGCCCGCGCCCCGGCGCGGTGGTGACGTTGAAGGCGACGTAATTCCCCAGCTGCAGGGAGCCGTCGAGCGTGAGCGCGGGGTCGGAGCCGGTGAGCGTGAGGTTCACCTTGCTGCCATTCTCCAGCGTGAGGGAGCTTGCGCTCACGGAATTGGCACCCTCCAGAGAGAGCGCGGCGCCATTCTTGAAGGTGAGCTGCGGGTTGTAGCTGGATCCGCTGCCGGGGCTCTTGGCGATGGAGCCGCCGGACAGGTTCAACTTGGCGCCGGATTCCACATTCAGCCCGTTGAGGGCCAGCACGGCACCGTCCTCCACGCTCAGCTCGCCACCGTACAGGGTGGTGGCTGCGGTGATGGTGGAGGTGCGGGAGAGCTGCAGCTCCTCGGCCGAGTAATACTCCTTGTACAACTTCAGGTCTTCCTCCGCATACAGGCCGCTGAAGACAATCCTGCCATCCGTTGCCTGCCAGCTCTGCCCCTCCTTCTTGGAGTTAAGGCGCATGCCGGGGCAGTAGTCGAACATGGCCGCATCGTAGATGAGAATATCCTGCCCCTCGGATGCCGAGATGGAGAGGTCGCACGATGAGTTGCCGCTGACATACAGGCCGCGCAGGAAGGTGTAGCCGGTTTTGGTTTCGTTCACCACGTTGCCGCGGAACTCGATGCGTTTGTTGTCGGCAATCTGCGTGTTCCCGTTGACATGGATGTACATGCCGCCGGCCAAGGGGTAGGCGGAGCTGCCGGTGACAGTGTTGCCGATGAAGGAGATGCTGTCGTTCGCGGTGAGGGAGAGGGAGCCGTAGGACACATAGCCCGCAGCGCCGATGGTGGCCGAGTTGCCGGAGAACACCATATCCCCGTTCCCTGTGATAAGGGCCGCGCTGTCCGTGTAGAGCGCGCCGTTGGCGAACGAGCCGCTGCCAACGTTGCGGCTGAACTCCACGTAATCGTTGTTGCACATGCTAAGGGTGTTCTTCACGTACACCGCCATGCCCTCGTACCCGCCCTCGTTGTCCGAGAAGAACAGGCTCCCGTTGCCGTCCATCTCCAGGTCGTATGCGTACACGGCACCGCCGGGGCTCCCGCTGCTGTTCACGTTCCCCTCGACGAGCAGCGTTGTGTTGTTGGAGATGATGGCCTTGTTGGCCAGAATGGCCGCGCCGCTTCCGGATTGGGTAACCTTGTTGTCCGTGAACGCGACGTATGCGTTGCCCGTGATTTCGAGCTTGCCGGTGTCGTCGGCGCGGATGGCACCGCCGCCGCGCGCGGCGGAGTTGCCACTGAACACCACCTTGTTGTTGTCGTCGATGTGCACGAAATCGAGGGAGCCGAACCCTGTGGTTTCCACGGCAATGGCACCGCCGCCTTCCTGTGATTTGTTGTCGGAGAACGTGAGGGTGCCATTCTTGTTGCCGCTGATGGTGATGGCCGTGCAGTACAGCGCGCCGCCATACCCGACAGTGGCGGTGTTGCCGTCAAACAGCATGTCCCCGTTGCCGGAAAGCGTGAGGGAACCGAACCAGCCGCCGCCCGAGTCGCCCTCGCTGAGCACGTAAATGGCGCCGCCGTTCGATGCGGAGTTGCCGCTCATGCCCACCTGCATGTTGTCCCTGATTTCCAGCGCGGCTCCCCTTTCGCTAGCAATGGCGCCGCCGTTCGCCCCGGAAACCGAGTTGCCGTTGATGCCCAGCTGGCGGAAGTCTCTGAACCCGCTCGCCAAGAGCCTGTCCCCATCCCAGAATGCCTTGAAAAACACGCTGCCGCCGGCATCCTGCACGCTGTTGCCGCCCAGGGTGAGAGCATAGCCGTTGCCCTCCCACAGCTGGTAGTTGCCGGTGGTGCGCACGCCCTTATCCTTGGCATCCACGTCATTCTTCAGCTCGTAATGCGCGTTCACGTCGGAATGGTCGCTGATATCCTGCGCGCTTCTCACGGATACATCGGTTATCGCATCGGCGGCAAGGGCAGCGTGCGGAACGGTCACCGCCCCCAGCAGGGCGGCCATCAGCAAATGTGGCAATCGGATTTTCATGGCAAATAAGAACTTGAACAAACAAAAGCCTGTTGGATTTTACCGCAACTTGGAGGAAATTGCAAGCACGCAAACCGGAAAGAAATTGATATTCCCGTGTACGTGTGCTCACCTCCCTTTCGGGAAAGTTCGGCGGAAGGTTCCGGCGAAGCGGATGAGCAGGAGCACCGCGGCCAGGGTGAGGCCCACGATGAAGCTCACCCACGCGCCCGCCGGACCCAGCTGTTCGCCCAGCCAATCCGTGCGGATGAGGATGACCGCAATCGGGAAACCCACCAGCCAGTATGAGATGATGTTCACCCAGGTGAGGGCCTTGGTGTCGTGGCAGGCGCGCAGGAGCCCGCTGAGGAAAGCCTGCGTGGTGTCGGAAAGCTGGTAGACGGCGCAAAGGGTGACGAGGGGGACGGCAATCTGGATGATTTCGCGCTCGTGGGTGTAGAAGGAGACAATTTCCTCACTGAAGCAGAGCAGGCCGGACATGAAGAACGCCATGGCGACAAAGGCGCAGGCGGCGGCGGTGCGCATCAGGGCGGTGAAGGCGGGGCGGTTCTCCGCGCCCACGTGGTAGGCGGCGCGGATGGAGGTGGCAATGCTGAGGCTCAGCGGCAGCATGAACACCACACCGGACATGTTGATGACGATTTGATGCGCGGAGACGGCAATCTTGCCGAGCGGGGCAATGACGGGGGTGAGGGCGGAGAAGAAGGTCATCTCGCACAGGGAAGCCACGCCGAGGGGGAAGCCCAGGCGCAGGATTTTGCGCACCTGCTGGCGGTTGGGCTTGCGGCGCGACACCATGCACTGCGCGGCCTGGCGGTGGCGGCGGGAGGCGAACATGAGCGCCAGCAGCCCCATCATCATGCCCCAGTGGATGATGGAGGTGGCCAGCCCGCAACCCGCGCCGCCCATGGCGGGGAACGGCCCCCAGCCGAACACAAACAGGAAGTTTGCCGGTATGTTCAGCCCCAGCCCCAGCAGGGCGGCCACCATGCCGGGGCGCACCTGCCCGTTGCCCTCGAAATTGCCCTGTATCAGGCGCAGCAGCACGCTCGCCGGCACGCCCGTCATCATGAAGTACACATACCAGCGCGCCGTGTGCGCCATGCCCGCGTCATCCGTCACGTAGTCGAAGATGAACGAGCCCAGGTAGAGCGCCACCAGCTCCACCGCCATCAGGAACCAGGCCAAGTGCAGGCCGCTGTGCAACAGCGCGCCGATGCGGCCGGGGTTGCCCGCCCCGCGCAGGCGCGATATCATGGGCGTGGTGATGGTGAGCACCATGCCCACTGCCACCAGGATGGGCGCAGACACGGCGGCGCCCAGCCCCACGCCGGCCAGCTCCGTGGCCCCTGCCCTGCCCGCCACAATGGTGTCGATAACGCCCATGCCCATGTGCAGGAGATTGGCAATGTAGAGGGGACCCACCAGGGAGAGCAGTCGGCGCATCTCCCCGCGGTCAATCCATCCCCTGTGGCTTCCGTCTCTCATGGCGTGGCAGTGAAAATGCCTGCCTCCGCGGAGGAGACAGGCATTGGTAGCATCTGGAACGGGAATCGAACCCGTGTTGCAGGAATGAAAATCCTGAGTCCTAACCCCTAGACGATCCAGACATAGGTTGCAGCCTTACACAAGGCGCGGCGGCATATTACCAGTATTGCCCCGCCATGGCAAGCCTAAAATAGCACTTTTTTTTGCCATGATAGAAAACAGCCCGCAGGGATGACCCTGCGGACTGCCAACAATCATGAAAAAACAAAGGGTTAACCGCCTTAGCGGGAGTGGGAGAGATCCGAGATATCGGACCCCAGCTCCTTGGCCTTGCGGGCGTGGTCCGTCAAAATCTGGCCGTGCACCCACTGGTATTCGGGGTTCTTGTACAGATCGGGAGCGGCCGTCTCCACAAAAGCGTGCTCGGTGCGCTCGGCGGCGGCATCCTCCTGGATTTCCTTGAGCATCTTGCGCTTGGCTTCAAGCTGCTTCTGCACCACCTCGCTGGACTCCTTGTTGGAGTAGACGTGGTAGTTGGTCTGAGACTGGGGGATGCAGCAGGCGGGGTTCTGCGTCACGTAGGGGGCATGCGCCCGCTGAGAGGTGCAGGAGGACAGCACGAACGCCGCGGCAAGCAGAGAGGTGTAGAAAAGTGTTGCTTTCATGGTAATAACTGTAGAACCAACCTAGGTTGCGTCCAACATAGCAAAACAGGTTCAGGGAGTCAAGCGGTTTTTTCAGCTTGCCGTACAAAAAGCGCATGCAGGAGCAAAAAATGTTGCATTCCCGCGCGCGGACGCTACAATGCATGGCATGAAGACGTGCCTCGGCAGCTTGATTCTGGTACCCGCCATCCTGATATTGGTGGGCACGGGCGCGTACCATGCCTCGCTGGATGCGGGCATCAAGTTCGAGGAGCGCGACACCAACGCCCAGTACATCAACACGGAGCGTTCCTACCGCCCCACCCACAAGCAGGAGAGCGACGCCCCGCAGCAACCCGCGGACGCCTCCCCCGCCCCAACCCGGCACACGCCATGAGCCTGGAAAGCCCCGTCATCGGCTACACCCTGGGAGACCAGGCGGGAATCGGCCCGGAAATCATCCGCAAGGCCCTGGCGCAGCTCCCCGCGGGCGCGGAGTACCGCCTCGTCGGCGCTGAGATCACCGCCACCCCCGGAAAACCCTGCGAGCACACCGCCCGCGCCGCGCTGGAGCACCTGGAACTGGCTGCGGAAGCCCTCCGCACAGGGGCTATCGATGCCGTGGTGACCGCCCCCGTCTGCAAGGAGGGGCTGCACGCCGTGGGGTTCGAGTTCCCCGGGCAGACCGAATTCTTTGCCGCGCGCCTGGGCGTGGGCGACAACTTTGCCATGTGCCTGACCGGACGCCACCTCACCGTGGCGCTGGGCACCATCCATGAAGCGCTGGCGAACGTGCCGCATCTGCTTTCCACGGCGGAGCTGGTGCGCATCGGCCGCCTGCTGGCGGATTTCCTGCAGCGCACGGGCCACGCCGCGCCGCGCATTGCCGTGGCCGCGCTCAACCCGCACGCCGGAGAAGGCGGTGCTTTCGGGCATGAGGAAATCGACACCATCTCGCCCGCCGTGGAAGAATTGCAGCACGCCCTGCCCCACTGCACCGTCTGCGGCCCCTGCGTACCCGACTGCGTGTACCGCAACGCCGTGGAGGGCGCGTACGACGCCGTGCTCAGCCCCTACCACGACCAGGGGCTCATCCCCCTCAAGCTGGTGGATTTCGACAACGCGGTGAACGTCACCCTCGGCCTGCCGCGCCTGCGCGTGAGCCCGGACCACGGCACCGCCTTCAACATTGCCGGCAAGGGCATCGCCAACCCCTCCAGCACCATCCGCGCCTTTGAGCTCGCACGCAAGAGCGTGCGCTGAAAAACGCACGGGGAGGTGCAGGCGTTGGCGTGTATCCACCCCGCACAAGGCGGGGTTGCGTTAGTTGTAAGAGCAAAGGGGGACACCCCCACGGCTTACGCCGTGGGACTGGAAAAGGTTGTCGCCGACTAAGCGGCTTAAATATAGGCGCGGCCGAGCCGCGCGGAAACATCTATGCCCCGCGCCGAATGGCGCGCTTTCTTTGAGCCACCTTGGTGGCGTTCACTTTTTCCAGCCCACGGCGTAAGCCGTGGGGGTAACCACGCCCGATACGTCTCGGCACGTAACCCCGCCTCCGTGCGGGGTGGATTCACGCCAACGCATGCCAGCCCACCACGCCCTGCACGCTGAATTTTCAAAACCCGCCCGGCATCACACCGGGCGGGCTTTTCTTAATCTTACTCCCAATCAGGAATTACCCCAGCAATTCCTCCACGGCCTTCTTCATGGCCACGAGGCCCTGGCGGAGCTGATCCTGGGAGGTTGCGAAATTCATGCGCACATGGGTGGGATCGCCGAAGTTGGCGCCGTCGTCCAGATAGACGCCAGCCTTCTCGCGGAAGAACTTGTGGGGACTCTCCACGCCGAGGGCGGAGCAATCCAGCCACGCGAGGTAGGTGGCCTGGTTGGGCACCACCTTGATTTGGGGAATCTGGTTGGTGATGTAGTTGACCACAAAGTCACGGTTGGCACGCAGGGTTTCCAGCAGCTCGGCATGCCAGCCCCAGCCCTGGCGGTACGCGGCCTCCGCGGCGGCGTAGGCAAACACGTTCAGCGTGGGCAGGCTGCAGCCCTGGGCAATCTCGATGCGCTCCTTGAGCTTGGCGTTCGGCACGCACATGTAGGAGAAGCAGATGCCGGCAATGTTGAAGGTCTTGCTGGGTGCGCTCAGCATCACCAGACGCTCCTGAATCTCCGGGGAGAGCGTGAGCGCGGAGGTGTGCTTCATGCCGGGCTCCAGCACCAGGTCGCAGTGGATTTCATCGGAACACAGAACCAAATCGTGCTTCACGCAGAACTCGCCCACGCGCTGCAGGTCCTCCAGGCTCCAACAACGGCCGGACGGGTTGTGCGGGTTGCAAAGCAGGAACAGCTTGGTGTCCGGCGTCACCGCCTTCTCCATGGCTTCCCAGTCAAAATAGGCGTAGCCGTCCTTCCACACGTGCGGCACATCAATGAGGCGCGCACCGGCGGCCTCGTGGCAGTGCAGCATGGGCGGGTACACCGGGGAGCAGGTCATGATGGCACCATGGCTATCACCGCAGATGGCGCGCGCCACCAGCGTGAACGCGGGCACGCAGCCCGGCAGCTCATGCAGCCACTCCGGCTTAGCTGCCACCCCGTGGCGCGCCTTCAGGTAGCTGACAATGGTCTCCTTCATGTGGTCCGTCAGGAAGGCGTAGCCGTAGAAATGGTGGTCCACCCGAGCCTTCAGGGCATCGATGACGCAAGGCGGGGACTCAATGTCCATGTCCGCGATTCCGAACGGCAGGGGTCCCTGCAGGTCCCACTTCATGTTGCCGGTGTTCCGGCGTTCCTCGATGCGCGCAAAGGTAATAGGCATGACCCTATCATACCGCGCCTAACAGGAATGTCAAGGGGGAATGCCGCCTGTGGCGGCAAACAGGATGAGGAGGCACGCCCCCTTTCCACATGCACATTCCACAGGATGCCGGCATGGGGAAGTTTTCGATTTCCACGCCGGTTTGCGCCAACCGGCCGCCCCCCGTCATTTCACAGTCACGTCCGAGCAGTTGTTTTGGCGCACGTTCTCCTGTGGTGTGCCGTTGGAGAAGGTGTTGCCCTGGATGAGGACGATTGCGGCGGATTTGAGGGAAATGGCGTTCTTGTTGTCCGTGAGGAACTTGTTGTTCAAGATGGAGATGCCGGAGTGGACCGCCTGTGCGTGCTCTCGGTTTTCCGGGGCCACGTTGACGACGGGGCCGCCGCAGTGGTCAAAGGTGTTGCCCTCGATGGTGAGCTTGCGGACAAAGCCGGACTCGTACCAGCTGC